>CAYMSU010000008.1:0-35569 GCA_964393165.1 uncultured Enterobacteriaceae bacterium
TCGCCTGAACGCCGAGGCCGCGGTGGACGCGCCGGATCCCCCCGATCCGCTGCTGTGGGAGGCTGTCCGTGAGTGTCGGCGGCGCCTGCCCCCGCAGCCCGCGCGAGCGCTCACGGCGCGACTCGAGGCTGGTCCGCAGTCCGACCGGGATCTCGCGGAGCGCATGGGAATGAAGCCGAACACCTTCCTCAAGAACGTGGGTCGCGCGAGAGCGCTGCTCCTGGCCTGCCTGCAGGCCGCCGGCATCTCCCGGGGGGCCCTTGGAACGTGAAGCGTTGATCGAGCTCGTCGTGTCCGCCTTCCGGGAGCGCGATCCGTGGGGCGGCGTGGGGCCCTCGCCCGCGTTCTTCGACCTGTCCGAGGACGAGCGGCGGCAGGCGTTCGACGAGGCGCTGGCGCAGCGAGCGGTCGAGGCCGCCCTCGACCCGGAGGGGCTGACCAGCACGGCGCGTGCAGTCCTCGCGCGGATCCGCGGCGCTTGATTCCGACCATCGATCTTGCGTACAGTGCGGCGCCGGTCGCCAGCGACCAGCGCGACGCTCGAATGGGCGTCGGCGGGAATGAGAGCGTTCAACCAGCACCATGCGGAGTAACCAATGGCCGGTCCGATTGTCAGGAACACCGAGTCGATCCAGGATCCCATCGAGCGTCAGGTCGTCGAGGAGGGCCTCAAGCAGGGCGACAACTGGCTGACGGCGATCGAGAAGTCAATCCCCGTCACGGTGCTGTCGGCCTACGTGGTGGGCATGCCCGTCATCCTCGCCATGGATGCCGGGGGCACCCGGACCGGCCTCGCCTGGGGCGTGTGGGGGCTGTGCCTGGTGCTCGCGCCGCTCTGGGGCGTGATGATGAACGAGACGGGGCTCTCGAAGCCCAAGCTGAAGTGGTACCAGCTCTGGATCTTCCTGCCGATCGCGTTCCTGCTGTGGTCGTTCGCCACCCTGAGCCCGCTCGAGGCGATGGCGCCGGAGACGCTCGCGGAGGGCGAGGAGGCCCCGCACGTCACGGCTCGCGTGGTCACCGGCGTGATCGGCGGCATCTACAGTGTCCTGATCGTGCCGCTGATCAGCTGGCTGATCGACGGTCGGAACCCCGGCCCCGCCCAGAAGCAGATCGCGGCCGCGCGTCGGGCCGGTGGCGGCGGAAGCCACATCGTCTGATCGAGTACTCGCTGAGGGCTACGCTTCGTCGAGCCCGGCGGCCCCGCGCTTGAGGCGGGCCGCGACCCTCCGGTACTGCCGTGCCTTGTAGATGTGGTGCGCGTTCTCGCCCTCCTCGTTGGCGCGCGCGGTGGCCTCGTCGAGCAGCTGGAACTCCACGTTGACGTAGACCACGCGGCCGAGCTCCATCGAGTACGGGTTCTCGACCGAGTTGGGGATCCGCACCGGGTAGTCGCAGATCCAGTTGATCGCCTGGTAGCTCGCGCCGGAGAACTCGTTCTTCGTGAACACCCTCGAGAAGTCCACCGGCACCTCCTGGGCGCGCTCCCGCTCGCTCTCGGGCAGCAGCTCCACGAGCCCCGAGGGGTCGAACAGGTTGTTGTGGCTCTCGCCGGGCACGATGTAGTTGAAGGGGATGATCTCGCGCGTGAGCCACCCGAGCGCGGTGGGGATGTCGCGGTGGTGGGGCACCACCACGCGGTACCGCAGCTTGTCGAAGATCGTGGAGGCGACCTCCTCGCGCTTGGTGAGAAGCTTGGTGATCATCGACGAGCGCGACTTGCGCGAGCCGTAGAAGGACACGAAGGGCGCGCCCCCGTGCTGGAGCTCCTGCGCGGCCTGCAGGATCCGGCGGTGAGCCATCTCGAGGTACTGGGCCTCCCCCACGGGGAGCCGGAACTTCAGGTCGGCAGCTTCCATGTGATGAATCACGTGCATGAGCTTCAGGATCACGCACGAGAGGATCTGGGTACGCCGGAAGCCCCCCCACTGGCTCGCGTAGACGAACACCTCGCGCACGTCGGCGGGGTCGCGCAGCTCCTTCGGGAATCGGAGCCGGAGGAGCTCCTCGAGGTAGCTGACGGCTTCGTTGTAGACGAAGCGCAGGCGCTCCCGGTCCTCCGGGTCGGTGGCCACGATGCAGTGGGTGGCCAGGAAGCCGTCGACGTCGTCGAGGTGGCGAAACGCGAGGCGCTGCCAGTCGATCACGGAGTCGCCCGTCAGGACGAGCCGCATGCTCTCGACGTCTTGCAGGTGCAGCGACAGCTCGCGCGGGCTGCTCTCGTAGCGACTGTCGATCTCCAGGATGTCTCTGCGCATGGGCGTTCCGGGGCCGCAGGCCTATAGCTATAGCGCACGGGAGCACCAGGAATGCAGCAGCTGGTCGGCGAGCGCTACCGGCTCGACACGGAGATCGGCACCGGCGGCACCGCCGTCGTCTGGCTCGCGTGGGACCTGATCACCGACCGACCGCGGGCGCTCAAGCTGCTGCTGCCGGTGTCCGGTCCCGGGGCGGAGGAGCGCCGCGAGCGCATGCGGGCCGAGGCCCGGGCGCTGGCTTCGCTCGATCATCCGCACGTCGTGCGGGTCTTCGACCAGGGCGTGCACGAGGGTCGCGACTACATCGTGATGGAGTACGCGGAGGGGGGCTCGCTGGCCGACGAGCTCGCTCGCGAGGGGCCGCTCGCGCCCCACCGGGCCTTGCAGCTGATGCGCCAGGTGCTCGACGCCCTCGCGGCGGCCCACGACGCGGGCATGGTCCACCGCGACGTCAAGCCCGCCAACGTGCTGCTCCGGGGCCCGGACGAGGCTGCGCTGAGCGACTTCGGGATCGCGAGGATCGTGCAGGCCAGCGGCACGCGAACGGGCGTCGCGCTGGGCAGCGTGGGGTTCATGGCCCCCGAGCAGCGGCTGGACGCGCGGGCCGTGGGGCCTGCGGCGGACCTCTACGGCGTGGCGTGCACGCTGTTCAACCTGGTCACCCAGGACACCCCGGTCGACCTGTACCTCGCGCCGCCCCACAGTCCCCGGTGGAGCGACGTACCGGTCCCCTTGCGGGAGATCCTGCGTCGCGCGACCCAGGCCGACCCGACCGATCGGCACCACTCCGCGTCGGAGATGAAGGACGAGCTCCTGGCCGTCTCGGCGGCCCTCGAGGGGCTTCCTCCGGCGCGACGTCGGCGCCTCGAGGCTCCCGACACCTACATCCCCACGTCGTCGGCGGCCGCCGCGGAGGCGCCATCGGGCGCCGTGGCGGCGCTGCGGGAGCCCGCGCCCCGCCTGACGGTCGGGGGCCGGCCGCCCCGGGTCGGCCCCCACGACTGGCGGGCGGTGGGGCAGCACCGCCCGGGTCGGACGGCCCTGTGGCTCGGCGTGGTGCTCGTGATGGTGCTCACCGCGGCCGGTCTGGCGGGGCGCCCGCTGCTCGACCCGTCGTCGGAGCCGCCGGGGCCGGCGCCGTCGTCTACGCCAGCGGTACCGACCGAGGCCGATGCCGGCGTCGTCGTCGCGCCCGTCGCGTCCGAGCCGGAGGCTCCGACCGTGGGGGAGTGGCGGGGCAACCTCGACGGGGAGCGGCCGCTCGTCCTGGTCCTCGGCCGGGAGCGCGACCAGTTCGTGGCCCGGATGTCCTTGCGGCTCGGGACCCACGAGGGGCGCAGCGTCTTGCGCGGCGAGCTGGTCGACGGCGCGCTCGAGCTCGAGGAGCCCGCGGGGCTGCGCCTGTCCGCCCGCCCGAGCGCGCACTCCGGAGTGTGGGTGGGGCAGCTGTGGCCCCCTCGCGCCGACGTCCCCGTCCCCTTCGCGATCGTTTGGGTGGGGCCGCCCGCGGACACCGAGTAAGCTGCTCCGATGGCGGCATCCGTCGAGCTGAAACTGCCGAGCGCCGGAGGAGCGATCCCGCTCGGCGACAAGGCGCTCACGATCGGGCGGGCGCCCAGCAACGACCTCGTCCTGGCCGACGACACCGTCTCCTGGCACCACGCCCAGGTATGGGTGGAAGGGGGCACGGCGTGGGTCCGGGATCTCGCGTCGCGCAACGGCACCTGGCGCAACGGGGATCGCGTCTCCGGCTCCGCGCGGCTCGCTGCCGGGGATCGACTTCGGCTCGGGGTCAGCTACGAGGTCGAGGTCGTCGGGGGCGCGGCGGCGGTCGGCGGGGAGCCCCCCCTGCGCCATGTCGAAGATCTCTCGGCGGGGGTCCGCCTGCTCGTGCACGCCGAGCGGTTCCTCGTCGGCAGCGGCGCGGAGTGCGACCTCCGCGTGGAGGGCCTGCCTCGCGCGGCCACCATCCTGTTCCACGCGAACGGCGAGATCTGGGTGGGGACCGCCCAGGAGGAGCGCCAGGTCGACGTCGGGG
The DNA here is from genome assembly GCA_964393165.1 of uncultured Enterobacteriaceae bacterium. Classification (GTDB taxonomy): domain Bacteria; phylum Myxococcota_A; class UBA796; order UBA796; genus DRPG01. The sequence continues at coordinate 4,297 of CAYMSU010000008.1, forward strand.
AGGTGTTCCAGGTCGCTGGCCACGACCTGCGGGTCGTCGAGGAGGCGGGCCTGCCCGCGCCGACCGTGGACCGCAGCGGGGAGCCCTACGACTACGTGCTGCGGGCCGATGCGAACGCGGCCGGGGGGCCCGCGGTCGTCGTGAGCGACCCCCGGGAGGGCCACGAGTGCGTGGTCACCGGCAACCGCGGGGTGCTCCTGTTCGTGCTCGCCCGAAAGCTCGCCCGCGACCGGGAGAGCGGCGCGCGCCCGGCGGAGGCGGGGTGGTGCTCGTCCGACGAGGCGATCACCGGGGTGTGGGGCCGCGATCCGAGAGCCGGCAAGCGGCTCGCAGTGCTCGTGCACCGGCTCCGCGGCCAGCTCGAGGAGCACGGGTTCGATCCGTGGTTCGTCGAGAAGCGCCGGGGAGGCATCCGCGTGCGGTGCGCGTCCGTCGAGGTCCGGTGAGCGAACGCCGGCAGGGTCGGGTGGTGGCCACGCGAGGCCGGCGGGTGCTCGTGCGCGCCGGTCACGAAGAGCACGTGTGCTTCCTCGCCGGGCATCGGGCGGTCGTCGCCGACGACGTCGCGTGGGTTCCGGTGCCCGGGGAGGGCGGCAAGATCGTGGGCGTGGAGCCGCGCAGGACGGCGCTGGTTCGCTCGGATCTGCGAGGGCGCGAGCAGATCCTGGCGTCCAACCTGGCCGGGTTGCTCGTCGTGACGGCCCCCGTCGAGCCGCCGTTTCGCGCCGGCCTGCTCGATCGCTACGTGGTGGCCGCCGGCGCGGGCGGGCTGGCCGCAGTGGGGGTCGTCAACAAGGTGGACCAGGGGATGCCTCCGGAGGTGGCGGAGGCCCTGGCCCATCGCCGCGACGCGGGCGTGGAGCTGTTCGAGGTGAGCGCCCACTCGGGGGCGGGCATCGAGGCCCTCACCGCGCGACTCGGCACCGAGGGGGCGTGGGCGCTCGTCGGGCACTCCGGCGTCGGCAAGACGTCGCTCGCGAGAGCCCTGCTGCCGGGCGTCGACGTGGGCGCGATCGGTGACCTGTCCGAGCACTGGGGCACCGGCCAGCACACCACCACCGGGTCCCGCATCTTCTCGTTGCCCTCCGGCGCCGAGCTCGTGGACTCCCCCGGCATCCGGACGTTCGCGCCCGGACGGCTCGAAGCGGAGCAGATCCGCCGCCACTTCCCCGCTGTGTGCGACGTCGCGTGCCGCTACCGGGACTGCCTGCACCGCCCCGGCGAAGACGGCTGCGACGCCGAAGCGCGCGTAGGGGCTCCGCTCCTCGCGTCGTACCGACGGCTCCTCGACGAGATGCTGCAGCTCGAGGAGCGGCGGCGCCCGGGGGGCCGCCGCTCCCGCTGAGGGTTGACGCACCTGGGGGATACGTGCTACACCGGCGGGGTGAAGATGAAAATGAAAACCGGTTTCATTTGGCTGAAACCCTCAGGAGGTCCCAATTGCGCGTCTCTTCCCCCTCCATGCTGCTCTGCACGGCGCTCCTGTGCGGCTGTGCCGGTAGCTCTCCCTCGGACGACCCGGAGACGGGCGCCGACACAGGCGGAACACCTCTTCTCGGCGAGGACCCGGAGACGGGCGCCGACACAGGCGGAACACCTCCTCTCGGCGAGGGGTACGCGTTCGCCAGCCGGCTCGACGGCACGGACTCGGTCTCGTACTCCGGGCAGGTCTTCCGCCAGGCCCTCATCGAGGCGATGAAGGCGCGCATCGGCGGCCTCACCGCGCGGATCGACGAGGGCTTCGCGCCGGAGGCCGGCGACGTCGCGGCCGAGCTCGAGTTCTACCTGGACTTCGACGACAGCACCTCGTCCGAGCTCGAGCACGGGCTGTCCTTCGACCCGGCGGCGCTCCAGTCGACGTGGGGTGAGATCTCCACCGACAAGGACCTGACGGGCAAGATCGCGGGCAACGATCCCGTCGGCCAGCACCGCGACTGGTCGAAGGCGTTCGGCGGGTGGGGCGGCACCGATCCCGAGGCGCTCGTGCGGGCCTGGATCCAGGAGATCGACGAGCTCGCCGGCCGCCGGCTGGGCTCCGACGAGCCAGTCGACCCCGAGGGCACGCCGCTGTCCGCCGTGTACCTGACCGAGGAGGGCCAGGATCTGCAGCAGCTCCTGGAGAAGTTCCTGCGGGGGGCCATCGCGTTCTCGCAGTCGGCCGACGACTACCTCGACGACGACGAGGAAGGCAAGGGCCTGCTCGCGGACCACAGCGCGGTGGAGGAGGGCAAGAACTACACGGCGCTCGAGCACGCGTGGGACGAGGGCTTCGGCTACTTCGGGGCTGCGCGCACCTATGGCTCGTGGACCGACGCGCAGATCGCCGATCCCGGCGCTCGCGACGTCGACGGCGACGGGCGGATCGACCTGCTCACCGAGGTCTCGTGGGGACACAGCGGCAACGCCGCCAAGCGCGACCTCGGGGCGGTGGTCGCGACCGACTTCACGGCGCAGGCCTGGGACGGGTTCATGGCCGGCCGCACGCTGCTCGCGTCGACGGACGGGCCGCTCACCGACGAAGAGCTCGACACGCTGCGCACCCACCGGGACCAGGCGCTCGAGGCCTGGGAGAAGGCGCTTGCCGCCACGGTCGTGCACTACATCAACGACACCATCCAGGACATGGACGCCATCGGGACCGACGGGTACGACTTCGCCACACACGCCAAGCACTGGTCCGAGGCGAAGGGGTTCGCCCTGGCTTTCCAGTTCAACCCCCACTCGCCCTTGTCGGACGAGGACTTCGCGCAGCTGCACGCGTTCCTCGGGGAGTCCCCCGCGATCGCGAGCGACTCCGAGGAGGACCGCGCGACCTATCGCTCCGGGCTGCTCTCCGCGCGGGCGCTCCTGGCCGAGGCCTACGACTTCGACGACGCGAACATGGGAGACGACGATGGCCTCGGCGGTTGGTGAGGGGCGCGGGCTGACGCGCTCGGTGCTGGTGCTGGCCGCACTCGCGGTGCTCACGGCGATGCAGCCGACCGGAGGCTGCGACCCGGTCGACACCGAGACGGCGCCGCTCGGTGCGGGCGAGGTGCTCGCCGATGCCGGGCCCGAGGTCGTGATCCCGGCGCTGGCGCGGTTCGAGGGCGAGCTCGAGGGGCTCGCGGAGGCGGTGGCGACGTGGGCGGACCGCGCGGGGACCGAGGCGGGGCCTGTCGCCCGCGACGAGGCCCGGGCCGCGTTCGCGGCAGCGACGACGGTCTGGCAGGAGCTCGAGCTCATGCAGGTCGGACCCGCCGCGAGCGCGTTGACGGATCCGGGCGGGCGCGACCTGCGCGACGAAGTCTACTCCTGGCCCACCGCGAGCCCGTGCAAGGTGGACCAGGAGACGGTCGCGGCCGAGTGGGACCGCGACGACTTCTTCACGACCAACCTGGTCAACGCGTACGGGCTCGATGCGCTCGAGCACCTGCTCTACGCGGGGCCGGAGCACACGTGCCCCGGCCAGGTGGGACTCGACGCCGGCTGGGACGCCCTCGGCGACGTCGGCCTGGCAGAGCAGCGGGCGGACTACGCGGTCCGCCTCGTGGACGGCGTGCAGGAGGTCGTGGTCGAGCTGCAGCAGGCGTGGTCGGCCGAGGGCGAGGCGTTCGGCGACCAGCTAGCGAGCCCGGGCAGCGAGGGTTCGCCCTACGCCACCGAGCGAGAGGCCCTCACCGCGCTGTTCGACGCGATGTTCTACCTCGAGACGGTCACCAAGGACCGCAAGCTCGCCGAGCCCCTCGGGTGCGAGTCGGACTGCGCCGACACCGTCGAGGGTGCGGCCTCGGGGCTGTCGCTCGTGTGGGTCGCGGCGAACCTCCGGGGCTTCCGGGCCGTGTTCCGCGGGGGGGAGGGGCAGGGCTTCGACGACCTGCTCGACGACCTTGGCCACGGCGACCTCGGCGCGCGGGTCCGGGCCAACACCGACGAGGCGCTCGCGCTCGCCGAGGGCACGACGAGGACGCTCGACGAGGTCCTCGTGGCCGATCGGGCGCAGGCGGAGTCGCTCTACACGGCCGTGCAGCGGATCACCGACGACCTCAAGGGCGATCTCGCCGTGGTGCTCGAGCTCCGCCTTCCGTCCGAGGCCGCGGGCGACAACGACTGAGCGGAGACGTAGACCTTGGACCTCCAGCTGATCGGCGCGGCGCTCCTCGAGCCGTTCGCGGACCCGGGGAGCCGCACCTGGTGGGGCGGCCTCGTGGTGGCCGCGGCCGTGGCGCTGGTCGTCCACGCCTCGCGGGGCGAGGTGTCGCCCTCCCGAGCGGTCGCGGTGCTGCTGCACCGGAGCAGCCGCCTCGACCTTCAGCTGTTCCTCGGGCGGCAGCTGCTCCGTGCGCTCGGCTGGCTGCCGGTGCTCGGCGGCGGGTGGTGGCTCGCCACCCGCCTGGTCCGGGGGCTCGACGGCGTCCTCGGCGCACCCGTGCTCGGCTGGTCGAACGCAGCGGTGACCGCGGCCTATACCCTCGTGCTGTTCGTGGCCTGGGACCTCTCCCGCTACCTCGTGCACCGGCTCATGCACGAGGTGCCGGCGCTGTGGGCGTTCCACCAGGTGCACCACTCCGCCGAGGTGCTCACCCCGCTCACGTTCCACCGCATCCACCCTGCGGAGTCTCTGCTCTACGGCCTGCGCGGGCTCGTCGTCACCGGGCTCGTGAGCGGCGCCTTCTTCTGGTTGTTCCGGGGGCAGGCCACCGAGTGGACCTTGCTCGGGGTCCACGGCGTCGGCTTCGTTGCGAACGTGCTCACGGGGAACCTGCGCCACAGCCACGCATGGCTGCGGTTCGGGCCGCTGGAGCGCGTCCTCGTCAGCCCCGCCCAGCACCAGCTCCACCATGCGCTCGGCGGCGATCGGGTCAACTTCGGCACCTGGCTGGCGGTGTGGGATCGCCTGGGTGGCTCGTGGGCGCCTGCCGGAGCCCGGCCTCCGGCGCGGTTCGGCCTGCGCGCCGAGGATCGCAACCACGGCGACGACCTCGTGTCGGCCTGGTGGGGGCCGCTGCGCCAGCTCGTGGGGAAGCCCCAGGTGGCCTGGCGACCGCTCGCGCGGCTCGTGCTGGTGGCTTCCCTTGGATTGCTGCTGCCCGGCCCCGCCCACGGCGACGGCCCGGCGGAGGCCGAGCCGGGCGATGACGAAGACGGCGCCGACATCGACATCGAGATCGTGGTCACCGACGGGGGGGCACCGCGGGTCGCGGGCTCGGCCTACGTGCTCGACGAGGCTGCGCTCGAGCAGTTCGAGTACGACGACATCCACCAGGTGCTGGGCCAGGTGCCCGGCATCTACGTGCGCGACGAGGACGGGTTCGGCCTGCGGCCCAACATCGGCCTGCGCGGGGGCAACGCCGACCGGTCGGCGAAGGTCACCCTGCTCGAGGACGGGGTGCCGTTCGCGCCGGCGCCCTACGCTGCGCCGGCCGCCTACTACTTTCCGCTGGTCACCCGGATGGTCGGCGTGGAGGTGTTCAAGGGGGCGGCGAGCATCCAGCACGGCCCCCAGACCATCGGCGGGGCCATCAACCTGAAGACACGGCCCATCCCCGACGGGTGGCGCGCGGCCGTGGATGCCGCCCTGGGGCTGCGGGGCACGCACAAGGTGCACACCTGGGCAGGGGGCGGCGGGCGCCACGCGGGCATCCTGATCGAGGGCGTGGGCCTCGGCTCGAGCGGCTTCAAGCAGCTCGATGGTGGCGGAGACACGGGCTTCGACCGTCGGGAGCTCATGCTGAAGGTGCAGGTCCGCACCGATCCCCGGAGCCGCGTGCACACCGGCCTCGAGCTCAAGGCCGGCTACGCCGAGGAGCAGTCCAACGAGACCTACCTCGGACTGTCCGGCGAGGACTTCGCCGAGACGCCCTACCGCCGCTACGCCGCCAGCCAGCTCGGCCGCATGCGGTGGCGTCGGACGCAGCTCCAGGTCGCCTGGCCTCTCGTGCTCGGCGACGTCCAGCTGCGCACCGTGGCCTACCACCATGGCCTGGATCGGGCCTGGCGCAAGCTCAACCGCTTCGCGGACGGTCCCAACCTCCACTCCGTCCTCCAGTCCCCGGAGGGGGAGCGGGCGGTGTTCCTGGCCATCCTCCGGGGCGACGAGGACTCGACCAGCCCCGCGCAGCGGCTGCAGATCGGCACCAACGACCGACAGTTCGCCTCGACGGGCGTCCAGTCCCGGTTGCGCTGGCGTGCCGACGTTCCTGGCGTCACCTCGCGCTTCGAGGCCGGCGTGCGGCTGCACCACGATCGCGTGCGCCGGCTGCACACCGAGGACCCTCACGACATGCGCTCGGGGAGGCTCGTGCCCGCGGAGGCGCCCGAGCTCACCCTGCTCGACTCCGACACCCGAGCGACCGCGCTCGCGGCCTACGTCCACGAGGATCTGGAGCTCGGCGGCAGGGTTCACCTGGTCCCGGGGCTCCGGGTGGAGAGCATCGGCACCCAGGTCGTGGGGGTCACCGACATCGCGCGCACCACGGTCGTGCTGCCTGGCCTCGGCCTGCTCGCCGACCTCACCCCGGGGGTGGCCGCGCTCGCGGGTATCCATCGCGGGTTCAGTCCGGTGTCGATCTCGGGCAGCGGCGCGCTCGCGGAGCCCGAGACGAGCACGAACGTCGAGGCCGGGCTGCGGGTCGGCCAGGCGGGCTCGCGCGCCGAGGTGGTCGGCTTCTTCAACGACTACGCCAACCTCACGGCGCAGTGCACGTTCAGCGGCGGGTGCAGCGACGCCCAGGTCGCGCAGCAGTTCGACGCCGGACGCGCATGGGTCTACGGGGTCGAGGCCCTGGTCGCGCACACGTTCTTGCTGCCGCGGCAGCTCTCGGTGCCGCTCGAGCTGTCCTACACGCGCACCGAGGGTCAGTTCCGCCGCCGCTTCGACTCCACCTTTTCCCAGTGGGGCAGCGTGAACGTGGGCGACGGGCTGCCCTACGTGCCCCGGGATCAAAGCTCGCTGCAGCTGTCGCTCGCCCACCCGCGGTTCCGCGTGGGCGCCGCGCTGCGCCACCGGGGGGCCATGCTCGACGCGGCGGCGCCGTGGCCCGCGGATTCCCGCACGGACGTGCCCGCGCTGACCACCCTCGACGTCGCCGTCGACGTCGCGGTCACCGACGCAGTCACCGCCTACGCGGTGGGCACGAACCTGACCGGGGCGGCGCCGCCGGTGTCGTGGCGACCGTTCGGCGCGCGCCCCCCGGCGCCGCTGCAGGTGATGGTGGGCATCAAGGTCGCCTCGCCGTAAGATGCGGCCATTGCCGAGGAGCTCACCGATGCGCCGTACCGCCGCTGTCGTCGTCGTCCTCACCGCTTGCGCGGGCACCTCCGCAGATCGGGGCACCCCCACCGGCACGGCGACGACCGGCGACACCGACGAGCGCGAGGTCGTGCAGCCCGAGCCCTGCAGCAAGGGCGAGACATTCACCATGAGCTTCTCGGGGGTCGCGCAGGACTCCGGGCAGGCCGTCGTTCCCGGAGTGCAGCTCACCCTCGAGGAGCGCAACTGGCAGCGGGGGGGCACCTATGGTCAGGCCACCGGGGATGCCTCCGGCCAGTTCGAGATCACCGGCGAGGACATGCCGCTCATGGTGGCGGACCGCTGCTGGGGCACCGGGGTCCGCTTCTTCCTCGTCGGCCAGACCGACGAGCTCTGGGGCGAGAAGCCGCTCAACGACCCGATGATCCGGGCGCTGGAGGTCGGCGTGACCGACGTGGTGCTCGACGGTCCCATCTTCCTCTTCCCACGTCAGGAGACGTGAGCGGACGTGCAATGCCCACGTGGGCTGGCACGTCCACCATACGAACCTGGTCGCAGCAGGAGAGGCAGCGCATGGTCTTCACGATTCTCGGATACATCATCTTCGGTCTGTTTGCCGGGCTCATCGCGCGGTTCCTCGTGCCCGGGCCCGACCCGATGGGCGTGATCGGGACGACCGTGCTGGGCGTCGCGGGCTCGTTCACCGGCGGCTTCCTCTACAACCTCTACGTGAACGGCAGCGAGGACCTGTGGCACTTCGAGCCGAGCAACTTCATCGGGTCGATCGGCGGCGCCATCGTGCTTCTGGTCCTGATGAGGCTCTTCGGGCTCCGCCGGCAGGCCGAGGACTGATTGCCTGGGTCCTCGGCCTGGTCGTGGCGCTGATCCCCGCGGCGGCCCTTGCGATCGGAGACCAGGGAGACCTCGTGCACAAAGCCCCCACCGACGACCGTGAGTACGGGCTCGTCGAGCTCGACAACGGCGTTCGCGGCCTCGTCATCTCGGACCCGGACACCGACATGGCGGCGGCCGCGATGCACGTGCGCGTCGGGCACTACGCCGACCCGAGGGACCGCGAGGGTCTCGCCCACTTCCTCGAGCACATGCTGTTCCTGGGCACGGACCAGTACCCCGACGCCGACGACTACCGGGTCTTCGTCAAGTCCAACGGAGGCCAGCTCAACGCGGGCACGTCGGGCGAGAGCACGACCTACTACTTCCAGGTGTCCCACGAGGCCCTCGAGGGGGCGTTCGATCGCTTCTCGCGCCACTTCGTGGCGCCCACGCTCGACCCCGCGTACGTCGACCGCGAGCGGAACGCGGTGCACAGCGAGTACACGCTCAAGGTGCGCGACGAGGCCCGCCGCACCCGGCAGGTGCTCAAGTCCACGACCAACCCCGAGCATCCCGAGAGCAAGTTCTCGGTCGGGAACCTCGACACCCTCGGGGACCGTGACGGGGAGCCCGTCTACAAGGCCCTCGAGGAGCTGTATCGGAGGGAATACCGGCCGGATCGGATGACCTTTGCGGTGCTGGGCCGACAGTCCGTCGACGAGCTGTCGGAGCTCGTCCGCGACCGGCTCGAGGCGATCCCGCGCCGCGGGCGGAGGCCCGAGGCCGATCGGCCGCTTCCGTTCCGGCCCGATCAGCTCGGGGTGCGCGTCGACATGGAGCCGCTGAAGGAGCAGCGCGAGATCCAGCTACGGTTCCCGGTGCCGAGCCAACGGGAGCAATGGCCGGTGCGCCCCTACGACTACATCAGCCGGATCCTCGGGCACGAAGGGGAGGGCACGCTGTTCGCCTCGCTGAAGGCCGCCGGCTGGATCGAGGCGCTGAGCGCGGGCCTCCAAGGGGGCGCGGAGGACTACGACGAGTTCACGATCGTGCTCCGGCTGACCGAGGGCGGCGCTGCGCACGTCGACGAGCTCGTGTCGGCTTGCTTCGCCGGCGTGCGGCAGATCGCCGCCCGCGGTGTGGAGCCCTTCCGTGTGGAGGAGGAGCGCACCCTGCGAGAGCTCGCCTTCCGGTTCGCGGAGCCACAGCGGCCGAGCCACGCCGTGCGGTCGGCGGCCCGCGACCTCTACCTCTACGGGCCCGAGCACGTGCTAGACCACGGCGCGATCGTGGGGGATCTGTCTGACGGAGACCTCGTTCGCGCGCTCGCTCGCCTCGTGCCCGAGAACATGCGGCTGATCGTGACGATGCCGGGCGTGCAGACCGATCGGGTCGAGCCCCTGTACGATGTGCCCTACCGCGTGCGGGACCTCACTCCGCAGGAGATCGCGCGCTTCCGCTCGGATCCGGTCCTCGGGTTCGCTCCCTTCGGAGAGAACCGGTATCTGCCCCAGCGCACGGATCTGGTGGCGGGCGCGCCGGACGCGGTGCCGAGGCAGCTGCCCGCGCCTCCCGGGATCGAGCTGTGGCACCTAGCCGACACGAGCTTTCGGGTGCCGCGGGCCTTCGGGCACCTCTGGGTCTGGGCTCCCGCAGGCCGTCGCGACGACCGTGCGCGCGTGCTGACGTCGCTCTACGCCCGCCTGCTCGCCGACGCGCTGCAGGAGTTCCGGTACCCGCTGTCCGAGGCGGGGCTCGGGTTCTCCACCCGTGCCGACGATCGAGGCCTCCAGGTTCGCTTCTGGGGCTACGACGAGCCCCAGGCGAGGATGCTCGACGAGATCGGGCAGCGGATCGCGTCGTTCGAAGTCGATCCCGAGCGCTTCGAGATCGTGCGCGCGCGGGCACTGCGTGACTGGAAGAACATCGCCCAGGAGCGCCCGATCACGCAGGTCATGTACGCGCTCGGGGAGTCGCTGGACCCGTTCGCCCTGAGCGCGTCACGGGCCCTCGAGATCGGCCCCACGCTCACGGCCGATGACCTGGCCGCGTTTGCCCGCGATGTGCTCGACCGACCCACGGCGCGCATGCTCGTCCACGGCAACCACCCTCCGGAGGCCGCGCGCGCGCTCGCGGCGTCGGTGGCGGGGGCGCTGGTCCCCGAGGGGGGGGCTTCAGGCGTGCCGGTGGATGCCGCACGGCTCGTTCCCGCCGGCCGCGAGGTCGTCCGCGACGTAGAGGTCGACCACGTGGACTCGGCGCTGGTGGTCTACTACCTGGGCGGCGGAGACGCGGTGGGGGCTGCGGCACACGCGAAGTGGCAGCTGCTCGGGCGGCTGCTCGACGCCCCGTTCCACACCGAGATCCGCACCGAGCAGCAGCTCGGCTACATCGCACAGGCGGCTTACTCGCCGTTCGGGCGGCTGCCGGGGCTGCGCATGGCGATCCAGTCCAACGCGGTGGGGCCGGTCACCCTCCTCGAGCGGGTCGACGCCTTCGTCGACGCTCAGCGAGCGGCGCTGCGCGCCATGCCCGACGACGCGCTGGCGACGGTGCGGGATGGCCTGGTGGCGCGGCTCCTCGAGGACGATCCGGATCTGTACAGCCGGTCCTCTCGACTCGCCGCGAACCTCGACCGCGAGGTGCTCTCGTTCGACTGGCGGGCGCAGGTCGCCGAGGCGGTGGCGGCCCTGGACCGGGACGCCCTGCTGGACTTCTACGACCAGGTGCTCGCGTCGGAGCAGACGGGGCGGCTGGTGGTGCGCAGCTTCGGCACGGCCCACGCCGCAGAGCGGGCCGCCGCCGAGCCGGGGTGCCCAGACCTGGCCTGCGTGAGCGAGCAGCTCATCCCCTGGCCTTCGGGAACTTGATCACGGGCCAGAGCCAGCCGATGATGCCGAGGAGAACTGCGAGCGTTGTGCCGAGCACGTAAAAGCCGATTACCGTCGCGAGGAGCCCGGGCATCCCCATGGCAAACCCCAGGTTGACTCCGATGAAGGCATTGAACGCTCGCTGGGCCGTCGTGGGCCCGGGGGGCGGGGCGGGCGCAGGCTCGGGCTCGGGCTCGGGCTCGGGCTCCGGTGGCGCCGGCGGCCTCACGATCTCCTTGACGGTGAACCACACGTCGCCGCTGCGGCTGTAGCGGTCGTCGGGGTTGGCGTTGTCTGCCGTGAGCAGGTTGACCCGGTAGGCGCCCGGCTCGATGTGGTTCGGCACGTGGATGTGCACCACCACCATCTGGGTCTCCCGCGGACCCCACTGCCGCTCCGCCTCCTCCACCCAGAACCAGTCCTCCCGGGCTGGGCGCACCCCGAGCGCGTGGGACCGGGCCACGACGATCTGGTCGGTCTCGTTCGTGACCGTGAACGAGACGTAGCCGCGGCGGTCGGGTTGGAGCTGGAGGCTCGGGTTCGCCGCCGTGATCGAGAAGGGGTGTTCCATGTCGTGGCTCTCGCTCTCGTCTGGTGGGGATGAGTAGGGCACGGGGCTGGCGCGGCGGATTATCGCATCCCGGGGAGGCGCGTGTGCGGGAGGTGCGTCGGCTGGTCCAGCTGGCCTGGCCGGTCGTCCTGGGCCAGGTCGGCATGGTCGGCATGGGGGTGGTGGACCTGCTCATGATCGGGCCCCTGGGCGGTGAGGCGACCGCCGCGGTCGGGCTCGGCAACACGTGGAGCTTCGGGGTCGTCATCGTCGCCCTTGGCGCCGCGCAGGGCGTGGACCCGCTGGTCACGCAGGCCTACGGCGCCGGCGATTCGCGTCGGGCGGGCCTCGCCGCCGCGCGAGGGCTGGTCCTCATGGGGCTTCTGCTGATCCCCGTGGTCGCGCTGCACCTGCTGGCGGAGCCCGGCATGCGGGCGCTCGGCCAGCCCCCGTCGGCGATCCCGGATGCGGCCACGTACTGCTGGATCATGGCTCTCGGGATGCCCCCGTTCCTCGCCTTCGGGGTGCTCCGCCAGCTGCTCCAGGGCGGGGGCGTGATGCGGCCCGCGATGTGGGTCATCGGGCTCGCGAACCTCGTCAACGTGGTCGGCAACGCCTTGCTGATCGACCCCCTCGGGGTGGCCGGGGTCGCGGCGAGCACCACGATCGTCCGCTGGGTCATGTTCGGGGCGCTGGTCTGGATCGGCCTGCCGCAGATCCGCGCGGCCTGGCCGCGCGACGGCGGCGGCATCCTCGATCGCGCCGCGCTTGCCCGCCTCGCCGGGATCGCGCTCCCGGTGGGGCTGCAGACCGGGCTCGAGGTCTGGGCCTTCAACGCCGCCTCGATCCTCGCCGGGTGGCTCGGCGCTGCCGCCCTCGCGGCCCACGTGGCGGCCCTCAACGCGATCTCGGTGGCGTTCATGATCGCCAACGGCGTCGGCGCGGCGTCGGCCACCCGCGTGGGCAACCAGGTCGGTGCCGACCAGCCGTGGATTCCCTCCGCAGGCGCAGCCCTGGGGATCGGCGTGATCGTGATGAGCTGCACGGGCGCGCTGTTCCTCGGGGCCCCCAGCCTCGTGGCTCACGCCTACAACGCCGACGCCAGCGTGATCGGGCTCGTCGTCGCGATCCTGCCCATCGGCGGGCTGTTCGGGCTCTTCGACGGGCTGCAGGTGATCGCGTTCGGGATCTTGCGCGGACTCGGCGACACGCGCACTCCGTCGTGGTTCAACCTCGTCGGCTACTGGCTCGTCGGCCTGCCGCTCGCCTACGTCCTCGCCTGGCCCGCGGGCCTCGGCCTCGTGGGCGTGTGGGCGGGGCTCGGGGTCGCGCTGGGGATCGTCGCCGGCCTGCTGCTGGTGCGGATCGTGTGGCACGCGCAAGCGTCGACACCGGTCCAGCCGTCCCGCGGAGCCCGTCCGGTACACTGACGGGATGGCAGGAACCCCCTCGGTCGCCGTGTCGTCGGCGGCCCACTTGCTCGAGGAAGCCCTGGCGCTGTGGGCGCAGTGCCGGGCCCCGGCGGCCGCGGATGTGGTGAGGCAAGCCCACGAGCGGGCCATCTCCGCGTTCGCGCCGCCGCGGGCGTGCACCAAGCGCGCGTTCCAGGCGGCGTGGCTCCAGGTCGCCGAGCGAGATCCCTCCCCGGTCGCCACCGGCTGGCTGGCGGCCACGTTGTCGCGGCTCCTCCCCGAGGAGCGCCTCCCCGCGGGGCTGCCCCCCCGCCGCGTCCACGCCCACGTCCACGGCCCTCTGCTGGAGCGCATCCGCCATCTCGCGGCCCGGTGCCCCGATCCCCGGATCGCCGACGCCGCGCTGCAGGCCTTCGAGAAAGGCGTGCTGGTGGACTGGTCCCGGGATCCGACGGACCAGCTTCCCCTCGTGCAGCTGGTGGTGGAGGCGGGCGACCCCTCGGCGGCGGTCGAGGCTCGTCGGATCGCGGGCCAGCCGCGGTCCCGTTCCCCGGCGCTGCGTCGCTACTTGCACGCCACGATGCCCGTGGTCGTCGAGCGGCTGGAGACCCTGCCCTCGCGCGAGCCGACGGACGCCGAGCGGGCGGCGCTGGCCTGCCTGCGGCCCCGGCGGCGGGCGGTCGCGAGCGAGGAGCTGCTCGCCTACGTGCTCGCGAACCCAATCGACGAAGCGGCGCGGGAGGTCCTCGGCGATGCGTGGATCGAGGAGGGGGATCCGCGAGGCGAGATGGTGGCCCTGGAGCGGAGCGGGGTGGCCGCCGACGCTCCGCGCATTCGTGGGCTCGTGCGCGCCCACCGGCGGACGTGGCTCGGCCCCGACCTGTTCGCGACCCTCCAGCGGCCGAGGTTCCGCGGAGGCCTGCTCGACGCGACCGCCCTGCGGCCCACGTCGGCGGCCGGCTCCCGGGTGTGGCGGGCTGCCCAGGAGGACGCGCGGCTCGCCACGGTGCGCACGATCGAGCGGGGGAGCGCCAGCCGAGCCGCCTACCTGGCGTTCGTCACCTCGGTCGTCGCGCGGAACCTCCGGTGGGTCGAGGTGCCCGACGGCGAGGTGTTCGACGCGCTGCGGCGGGGTCCGGCGCGTCCCCTCGAGGCCCTGGCCTTTCGCTTCGTGCCCTCGTGGGCGACCTGGCGCGGGCTCGGCGACGACCTGTTCGGCAAGGTCCACACGATCGGCCTGCCCGAGACGACCCCGGTGGGGCTCGCCTGCCAGGAGCTGACACAGGCGGGGCTACACCATCGCCTCGTGCGGGTCGAGCTCGAGCGCCGGCCCGAGGCCGCGCCGTGGGTGCGCCGCTTCTCGCGGCTCACCGATGAGCTGCCGGGGCTGCGCCGCGTCGTCTGGCGCGACGCGCTCGGGCTCGAGATCTCCCTGTGCCGCACCCCCCGAGGCTGGGAGGTCGAGATCCGGCTCCCCCGCGGGCGCGCGGAGGAGGGCGGCCTGTGGCCCCGCGAGCGCGAGTGGCTCGAGGGGCTCCGGCTCCCCCGAGGGGTGTCGCGCGGTCGGGTGGTCGGCTCTGGGGCGATGGGCCTCGGCCAGGTGATGGCATCACGGTGGCGGATCCCGATGGAGCGAGTGGCCGCGCCCGCTGGCTACGGGTAGCGGAGCTCGCGCGCCCAGGCGCCCTCCAAGCTCTGGCGGAGGAACACCACCCGGTCGTGCAGCCGGCTCTCCTGCCCCTGCCAGAACTCGATCTCGGAGGGCGCCACGCGAAACCCGCTCCAGTGGGGCGGTCGCGGCACGGGCTGATCCTGGTAGCGGAGGGTGACCTCGGCCACGGAGGCCTCGAGGACCTCCCGGGAGGGCAGTGGGCGCGACTGCTGCGAGGCCCAGGCCCCGAGCTGGCTCCCCCGGGGCCGGGAGGCAAAGTAGGCATCGGCCTCCTCGGGGCTCACCCGCGACGCCCGACCGTAGACGTGGACCTGCCGCTCGAGGGTCTTCCAGTGGAAGAGGAGGCCCACGCGAGGCTCGTGGTCGAGGTCGTGGCCTTTCTGGCTGTCGAGGTTGGTGTAGAAGACGAAGCCGCTCGGGTCGTGCCCCTTCAGCAGGACCGTGCGCACGCGGGGCGCGCCGTCCGCCCGCACTGTCGCGAGCTGCATGGCGTTGGCCACCCTCGGCTCCGAGTGCTGCGCCTCGGAGAACCAGGCGTCGAACAGGGCGAGCGGGTCGGTCTCGTCGTACATCGCGGAGGTCACGGTCACCTCGGGGTCGCCGCAAGATAGACGTTGAGCATGCCGACGTATCGCCTGCGCTCCACCATCCCCAGCGCCACCGCGGAGCAGCTCTTCGACTGGCACGCCTGCCCGGGCGCGTTCCAGCGACTGAACCCGCCGTGGGATCCGATCACCGTGGTGTCGCGATCCGGGCCGGGCCTCGAGGTGGGCACCCGGCTCGAGCTCGAGGCCGCGGTCGGGCCCGCGACCGTGCGCTGGTTCGCCGAGCACACCGCCTGCGAGCGGCCGTCGGGCTTCACCGACGAGCAGCGGCGGGGCCCGTTCCGGCGATGGGTTCACCAGCACCGCTTCGCCGATGCCAACGAGGGCGCGGTGCTGGAGGACGAGATCGACTGGGCGGCCCCGCTCGGTCCGCTCGGCGCGGTCGTCGGCGGCGTGCCGGGGCGCCTCGAGCGGGTGTTCCCGTTCCGCCATCGGCGCACGGCCGACGATCTGGCGCGCCACGCGACGTGGCGCGACCGTCCCCGAATGCGCGTGCTGGTGTCGGGCGCCACGGGCTTGATCGGATCGGCCCTGTGCGCGTTCCTCGACGCCGGGGGCCACGAGGTGGTGCCGATCGTGCGGCAGGCCGCGCGCGGCCCGGAGGGCCCCGAGGGCGTCGTGGCCGACTTCGGGTCGGGCACGCTCGACCCGGCGGCGCTCGAGGGCTTCGACGCGGTGGTCCACCTCGCGGGGGCGCCGATCGGCGACGGGCCATGGACGCGGGCGCGCAAGCAGATCCTGCGCGACAGCCGGGTGAACGGCACCGCCACGGTCGCGAGGGCGCTGGCCGCCTGCGATCCCGCGCGCCGGCCGGGGGTGTTCGTCTCGGGCTCGGCGGTCGGGTACTACGGCGACGCAGGCGATGCCGTGTGTACGGAGGAGGCGCCGGCCGGCGAGACGTTCCTCGCCGAGATCGGCAAGGCGTGGGAAGCGGCGGCCGAGCCCGCCGTCGCGGCCGGGGTGCGCACCGTGTTCCTTCGCACGGGCCTCGTGCTCGCGGCCGGGGGCGGCCTGCTCGACTCGCTGCTGCCGATGTACCGCGCCGGCCTCGGCGGCCCCATCGGGTCTGGGCGCCAGTTCATGCCCTGGATTCATCTCGACGACGAGCTCGGCCTCATCCACGAGGCGCTGTTCGACGAGCGGTACGAGGGCCCCCTCAACGCGACGGCTCCCACCCCCGTGCGCAACCAGGCGTTCGCCAAGGCGCTCGGGCGTGCGGTGAGCCGACCAGCGATCGTGCCCGGGCCCGCGGCTGCCGTGCGGCTCGCGCTGGGGCGGGAGAAGGCCGACGAGCTGGCGCTCCAGGGTCAGCGGGCGGTGCCCGCGCGGGCCCAGGAGCTCGGCTTTCGCTTCCTTCACGAGGATCTCGAGGCGGCGCTGCGCTTCGAGCTCGGCGTGGCGTGAGGTCGCTTGCGAGCCTGATGTGTGACGTCACACGCGCAGAGGGCTCCCCTCCGGCAGGCGGTCTTTCCACGGCGCCAGCGCCTCGGCCACTTCGCCGTCGAGGAACCGATGGGTCTGCTCGGGCGCCCGGCCCACGAACGTGCTCGGATCGAGCAGGCGCTCGATCTGGTCGTGGATCGGGGCGAACCGTGCGTCTTGCGACAGGCGGCTCAGCAGATCGTTGGACCCGCCCTCAGCTTTGACGCGATGGGCTGCGGCCTGGCTGTGCACCCGGATCCACTCGTGGACCTCCTGGCGATCCTCCCCCGCGCGCACCATCGCCATGATCAGGTTCTCGGTGGCCATGAAGGGGAGCTCTTCCCGGATCCGGCGCCGGATCACCTCCGGGTAGACCACGAGACCGCCGCTGACATCGAGGAGCGCCTCGAGCAGACCGTCTGCGACGAGCAGCGCCTCGGGCAGGGTGACCCGGCGGTTGGCCGAGTCGTCGAGGGTGCGCTCGAGCCACTGCACGGACGCGGTGTGAGCCGCGTTGCTCACGAGGGACAGGCCGTGGCGGGCGAGCGCGCAGATCCGCTCGGCGCGCATGGGGTTTCGCTTGTAGGCCATCGCGCTCGAGCCGATCTGGTGCGCACCGAAGGGCTCCTCGAGCTCCTTGAGGTGGGCCAGCAGCCGGAGGTCGGTGGCGAGCTTGTGCGCGGTGGCGCACAGCCCGCCGAGCGCGCTGACGACCTGCAGATCGACCTTCCGGGGGTAGGTCTGGCCAGTCACCGCGTAGCTCCGCTCGAACCCGAACCGGGCCGCGAGTCCTGCGTCGAGGGCCTCGACCTTGTCGTGATCGCCGTCGAAGAGCGCGAGGAAGCTCGCCTGGGTGCCCGTCGTGCCCTTGGCGCCCCGGAACCGCAGGTCGTCTCTCGCGCGCTGCAGGGCCTGCAGATCCAGGAGGAGGTCCTGAATCCACAGACAGGCCCGCTTGCCCACGGTCGTGAGCTGGGCCGGCTGGAAGTGGGTGAAGCCGAGGGTGGGCTCGTGGGCCCACTCCCGCGCGAACGCGGCGAGCCGCGCGACCACGCCCGCGACCTTGGGCAGCAGCAGGTCGAGCCCGTCGCGGAGGACGAGCAGGTCGGTGTTGTCTCCCACGAAGCAGCTGGTCGCGCCGAGGTGCACGATGGGCCGCGCCTCGGGGATCTGGTCGCCCCAGGCGTGCACGTGGGCCATCACGTCGTGGCGAATTCGCTTCTCGTGGGCGGCGGCCGCATCGAAGTCGACGTCGTCGAGGTGGTTCCGCATGGCGGCCAGCTGTGCAGGTGTGATGGGCAGGCCGAGGGTCTGCTGGACCTCGGCGAGAGCGAGCCACAGGCGACGCCAGGTGCGAAACTTGTGCGCGTCGGACAGCAGCGCGGCCATCTCGGCCGTGGCGTAGCGGTCGACCAGGGGCGAGGACCAGCGCTCCCGCGTGGTCATGGCGCGAGGTTGCGACGTGCGCACGCCTCGGCGTTGCCGTGCTCGCACGCCAGGTTGTACAGCGACTCGATCGCGCCTCCGCGCTCCTCCACGAGCCCCTTCTCCATCAGCTGGGCCGCCTCGTAGCAGCCTCTCGTGGGGTCGATGTTGCACGTCTTCTGGTAGAACTCGGCGGCCTTGTCGGGCGAGGCATCGGCCAGCTTCTTCTCCTCGTGGAGCTCTGCGAGCTCGAAGCAGCCGTAGCGTGCGTCGAGCTTGCAGCCTCGCTCGAACAGCGTCGCGGCCTCCTCGAGCCCCTTTCGGCCCTGCCTCGCCGCCAGGCGACCAGCGTTGACGCAGCCCGACGCATGCTTGGCGTCGCAGGCCTTCACGTACAGCTCCTTCGCTCGCTCCGCGTCCTTCTTGCCATTCTCCACGCCCTTGCCTTCCTCGTAGGCACGGCCCAGCGCGTCGCACGACCGGGCGAGAGTCAGGCCGGAGGGGTCGGCATCGCCTGGGTCGACCGCGTTGCACGCGTTGAAGAACAGCTCCACGGCTCGCGCCGGCTCGGCCTCGACCTCGGCGGCCTCGGGGGGATCGTAGACCGCCTGCCCCAAGTCGACGCACGCGTCGGCCACCTCGTCGCGACACGCGATCTCGAAGAGCTCGGCAGCGCGCGGGAGGTCGCGGGGACCCCCCTTGCCGTCCCGCACCATCACGCCGAGGGCGTGGCACGCCCGCGGGTGGCTCTCCTTCGGCTTGCCGCGACCCGTGTACACAGGCATGCAGGCCTTGGACAGGAGCTTGCGCGCAGTGGTGTGATCGGGGCGCGCCGCGTCGAGGGCGGCGAGCGCGTCGGCGTAGCACGCCTCGGTGTTGCCCCCCTCGCAGGTCAGCAGGAGCTCGGCGGCCGAGTCGGTGCACCCGGCGAAGATCGTGATGAGGCAGGCAAGAACGCGGCTAGATGGTGTCATCCGTGCTCCCGGACGGCGTGCTTACGAATACGAGGATGGCGGGCTGCAGGATACCAGCTCACCATGTTCGGACCGGATGGCCCCCGCTTATCAGAGCTGATGCGCCAGGCGCTCTCTTCCACGCGCGGCGGCTATGACATGCTTGCCCCGAAATTCGACGCCACGCCCTTCCGAACCCCGGATTCGGTACTCGAGCCCGTGATGGGGTACCTGGCGGAGGGCCCACGGATCGGGCGTGCGCTGGATCTGTGCTGCGGCACGGCGGCGGCCACGCGGCGGCTGCGCGAGGTCTGCGATCACGTCGTGGGGGTCGACTTCAGCCCCGGGATGCTCGCGGTCGCCCGGGCGCGCTTGTCGGAGGAGGCGGGCAGCCCGTGGGCGCTCGTCCGGAGCGACGCACGGGCCCTTCCTTTCGTGGCGTGCTTCGACGTGGTGACCTGCTTCGGGGCGCTCGGCCACTTCCCACCCCCCGAGCAGCCGCGTCTGCTCGCTCAGGTCGCGCGGGTGCTGCGGCCGGGAGGCCGACTCGTGGTCGTCACGGGGGAGGCGCCGTCGCCGCGCCGGCCGGCATTCTGGGCCCTGCACGGCTTCAATGCCGTGATGCGGTTCCGCAACGCGCTGATCCGGCCCCCCTTCGTGATGTACTACCTTGAGTTCTGCCTGCCCGAGGCGGCGGATCGCCTGGCCGCGGCCGGCCTCGAGCCGGAGGTCCGCCCGCTCGGGCTCCGCTCGCGCCCGGACCTCGCCCTGCTGATCGGGCACAAGTCACCTGGAGACTCCGGCGCCTCCGCGCTCGGTCGGCCGAGATTCTAGCCCAGCAAAGCTGGGCTGTGAATCGGCCTCGGTCGCGCTCCGTCGGCGGAGTCGACAGGCGGGGCGTAGGTTCATAGGGGCGTCTCCCTCCTGGAGGGCTGCGTGGACGACAAGAGGCTCCTGACCCCGCACGGGCAGGGGTGGCACGAGCAGACCGCGGAGGGCTTTCGGGTCCACCAGGACGCGCCCGGTGATGCGCACCTCGCCTTTGCCGCAGCGGTGGTCCGGGGTCTCGAGGCGAGGCCCCGTCGGCTCGAGCCCCGCTTCATCTACGACGCTGCAGGCTCCGAGATCTACGAGCAGATCACGGCCCAGCCCGAGTACTACCCCATGCGCACGGAAGACGCGATCCTGGCCTCGTGTGCTGCGGATCTGGCGGCGCTCGTCGGGCCGACGACGCTGGTGGAGCTCGGATCGGGCTCTTCCACCAAGACGCGGCGGCTTCTCGACGCGTGGACCGCGCTCGGCGCCGTGTCGTACGTGCCCATCGACGTGAGCGCGTCGGCGGTGATGGGTGCCTGCGCCGACCTGCGCACGAGGTATCCCTCCCTCGAGGTCGAATGCGTGGTCAGCACCTTCCAGCGCGCACTCACGCTGGTCGCCGACCTTCGCCCGAAGACCCTGCTGTTCCTGGGCTCGACGCTGGGCAACTTCGAGCCTGACGCGGTCAGCGCCTTCTTTCGTCAGGTGTCCATGGTCACCCTGGCCGGGGATTTCTTCGTCCTGGGCGTGGATCTGCGGAAGGACCCCGACGTGCTCGAGGCCGCGTATGCGGACCAGGCAGGCTTCACGGAGCGCTTCATCCTCAACGTCTTCCGCCGGATGAACCGGGAGCTGGGGGCGGGCGTCGACCCGGAGGCGTTCGCGATGCGGTCGTTCTACGACCGGGGGCTCGGCCGGGTGGAGATGTGGGCCGAGCTGTTGAAGGCCCAGTCGCTCACGGTGGCCCCGCTGTCGCGCACCTTCGAGCTGTCGCGCGGGGAGCGCATCCTCGTCGAGGTGAGCCGCAAGTTCTCGATCGACCAGGTCCGCGAGGAGGCGTCGCGCTACGACCTCGTGCTGCGGGAGTCCTACACCGATCCCGACCAGTACTTTGCCGTCTTGCTGCTGCAGCGGGCGGAAGGAGTGCCCTGGCGCGAGCTCGCGTCCACCAATGCGCCGGCACCCCACCGGCCGGAGGCGTCCCCGGTGGGCGGCTGGCGCCGGGTGCCGGCCGGCGCCGCGCTGCTGGGGGAGCCTCCGGTGGCCAAGGAGGTGGCCGGCATGGAGCTGGGCGTCGCGCCGGTGTCCTGCGGAGAGTACCGGCGATTCGTTCAGGAGGGTGGCTATTCCCCCGGTGCGTGGTGGTCCGACGAAGGGCGCCGCTGGCTCGAGGGGGCCGGGGTGAGCGCGCCGCTCGGATGGGAGCAAGGCCTGGACGGGCGGTGGCGGGTGCGCGGGGTCCCTCTCGACCACCTCCAGCCGGTCTCCGGGGTCTGCTTCTGGGAGGCGGAGGCCTTCGCGCGCTGGTCCGGGGCGCGGCTGCCGCTCGAGAAGGAGTGGGAGAAGGGCGCCGCGTGGGATCCGGAGCACGGCCGCCAGCTGCCGTGGCCCTGGGGAGACCTGCCCCCCGATCCGCAGCGGGTGAACGGCGGCGGAGGCCTCCCCGGGCCGGTCGCGGTGGGCTCGTATCCGGGCTCCGTCAGCTTCTACGGGCTACACCAGGTGCTCGGAGACGTGTGGGAGTGGGTCTACGGCGAGGAGGGCCCCGTCCTCCGCGGGGGCTCCTACCTGACCGCGCTGCCTGAGCTCGACTGCCACCTCCGGCGCTCGGCGAGCGCGGTGCACCGGGCCGAGGCGGTGGGCTTCCGCCTCGCGCGTGCGCTCCCCACGTGAGCGACGCCGCCTGGAGCGACGCGATCCTGGCGGTGGTGGCAACCTACGCGGGATTTCGCCTGCTGCGGCAGGCGGGGGGTGGGCCCACGGCCGGCGTCGGGTTGGCCTTGGTGGGCCTCGCCGCGGTGTTCGGCACGATCCGGTTCGCGGGGGTGGAGGACCTCGCGCCCACTCACTGGGGCGTCACCCGCCTGGCGTCGCTCGTGGGCGTGCCCCTGGTCGGCGTGGGCTACGCCACCGAGGCGTTCGCGCCCCCCGGGTGGGCGCAGCCCGCCCGCCGCTACTCTTTCGTCCTGCTCCTGGTGGCGGCGGTGGCCCTGATCGCGCAGCCGGTCTGGGGTCAGATCGTCGGTGGCCTCGGGATGCTCCTCGTGCTCGCGAGCGCCGCGGTCCGCGCGCGTCAGGACCTGCCGCGCGCCGCGGCGGGCGCCGGGGGGGCCGTCGGGGTGCTCGTGAGCGGGCTCGTGATCGGCGGCGAGGGCGAGTGGGGTGGGCTGTCCCGCACGGCGTGGTTCCACCTCGCGTTCGCGGCGAGCAGCGCGCTGCTCGCTGTGGGCCTCCTACAGGCGCCTACTGAGGCACCCAGCGACCCGCCGACCACACGAGCTCCTCGGTGAGCTCCCCGTCGTCGTCGGGGGATACCCGGCGGCGGATCTGGCCGTTGCTCTTGTACACCCACACCTCGTCGATCCGGTCGTCCTTGTCGAGGTCCACGCGGGCCCGGCTCACGGTGTCGTGGCCCTCGTCGATGATCGCCTCGACGCGGTACGGCGCACGGATCGGCTCGTAGACCCGCGCCTGCTCACCTCCCAGATCCTGGCCGGCGAGTGAGAACAGCAGGCGATCCATGGCCTGCCGAGGCGCCCGCTCGGGATGCGTGGGCTCACCGGGGAGCGGTCCGGGCGACGGGCTGGGGGTGGGCTCGGCGGGCTTCACGATGGGTGCCGGGGCGTCGTCGCCACCGTCCCCGCGCTGCACGTTGAGGACCGTGACACCGAGGGCGCCCACGGCGACCGCGCCTCCGAGCGCCACAAGGGGCAGGATCGGGGAGCGGCGGGGCGGTGGGGGCTCGGACTCGGCCACGGGGTCCTCCGTGCATCAGGACCGCAGCATAGTCGAGCCGCAGCGCTCAGAGCGTGGCCTGCAGCCCGAGCCCGACTCCGTGCTGGTGCTGCGCGCGATCCGCGTCGAGCACGAGGTACTGGCCGAGTACCTGCAGCGCGGGCAGCACACGGTACCCGATCGTGAGCTCGTTCTCGGTGAGGTAGCGCGACACCCGGTCGATGCCCCAACCTCCGAGCCACCGGTACTTCGCGAAGACCCGGCCGACCTCGGTGCCCAGGGCGACCTCGGTGCCCGCGACCGGCCCGTGCTGGATCACGGCGCGCTGGATGGACTGGTCCCACACGCCCATGCCGCCGAGCCACAGGCCGAAGGTGAGGTCCAGCTTGGACTTCCCGAAGACGTCGAAGCCCGCCCCCGCGCGGCCCGCCCAGACGATCTCGTTGGCGGGCATCCAGCGCACCTCGGCGCCGATGTAGGCGTCCTTGCGGCCGACCAGTCGCGCGTAGGCGTGATGGGCGGGCTGCTGCCCGAGGTACTGGGCGGCGTAGCGGAGCTGCACCTCGTCCCGCGCGGGGTCCCGGCGCGGGCGCGCGGGTTCGTCGTCTGCCACGCGCAGGGTGGTGCGGGGCGGCGGCTCGTCGCAGGCGTGCGCACGCTCGCCGTGCTCCACCCAGTCACAGGCGAGGGCGGTCCCGATCGCGGCCAGGGCCAACATCATGTCTCCTCCGAACAGGCTGCCCTCTGGGACACCGCAGTCCGTCCGATCCGTGACTCACCGGCCGAGATGCAGCCCGAGCCCGACCCCGAAGGTCAGCCCGGCGTCGGTGCCGTCTACCTGCCACCGGCTCTCGAGCTCGAGGAAGTAGCGAGGAACCACGTAGTAGCGGAGTCCCGCGCCGGCCGAGAAGACGAGGCGGGTGACGAGCGTGGTCTGCTCGCCCGGCAGGCGCCCATGACGCAGCCCAATCGCAGCGAGCGCGTGGGGGCGCCAGCGACGCCCCTCGGCGGCGAGCATGAGCCTGCCTCCGAAGTGCGCGTCCCACCCGTCGTCGGCCGCGGGAGTGAAGCCCACCCGGTCCAGCCCCAGCGACACCCCGCGGTGCAGGATCGCGTCGGCGGACAGCCCGTAGTGGGCGGCCTGCAGGCCGGCGCCGTAGGCGCCCGACCACGACAGGGTGGCCCCGAGCTCGGGCCGGCGCTCCTCGCGCCGGTGCACGTTGTAGACCGCATCGGCGATCGAGGCGCCCCACAGGCTGGCCCCGAGGGTGGGCCAGAGGCCCGCGCGGTCGAGATCGCGGTCCGGATTGAGGAGCACCCCGGTGAGCAGCGCCGCCGTGACTGCGAAGTAGCTCGCGCCCTTGAAGGGTTGCCCGTTGTAGAGCTGCCCGGCGCCGGGCACCACGAGCGAGGCGCCGCCGGCGAGGAGCGGGGAGTCGCCCAGGTTCAGGCGGCGCTCGTAGGTCCGGCTCCGCTCCACCAGCTCGTGCACGCGGGGATCTTCGCCACGCACGACCCCGAACTGCATGACCGGATGCCCCCAGTCGGCGAGCTCGAGCTGGCCTCCCTCGTGCAGGCCGAAGGTGGCTTCGTAGGTCGCGTCGTCCTTGCGCCGCCGCACGAGGTACCGGCCAGGAGGGACCGCGATCCGCATGGGCTGGGACTCACGCTTGAAGAACTCGGCCAGCTGCAGCTTGTCGGGAAGGCGGAAGACCGCGATCTGGCCCGCGTCCTCTGCGCGCAGCATCAACAACGCGTCGGCGTGCCGCAGGTCGGTGATGCCGAGCGCTCCGTGGCCGGACAGCGCGTAGTCCTTGCGCGGGTGCTGGGTGCCCGCTCCCGTGCGGCCGGTGGCCTCGACCACCCGGTCGTAGGTGTAGCGGTAGAGCTCCTCGAGCTCCACGATCCCGTCGTTCGTGTCGGCCGCGCCGCGCATGCCCGACAGCAGGTAGTGCGTGAAGAAGCCGCCCCGCAGGGCCTCGGACTCCTGGGCCTGCTCGTCGGGGGCGCTCGCGGTGAGCCACGCCTCGCCGGCCACCGCGTCGCCCGACACGCCGAACAGCGACTTCGTGACGGCGGCCCCCTTGAGTCGGGTGATCGTGCCCGACCGACACGCGTCGAGCACCCCCAGGCGAACCTCGGCGGAGATCGCGCGAAGGTCGTGCGTGAGCGTCTCGAAGAAGTAGCGCTCGTCCCCGAGCCGGAGCCCCGACCCGTCGGCATGTCCCGAGTAGTAGAAGAGGAACAGGTCGTCCTCGTACTGCTCGGCGATCGACGCGTGCCGCGCGAGGGCTCGGCGGAGGAGCTCCTGGGAGGGCCGATAGAGCACGGTCACGAGCTGCTCGTCGAACTCTCCGAGCTCCACGAGCACGTTCGCCATCTTCTCGGCGTCGCTCTCGGCGTAGCGCAGCGGCTCGAGCACCCCGCCCCCGTCGTTGGCGCCCACCACGAGGGCGTGCCGCACGGTCCCGGCCAGCGCCGGGCTCGCTGCCAGGACGCCGCACACCAAGGCGAGCAGCCACGGGGCGAGCCAGCCGATCATGCGGTTCAGTCCTCCTGCGGCGATGCCTTGCGTACCGTCGTGGGAACGACCTCCACGAAGGGCGTGGAGGTGGGGTCGCGCACCGCCTCCACCACGGTAGCGGAGTCGAGGGGGTGATCGCCCAGGACCACGTAGAACTCCTGCACGCCGCCGACGTCGTCGAGCTCCAGCGCGAACGGCGCCTCGACCAGGCCGCGCCGGCGTGCGGTGGGGAACGCGCCGTAGACCTCGATGGCGCCCGTCTGGTCCCGGCCTGCGATCGCGGCGTGGGCCGCGCCTGCGGCATCGAACTTGAGCTGCACGCGGTCTCCCGCCCCCAGCGGCTCGTCCTCGACGAGCAGGCGGGGGCCTGCTCCCACGTCGACCCAGACCTCGACGGGCGGCACGGCGCCGCGCAGGCGGATCTCGTCGCGCGGCGGAACGGGCCGCAACAGCACCACGAGGCCTGCCGCCAGGGCGAGGGCGCCGGCCACGAGGCCCGGCCACGGCCAGGACGCACCCCGCGAGGGGGGGTGAGGTGCCCGAAGGGCGACAGGCACGGGCTGCAACACGAACGCCGCCCGCTCGCGCCGCTGCACGGCCAGGCGGTCGGCGCAGCGGGGACAGGCCTCGAGGTGGACGCGGGCGACCGCCTCCTCGGCCTCGGAGAGCTCCCCGTAGCGAAGCTGATGGAGCGTGAGCGTGGAGAGGTGATCATTCACGGGACCATCCAATCCGGCAGGTTGCGGCGTACCTGGTTGCGGAACTTGGTGAGGCGCTTGCGCACTCCGGCCGCGGACAGCCCCACGGCCTGGCCGACCTCGGCGTGGGTCATCCCGTCGAGGAAGTGGAACACGACGCACATCTGCGTGATCTCGTCCTCGTCCTTCAGGATCAGGTCGAGCAGCTGGCGAACCTCGACGTCGCGCAAGAGGGTGTCGTTTGCTGCCTGCGGAGGGAGATCCTCGACCATGTCCTCCCGACGCCGCTTGCGGGTCCGAATGCGGTTGAGCGCGGTCGTGGTGGCGATCTGGAACAGGTAGGTGGACGGCTGCGCATCCCCGCGGAAGCCCTCTGCGTACCGCATGAAGCGGATGAACACCTCCTGCGCGATCTCCTGCGCATCCGCCTCGTTGCGGAGCAGCACGCGGCAGCGGCCGAGCACCATGTCGCCGTAGCGGCGGTACAGCGCTTCGATGTTGATGCCGTCGGCCATCGCCCCCCGCGTACGGCCGCCCGCGGCCCCACATTCCCCTAGCTGTGCTCGTCTGCGGCCTGCTCGCACCGCCGCGTCGACCGGGACCATCGTCCTCTCCGATCCGGAGGGCGTCTGACACCGCAGCGGGGGAAAAGCGTGACCGGGGATCGGCGGGGCTACTCGCCCCGGAGGCCTCGCCGCACGGGAACGCCGTCAATCTCGTCGAGCTCGGGCTCCTGCTCGTCAGCAGGAGCCTCCGCCTCGGACGGCGCCGCGACATCGAGGTCGGCTGGTGCCGGAGGGGGCGCCTGCCGCGAGGTCACGATCACGACGCCCACGACCCCCAGGAGGAACAGCACGCCGGCCGTGCCGATGACCGCGTAGAGTAGGTTGGCCCCGCCTCTCCGGCGGCTCGGCGGCGGGTTTGCCTGGACGGACTCGCGAACGGTGCGGCGCAGGTCGGCCATCGGGTCGGGCCGGCTCCGGTTGCGGGGGCCGTGCAGCTCGGCGCGCGCCGGAGTGTGCGCGTGGACGCCCTGGGTGTCGAGCACGTCGGTGTCCTGAACCGGGCCCTCGGTCAGCGACGAGTACCCGCTCGACTCGTCGACGGACAACCGCTTGGGGTCCCTACTCACGAGGGCGCCTCCTCCTCGAGAGCCCCTGCGCGGCCACAGTATCGTTTCCTACGGGACATCGCGACGAGCAGGGCCAGCGCGATGCCGCCGGCCCCCAGGGGGAAGGGGATCGGGGGTGCGCATCCCTGCCGGGTGTAGACCGGCGGATCCCGGAACGTGACACCCGAGTCGGCGCACGGCCCGTCGGCGTCGGCCGGATCCCACACGTCGACGATGCCGTCGCAGTCCGCATCCGTGAACCCCTCCAGGCCGTCTTCGGTGCCATCGTCGTCCGAGTCGAGGTCCAGGTGGTTCGGGAGGCCGTCCAGGTCCGCATCGAAGGGGCCCTCGGCCCGGGTGGGCAGCGTGTCGTCGTCGTCGTCTTCGTCGAGGGCATCGAGGACTCGGTCCTCGTCCGAGTCGAGCGGCGCGAGCGGATCGCCGACCTCGACGGCGTCGGACAGCCCGTCGGCGTCGCTGTCGTCATCGTACGGACGGGTGCCGAGCCGCGCCTCGGTGGCGTTGTCGAGTCCGTCGTCGTCGGCGTCCGCAGCAGGCCCGTCGATGTCGACGGGATCGAGGAAGTTGGGAACGCCGTCTCCGTCGGCGTCTCCCGCGCCCTCCAGGAACGACGAGATCCGGTCTCCGTCGTCGTCGTCGTCGAGGTAGTCGGGCGCGTCGTCGGGCTCGAGCGGGAACCACTTCCCGATCGGCGCGTCGGTGTTGCGCGGCACGTACACCGCCGCCCCGCAGCGGAGCTCCCAGGGGTCGAGCGCGGCCAGCGTGGGCGGGGCGCCTCCGGGGCAGAGCCCGAGCTCGAGGAAGGTCGAGAACGCGTCCCCGTCGTCGTCTCGGTCGTTCATGTCCGGCAGGCCGTCGCCGTCGGTGTCGGTCGGCGTGCAGGGGCCGGTGCGCGCCATGCACCGCTCGTCCCCGACCTCCACCGCATCGGGGATCAGGTCACCGTCGTAGTCGGGGGAGGCCTGTGCGTCGAACCGGCCCGTGATCTCGGTCTCCCGCGCGTTGGGCAGGCCGTCGCCGTCCTGGTCTCCGTCGGGGCCGTCGTCCAGGCAGTCGAGACGGTCGGCGAGCCCGTCGAGGTCGCTGTCTGCGGCCGCCGGACGCTCGTCCTTGTCGAGGATGCCGTCGCCATCGCTGTCGCGATCGAGGTAGTTCGGGATGCCGTCGCGAGGGTTGCCGACGCACTCCTGGTCGGCCTCTCCCTCGATCACCGTCGAGAGCCCGTCTCCGTCGTCATCGGGGTCCAGCGCGTCGATGAGGCCGTCGGCGTCACGGTCCCAGGGGTCATCGAGCGCCAGGCCGCTAGTGCCACCATCCTCGTCGAGGCAGTCCGCGCTCTCGCAGTCCACCTGTCCGTCGAGGACGAGGTGGTTGAGCCACTCGCGGCCGTCGCTGATGCCGTCGCCGTCGCTGTCCACGTCGAGACGGGAGCTCCCCGCGACCTCCTCGTGGACCGTGGGGACGCCATCGTCGTCGTCGTCATCGTCGAGGGCATCGATCATCGAGTCGCCGTCGGTGTTCAGCGGGGCGTCGACGCTGCCCACCTCGGTTGCGTCGTCGACGCCGTCGAAGTCACTGTCCGGCTCGTCGGGATTCGTGCCGACGAGCGCCTCGACCGCGTCGTCGAGGCCATCGCCGTCGCGATCCCCGGGACCGGCCTCCGCGACGACGCCGAGCCACGCCCCGAAGATCACGAGCAAGCGTCAGCTCCGACGACGGCGGAGGGCCCACGGCAGCAGAGCGAGCAGGCCGAGGGCACCGAAGCCCGAGCTCGACGGCGTCGCGCAGCCGCAGCCGCTGGCGTCGTCGCCCCCGCCCTCACCGGTGTCGACCGAGCCGTCGCACTCGAGGCCCTCGTCGATCTCGGTGTCACAGTCGTTGTCGACCCCGTCACACTCCTCGGTGGCGCCGAGGAAGATGTTGTCGTTGGTGTCGTCGCAGTCGTCGCCGTTGTCGACATAGGCTCCGCCTGGGTCGCGGCAGGACAGGAGGGTGTCGTTGGGGTTCCCCTGCCCGTCGAGGTCGGCATCGACGTACCAGACCGGCGCCTCGGGGGGATTGTCGTCGACCAGCGTGTTGCAGTCGTCGTCGGCGTTGTTGCAGACCTCGACGGCGTCGGGGTTCTGAAGCTTGTCGAACGGCCCGCAGTCGCAGGGATCTCCGTAGCCGTCGAGATCGCTGTCCTCCTGGTCCGGGTTGGGGCGCCCGGGGCAGTTGTCACACGGGTCGGGGATCTCATCGCCGTCGTCGTCGTACTTGGGATCGTAGTCGTCGACGCCCGGGCAGAGGTCGTCGGAGTCGCACGAGCCATCGCCGTCGCTGTCGCCGAGCTGGTCGTTGGGGCACTCGTCGCACTGGTCGGGGATGCCGTCGGAGTCGCGGTCGATGTTGTCGTCGAACCCGCGGCACTCGTCGACCTTGTTGCAGACACCGTCACCGTCGTCGTCGTCGGGGTCGGAGGGGTCCGGGCACGCGTCGCAGACGTCGCCGATGCCGTCACCGTCCTTGTCGTCCTGGTTCGGGTTGGCCACCGCGACGCAGTTGTCCTTGGCGTTCTCGATGCCGTCGCCGTCGCAGTCGGCCACGATCTCGTCGTCGAACAGCGAGCCGACGCCGCCGGCCTGGTTGAGCTGGCCGAGCGAGGCCGGGCTCGTGTTGCTCCCCGCCAGGCCGCCGGCCACCGAGTACTTCAGCGCGGTCGACCGCTCGAAGAAGAAGACCTTGATGCGGCCGCCGGAGCCGCCCCCGCCTCCGCCCGCGGCCCCGGTGCCGCCATCGCCCCCCTCGCCCCCGTTGGCCGAGATCGTGCCGTCGCCCTCGAGGTCGCACGCCTCGAGGATGATCGTGCCGCCCGATCCGCCGCCGCCGCCGCCGTTCGCGTCGGTCGCCGGGTCGTTCTCGCCCGAGGCGCCGTCGGCGAGGACCTGGCCGGTGATCTCCATCTCGAGAGCCTCGAGGTAGATGGCGCCGCCACCGTCTCCACCGTCGACGCCGGTGCCGTTGCACTCCGTGCCTGCGCCGCCGCCGCCCGAACCGAGGAGCAGACTGTCGACGTTGCCGTCTTCTCCATAGGGCTGGCCGGGGTCGCCCGAGCCGACCTTGCCGATCTGAAAGGACCCCTGGCCGCCCTGCGAGCCGTGCCCCGCGCCGCCGCCGCCGCCGGCCCCGGCGCACGACTGCCCCGCGTTTCCGCCGCCGCCAGCGCCGTCGCCTTCGCCGAGCTCTCCGGCCGACTGAGTGCTCTGTGCTCCCTGCCCGCCGCCTACCCCGGCTCCGGTGGCGTCGAGCACGCCCTCGATCAGGATCTCCGTGGCGTGGATCTCGAGGGGATCACCCGCGACCACGGTGACGGTGGCCCCCTTGGGGAGCTCGAACCGACCGATGTTGGTGAAGACACCCGTCATGGTGTCGCCGTTCGCTACGACGAGGTCCTGCCCGCCGTAGTCCTTGCCCTCGAGGTCGGCGGCGTGCGCCGGCGTCGACGCGCCCGGGATCGAAAGGGCGAGGAGGGCGAGGAAGAGGGTTCGGCGCATTGAGTCCTCCTGGGAACCGGGAGCCTACAACATGACGGTCGGAGTTTCCACACGTGCGACAGTCGAGAGCGAGGTCCCCGCGGGGCTGGCAAAGGGGGTAGGATGAAGGCGGGAGGCACGCATGGCGAGGGCACTGCACGGGACTGACTCAGCGGTGCCTACGGGGGCCCCCCCGCCGCCGGCGGGTTGGCGCCGCTGGCGGGTTCGGTGGTCTCCGGATGGCTTCGCGGTGGACGTCGTGCGGAGGCCCTACGAGGCGCTGGCGCATCACCTGGGGCTCGCGGCGGTGGTGCTGATCGGCCTGGTGGCCGCAACCTGGCTCCTTCGGGCAGACCTGGGGCCGTCCGCCAGTGCTGGCCTACACGCGCTCCTCCCCTGGCTCGTCCGCCTGCTGGTGCTGCTCGCGGGGGTGCTGGGCGCCTCGCTGGGGCTCCTGTGGCTGGCGCCGGAGCAGTCGGTGTCGGTCGGGGTGTCGGGGTTCGTCCTGCACGTCGGGCCGGCGCGCGTCCCGGCGGAGGCGCTGCGCGCGTGTGACACGACGGGCGACGGGCTCGTGGTGCGAACCCGGGGTGGCAGGCTCCGCCTTACCCACACGTGCCACTCGGCGGCCCAGCTGCTGTGGCTCCGCGACGAGATCCGCG
>CAYMSU010000009.1:0-35339 GCA_964393165.1 uncultured Enterobacteriaceae bacterium
TCACCCCATCCGCATCTCCAAAGCAAGAAGGAGGTAATTCGGAAATAAACACGGGGAGCTCGCCACCGCCCGGGGCGCGGCCGCCGCCGGCTGTGCGCTGGTGCTGTCCACGCTGTCCAACCGGCCCGTGGAGGACGTGGTGCGCGAGGCCGGTGACGTCCCCGTGCTGTTTCAGCTCTACGTGTACCGCGACCGCGACGCGACCGCGGCCATCGTGCGCCGCGCCCGGGAGGCCGGCTGCCGCGGCCTCGTCGTCACCGTCGACGCCGCGCTGCTCGGCACCCGCGAGCGCGACGTGCGCAACGAGTTCGGCCTGCCCCCGGGCCTCGACCTGCCCAACGCGGCCCCCTCCGGGCGGGCGCTGCCCGTGCAGCCAGGGGCCTCGGGGCTCGCGCGGTATGTCACCGAGCAGCTCGACAGCACCCTCACGTGGGACGACCTGCGGTGGCTGATGTCGATCGCCGGCATGCCGGTGTGGGTGAAGGGCGTGGTTCGCCACGACGACGCCGCTCGGGCCGCGAGCCTCGGGGTGGAGGGGATCATCGTGAGCAACCACGGGGGCCGCCAGCTCGACGGCGGCATCCCCACGGCGGAGGCGCTGCCCGAGGTGGTCGACGCCGCGCGGAACCGCTGTCGGGTGTGGGTCGACGGCGGCCTGCGCCGGGGCAGCGACGTGCTGAAGGCGCTCGCGATGGGCGCGGAGGCGGTGCTGGTGGGCCGGCCGGTGCTGTGGGGGCTGGCGGTGGACGGCGCAGAGGGCGTCGCCGCGGTCCTCCGCCAGCTCTCGGGAGAGCTCACGGAGGCGATGGCGCTGTGCGGCGTGCCGAGCCTCGCGGACGTCGGCCGCGACCTCCTGCGCTAGGGCTAGGAGCCTGGGGGCGCGCCCTCAGGCTGCTGCCCTCACCGCCGGCGGCGCAGCGCCGCGAGGCCCAGCAGCACCAGGCCGGCGAGGCCCCCCGCGCCACCCGCCGAGCCCGTCGACGTACATCCGCCGCAGCCCAGCAGCGCGCGCACCTGCCGGTTGTGGTCGTCGGCGAGGCCCGCGAACCGATCCGTGAGATCCGTCAGGACCTCGCCCTCGCCCTCCTCGCCCAGCTGCTCGATGATCTGCGCCGTCTCGTCGCCCAGATCCTCGAGGAACGCGATCTCCGTCGTCTCGTTCTCGAAGAACCAGTCCTGGCTCGGCAGCTCGATCTCGCGACCGTCCGCGAGCACCAGCCGCCGCCGCGACGCCGACCGCGACCGCCCCGCGCCGCACTCGAACACCTCGTCCGCCGTGCGGGTCTGGGGCACGTAGTGGGCCTCGTCGCTCATGTCCGGGTTCAGCACGAACACCGGATCCTTCGTCATCTCCACCGCCGAGAGCGACGAGGTCATCCGCGTCATCAGCGGCTGCTCGAAGAGCCGCTCGGAGTCCCGCATGGGGTCGAGCACGCGCACGTCGAGGTCCTCGGTCGCGGCCAGCGCGTCGAAGTCCCCGCGGTTCCAGTCCGAGTAGCAGTCAGGACACCGCACGAACTCCACCGGATCGACCCCCCTGGGCGGCGTCACGTGGTCGAGCACCACGTTGGCGAGCTCCGCGTTCGCTGGCACGCCCTGGTTGCGGGCCTCGTAGATCCAGTCCACGGCGTCGCGCGCCCCGCGCAGCCGGGACAGCTGGAAGTCGTAGTCGACCGCGAACGCCTCGGAGGGCCCGAAGTAGTCCGTCGCGAACGCGTGGCTGCCCGCCTCGTCGGCGGCCTGCGTGATCACGTCGCTGTAGTTGGAGCCCCCGGTCCACCAGTCGATGGCCGCCTCGTTGATCTTGACGTGCAGGTAGGACCGCGGGACCGCCCGCTGGTCCGAGAAGACGTAGACCTCGAGGCGCATGTCGTCGGCCGCGGCCACTGATGTGAGCTGGATCGGGATCATGGCGGAGTCGCCCGCGTAGGTCATGCCCAGCGGCGAGATGTCCCCGACGTCCTGGTCCTTCGACAGCCGCAGGGCCACGAAGTGCGCGTCGAACGCGATGTAGGGCGCGAGCACCGCCGACAGCTCGCTCGGCAGCTCGTAGCCGTTCGTCTGGAGGAAGTTGATCAGCCCCTCCTCGCTCTCCGCCTTGAGCACGATCGTGTCGTAGGGCCCGACCTGCTGCTGGCTGATCACGTCGATGGTGCTGGTGGGGGCCGAGTCGGCGGCGAAGTTGCCCGACTCCGCGGCGAGGGGCGGGGAGACTCCGCGATCCTCGGCGCAGCGGCCCTCGGTCACCCGGTTCAGCGAGAAGATGGGCCCGGTGGTGGTGCCCAGGCGGTCGAAGACCGACTGGGTCGACACGAACAGCTCGGGCTCGGCGGGCACCGGCACGATCCAGGCGAACTCGTTGGCCGGCCCCTCGTAGAAGATCTGCACGTGCGCGTCGACGAAGCCGCTCTCTCGGTCGACCTCGAAGATGATGCGCTCGGCGTTCTGCACGACCGGCTGGGCGACGTCACAGAAGAGGCCCCCGCAGGCGAACGCGGGGGCGGACAAGGCAAGGACGGAGACGAACATCGCGACACTCCATGGACGGACCGCGTAGCCCGAAGCAACAAGCGGGCCAACGGCCGTGGAGGTCGCGCGCGTGAGGATCCGGAGGATCCGGGGCCCGGTCCCGCGAGGACCGGGCGGCCCGGATCACGACAGCGATGTCAGCGCGACGGCGCCGGGCCGGGCGGGGACCATCGCGGCCTCGATCACCTCGGCCATCTGCTCCACGAAGACGAACTCGAGCTCCCGCCGCACCTCCTCGGGCACGTCCTCGACGTCGGCCTCGTTGCGCTTGGGCAGGATCACGCGCTTCATGCCGTGCCGGTGGGCGGCCAGGACCTTGCTCTTGATCCCGCCCACGGGCAGCACGCGCCCGCGCAGCGTGGCCTCCCCGGTCATCGCGACGTCGGAGCGCACCGGGCGGCCCGACAGCAGGCTCGCGAGCGCCGTGAACATGGTCACGCCGGCCGACGGCCCGTCCTTGGGCACCGCTCCGGCGGGGACGTGGATGTGCACGTCGTTGTGCTCGAGGACGCCGGGCTGGATGCCCAGCTCCTCGGCGTGGGCGAGCACGTAGGTCAGCGCCGCCCGCGCGGACTCCTTCATGACGTCGCCGAGCTGCCCGGTCAGCACGAGGTTGCCGCGCCCCGGCAGGGTGTTCGCCTCGACGTAGAGCACGCTGCCCCCCACCGGCGTCCACGCGAGGCCCCGCGCGATCCCCGGCTGCTTGGTGACCTCGGCCTCCTCGTCGTGGAACTTGCGCTTGCCGAGGTACTCGGGCAGCCCGTCGACGTCGACGTGCAGCGGCAGCGCGGAGGCGCCGCCCCGGGCCTTGGCCACCGCCGCTGCCCGGTAGACCTTGCCGAGCACCCGCTGGAGCTCACGCACGCCCGCTTCTCGGGTCCACCCGTCGATCGCGGCCACCAGCGCGGCTTCCGTGAAGGTCACGTCGGAGGCCTCGAGCCCCGCGTTGCGCGCGACGATCGGCAGCAGGTGCTCCTGCGCGATCACCAGCTTCTCCGCCTGCGAGTAGCCCGCGATCTCGAGCTTCTGCATCCGGTCCCGCAGCGGGCCGGGGATGCTCTGCAGGTCGTTGGCGGTCGCCACGAACAGGGCCTTCGACAGGTCGAAGGGCACCTCGAGGTAGCGATCGACGAAGTGATCGTTCTGCTCGGGGTCGAGGATCTCGAGCAGGGCCGCCGCAGGGTCGCCCCAGGTGCCCGACCCGAGCTTGTCGACCTCGTCGAGCAGGATCACCGGATCGGCGGTGCTCGCCCGGCGGATCCCCTCGACGAGGCGGCCGGGCCGAGCCCCGATGTACGTCCGCCGGTGCCCGCGCAGCTCGGACTCGTCGCGCACGCCGCCGAGCGCGACCCGCACGAGCTTCCGGCCGGTGGCATCCGCGATCGCCTGGCCGATGCTGGTCTTGCCGACGCCGGGAGGCCCCACCAGGAGCAGCACGTCCGCGCGGCCCTGGCCGGCGAGCTTGCGGACCGCGAGGTACTCGACGACCTGCTGCTTGACGTCCTCGAGGCCGTAGTGGCTCTTGTCGAGCGCGTCCTCGAGGGCCTTCAGGTCGAGATCGACCGCGGTCTCCTTGTTCCACGGCATGTCCGCGATCCACTCGAGCCAGTCGATGGCGACCGACCGCTCGGGCGAGGCGTTGGACAGGCGCTCGAGCCGTCGCATCTCGCGGTCGACGACCTCCTGGACCTCGTCGGGCAGGTCCGAGCCCTCGAGCCGGTCCCGCAGGCGCGACAGCTCGTCGTCGTCGCCGCCCTCCCCGAGCTCCTCCTGGATGGCCTTGAGCTGCTGCCGGAGCAGGAACTCTCGCTGCTGGTCCCGGGTGGCGTTGGTCACCCGCTCCTTGATGGAGTCGCGGGCGGCGACGGCCTCCCGCGCACGGACGAGCTGCACCATCACGCGCTCGGCGCGGGCCACCGGGTCGTGGGTGGACAGGATCTCGCGGTACCAGTCCTGGCCTCCGTCGAGCGCGCTGGCGACGGCGTCGACCATCAGCGGCGCGGGCATCGACAGGACGAGGGAGACGAGCGGCTGGCCGAGCGCCTCGGACGAGGCCTCGACCTCGCTCCGGAACGCCTCGCGCATGCCGCGGGCGTCGACGCTCTCGGCCCACGACTCGTGGACCGGCGACCACGTCGCCTCGAAGTGCGGCTGCACGGAGGGGAAGCCGGTCAGCGTGACCCGGGACAGGCCCTGCAGGACCACCCGCTCGGCGTCGTTGGGGCCCCGCTGCCGCTCCCGCACCTTGGCGAGCACGGCCGTGGGAAGCAGGTCGCTGGGGGCGGGCGAGGCCGTGGGCTCGCGCTGGGCGGCCACGATGACGTAGCCGTCACGGTGGGCATCGAGTGCGGAGCGGGAGCGGGCCCGCCCCACGACGAACGGCGCGGCGGCGCCGGGTAGGAGGACGCCCCGACGCAGCGCCATCACTGGAAGCTGGCGGGGAAGGGTGTCGAGATCGAGCTCTTCGAGGGTCGAGTCCGCCATGGGAGACTCCGGTCCGAGGTGGTGACCGGAAACTAGGGCCGGACGGCGACCCGAAACCCCCCTGCTTGGGGGGTGTCCACCATTGGGCAGCTACGAGGCAGGGTTCGCGGCACGGGGGGCGTCACCCGAGGTTCACGATCGACCTTCGTCGGCCACGGGTATAGTGCTCGCCTTAGGCTTGGAGTTCCTCCCGATGTTGCGCTGGCTGTGCTCTCTGATCGTTCTCGCGTCCGTCGCCGCCTGCACGCCGGTGGCGGAGCCGGCCGACGGCCGCACCGAGCTGCCACCAGTCGACGACGCCTTCCTGGTGGCTGCGGATCAGCTGCTGCCCGGCGGGGTGGTGGGCGTGGCCTACGAGGCGCCGCTCGAGGTCTCCGGCGGGACCGCGCCGTACGCCTGGTCGGTCGGCGCCGAGCAGGAGCTCCCCGGGGGCCTCGTGCTGTGGCCCGAGGGGGTGATCCGGGGCACGCCGAGCGAGGCCGGCGAGCACCGCTTCGGGGTCACCGTGGTCGACGCCGAGGGGCGCACGAAGAGCCTGGTGGTCACGCTCACCGTTCGGCTCGACCCGCAGACCGTCAGCTGCGGGGGCTCGATCGGGGGCACCTTCTCGGGCAGCGCCATGGACTTCGGCGGCCCCGACTTCGACGCGCTCGACAACCTCGCCTGGATCGGGGTGGAGGTCCCGAGCGACGACACCCAGCGCGTGGAGCTCGTGTTCACCGTGCAGTCGCCGGCCTCGGTCTACGTGCAGCTGCCCGCCGAGCCGCTCGGGTCCTGGAACCTCGAGGACGAGTACCGCCAGTACTTCCTGAGCCCCCCGGTCTCGCAGCGCGTCGTGCGGATCGACCCGGGCACCAACCCGAGCTTGAGCGGCTACCAGAGCCAGCCGATCATCCCCGCCCTGCTCGTCGCCCAGGGCCCCGGAGAGTGGTCGCTCGACGTCGTGTGCACCGACGGGCCGGTGTTCGAGCGCCTGCCGCAGTACCCCACGGAGCTCGGCACCGAGATCGCGATCGACTACGACGTGTACGGATCTCCGGCGGGCGTCCGGATCTACACCGAGGATCCGCTCCCCGACTGGATGCAGTGGGACGAGACGACCGGGCGGGTCAGCGGCATCGCCGAGGAGCCGGGCGCCTGGGAGATCACGGTCGTCGCCGAGACGGAGGACGGCCGGCGCCGCGAGGGCCGCAGCATCATCGGCGTGTACGAGGTCCGCCCCGCCCAGTGCGGCGATCGCCTGCCGATCGAGCTCGAGGAGAACTACTTCGAGGGCGAGTTCGGGTCCTACTGGGATCCGAGGGGCTACGCGGTCCATCGTCTCGAGCTCGACGGGGTCCCGGTCTCGGCCATCGACCTGCGCGCCGACGCCGGCGACGGGCACTACCTCGGCATCACGGAGCCGGAGCCGGGCTGGCTCAAGTTCTTCGCGTCGGGGGAGCAGGTCGCGAGCAGCGGGGGGCCCGCCCAGCTGCGGATCGACCCCCGGACCTACCCCGCGTCGCGGCACTACGTGCAGGACGGCGAGCTCTACGTCATCTCCGCCCCCACGCAGACGCTCACCACCTACCAGCTCTCGATCGACTGCGACCTCGGGCCGCGCACGGATCTAGCCGCCCTGCCCGTGGTCGAGCCGTTCATCCCGGTCGACTACCCCCTGCCGGTGATCGGGGGCGCGCCACCCTTCGTGTTCAGCGCGATCGGGCTCCCCGAGGGGCTGTCGGTGCGCAACGGCAAGCTCCAGGGCACCACCAGCGAGCTCGGGGTGTTCGACGTGCTGCTCGACGTGGAGGACGCCACGGGTGCGGCGAGCGCCGAGTCCTACCCGCTCTACGCGACCCCCGAGGACGCCTGCTTCGACGCCACCCCCATCCAGTGCGGGGAGTCGGTGAGCGGCACCTTCACCGCCACCTACTTCGCCGACGGGAACGGCCCGAGCTCGAGCGAGGTGTTCTGCTACCTCGACCGCGATGGCCGCTCGCTCGGCTGGGAGGTCTACTCCGACGATGGCGAGCTGCGGGTCGACGTCGGCGACCCGGGCGCGACCGTGGCCACGATGTGGAACCAGTCCCGCTACACCTACGCGGCCTACGTCGAGTCGGGCTCGTCGGAGGGCGTGGCGCTGAATCCCTGGTCGTGGCCGCGCCTCACCGATTACGACCAGGCGGCCGTGCGCCTGGCAGTCCGCGCCTACAACCCCGGCGATTGGACGGTCACCCTCAGCTGCGAGTAAACGTGGTGGAAAGCGGGCCGTCCCTTTTGGTATCCCTGTGGATGGAGGAGGGCGCGGTGCCGAGAACGGCCGCCATTCGATTGCGCGACCGCGTGGCCAAGGAAGTGATGCTGAGGGTGGCGAACTGGATGCGCCACCTTCGCCAGGGTGAGCCCTCGCCGGGCTTCGTGACCGGCCCCGAGGACCTGGAGATCGAAGAGCCGGAGATGGAGCTCTTCATGGACTGGGACGCAGTGCGCGGCGACGGGCGGGGCGCCTACTCGCAAGACGACGACGAGTGCCGCTCCCGGCGCGTCGATCTGCGAGGCCCGACCGACCGCGATCCGGGGCCGCTGCCCATGGAGGAGGCCCGGGGCGACACGTCGGCCACGCACCTGCTGCTCAACCACCCCCCGTTCCACGGATGAGCCGCGCGCGTCAGGCGCGGAGCAGCAGCGCGCCGGCGGTCAGCACCACCACCACGACGACGGCCCCCCAGATCAGGCGGGCCCCGCCGCCCACCGACAGGCGGCTGCCGATCGCGCCGCCGAGCGCCGAGCCCGCGGCGAGTACGCCGCCGGCCGCGAGGTCGACCCACCCCCAGGCGGCGTAGACGACCAGCGCGGGTACCGTGAGGAGCGCCACCAGCTCCACCTTCCGGGCGTTCGCGCGCACCGGCGCCATGCCTCCGAGCACGACCAGCGAGGGCAGCAGCAGGACCCCCACGCCGGCCTGAAGGAACCCGCCATAGGCCCCCGCGAGCAGGAGCGCGGGCCAGCGCCACCGGGAGGGGGCCCCTGGCTCGGTCCAGGCCTTCGGCCGGAGCAGCGACAGCCCCACCATCACGAGCATGCCGATCGCCATCGCGCGCTCGAACGCCGCCGGCGCGAGCACGCCCGAGACGAGGGCACCGGCAGCCGCGCCGATCGCCACCACCGCCGCCGGGGCCGCGAGCGGGGCCTCGGGGCGCACGCCCTGCCGCCGGTAGGCCGCGATTGCGGTCAGCGACTGCGCTAGCACCCCCACCCGGTTGGTCGCGTTCGCCACCGGCGCGGGCAGGCCCAGCGCGATCATCGCGCCCAGCGTGAGAAACGATCCGCCTCCCGCCAGGGTGTTGACGATCCCGGCGGCGGCCACCCCCACCGGGAAGAGCCATAGGGTGTGCATCATCGCCTGCCCCATAGCGAGTGCGACGGTACGGAGCGCCGATGACCGCTGAACTGAACGCCGACGGGCCAGGCTGGGCCCGGCCGAAGTATCCGCCCTCCCTGATCCGCCGGCTCGCGCGGCTCGCCCGCGGGGGGCGCGTGCTCGACGTGGGCGCGGGCACCGGGGAGATCGCCCGCCACCTCGCGGGCCTGGGCCTGACCGTCACCGCGCTCGAGGGCAGCCCCACCCGGATCGCCGACGGCCGCGGCAAGCCCTTCGGCGAGCGCGTCACCTGGCGGCAGGGCACCTGGATCACGGGCCCCCTGGCGGCGTCGGGCCCCGGCGGCCGTCGCCACGACCTCGTGGTCCTGGGCGAGGCGGTGCCCGCGTTCCCGTTCGCCGAGGCGCTGCCCAAGCTCAAGGGCGTGACCGGGGGCTGGCTCGCGCTGGCCGGCCGCGGCGACCAGCTCGACGGGGGCCTCGACGACCTGCTGAAGATCCTGGTGGAGTGGTCGGGGCAGCCCGCTCACCGCATGCGCGACGAGGTCGGGTTCGTCACGAAGCAGCCCCGGTTCCGGCGCGTGGGCCACTGGCGGGCGAGCCCGGAGACCGTGCTGCAGCCCGTGCCCGTCTACGTCAGGAGCCTGAACCACCGCTACGGGCTCGGGCTCGACGACCTGCCCCCCGAGCGGCACGAGGCGTTTCTGCGCGCGGTCGAGGCGTGCCTCGACCGCAACAACCACGGCGGGATGGTGCGGCTGCGGACCGCGCCGTGGGTCGTGTGGGGTCGCATCACGGGGTAGATCCCCCCATGCCCGCACTCCGCTTCCTGCCTTGGAACATCGACCTCGGCGAGATCCAGCCGGCCCCGCTCCCCGCCGAGGAGGAGCTGGCGGCGGCCCCCGTGCGCCCGCGGTCCGAGCCCCACGACGCGCTGCCGTTCGACAACCTCGCGTTCGAGGGCGGCGGGATCAAGGCCATCGCCTACGTGGGCGCGCTCGCCGAGCTCGAGGACCGGGGGCTGTACCCGCACCACATCCGCCGGGTGACGGGCTCGAGCTCGGGCAGCCTCATCGCGGCCCTGGCCGCGGTCGGCTTTCGCAGCGCGGAGCTGCAGCAGATGCTGGCGGAGACCAACCTCCGCGGGGTCATGCAGGACGCGCGCTTCGGCTGGCTGTCGGGCGTGGTCAACATGTTCACCGTGCTCGGCCTGAACCCCGGCGCGCGGCTGCTCGAGTTCCTCGGCCGGGTGTTGAAGGAGCGGCTCGGCTCGGCGGACGTGACGTTTCAGCAGCTCCTCGAGCGGTGCGGCCGCGAGCTGTGCGTGCCGGTCACGAACCTCAACCGAATGTGCACCGAGTACTGCCACCCGAAGACCACGCCCTCGATGCCGATCCGGCTGGCCGTGGGCATGAGCATGTCGCTGCCGGTGCTCATGGTGCCCTACCGCCTGATCCGGCCGCCGGAGCGGCACCGCGGCGAGCTGTACACAGACGGCGGCCTGCTGTGCAACTTCCCCGTACACGCGTTCGACGGGTGGTGGCTGTCGATGCGGCCCGAGGACACGTTCCTGCGGCGCCTGCGCCCGCTCGGGCGCACCGCTGAGCAGCTGCACGACCTTGTCCGGTTCCGTCCCCGGAATCCCCGCACGCTGGGGTTCACCGTGTTCGAGCAGAACGAGCTCGACGCGAGCCAGCAGTGGGCCGTGCCGCAGGGGCGCGCCCCGGTGCGCCCCGACACCCCGCTGGCCCGGGCCCGCCGCGCCCGCGAGGACCGGTTCTCCGCCCAGCAGCGCCAGGCCCAGGCGGTGGACCGGGCGGCCACCCGCCTGCTCGACGCGATGGCGGAGATCGAGCAGGACGGCGACGGCTTCGTGAGCCGGGCCGAGGCCCAGCGGCTGTTCGAGCGCGGCACGTTCACCCCCGAGGAGGCGAGGCTGCTGTTCGGAACCGAAGACGCTCACACCGTCTTCGAGCACCTCGACCGGGACAGGGACGGCCGGATCTCCTATGGGGAGCTGCTGCGCTTCGTCGACGCGAGCGCGGTGCCGCTCACTGCGCACCTCGGGGTGTCCGGCGAGGAGCCCACGAGCGTGGCGAGCTTCCTCACGGTGATGGCCCAGGCGGTCTGGGCGCACATGCGCAGGCTCACGCTGCACCCCGAGGATCGGCCCCGGGTCGTCCCGATCGACACCGACTACGTGTCGACCGCGGACTTCCACCTCCAGCCCGACGACCAGGCCTTCTTGCTGGAGACGGGGCGCCGCGCGACCCGCGCGTTCCTCGCACAGCGCGATGCGGCGAGGGTACAATGCGGCGCATGAACATGTTCTCTCTTCTTGCCCGTACAGTCGCGCTGGCAGCGCTCTGTGGGGCCGTCGGCGCGTGCGACACGCCCGAGCTGCAGAGCCCGGAGCGCGGCAGCTGCTCCGAGCGCACCCAGAGCAATCGCTGGCCGCAGTTCCTCGAGGAGCCCCCGCCGATTCCGGAGTCCGAGGTGGGCTGGCAGGTCGGCCAGGTCGCTCCGGACTTCGCGCTCACCGACCAGTTCGGTGACGAGGTGTGCCTGCGTCAGATGTACGGCCACTACATCGTGCTCGACGCGAGCGCGCTGTGGTGCCAGCCCTGCAAGCTGATCGGTGAGACCGTCGCGTGCACCCAGGAGGCCTACGGCGATGAGCTCGTGTACATGACCTTCATCGTGGCGGGCAACCAGCAGGGGGGCACCGCCACCGACGAAGACGCGGTGCAGTGGGCGAAGGCCTTCGAGCTCGACAAGGGCACGCTCACGCCGGTGGTCAACGATGGCGAGAAGGTCTACACGAGCGACTGGCCGGGCAGCATCAAGAACCTGCCGCTGCTGATCCTGCTCGACAAGGAGCAGCGGATCGTCCAGACGGGCGTGGGGCTCGAGGCCGAGGATCTGATCCGCCGCCGCCTCGATCGGCTGCTCGGGACCACCGCCGAGCAGTGCTTGCACGGCGCCGAGTAGCGCTCGGGGCGGCGTCAGGAGGCTGAGGCGACCGCGAGCTCGGGCACGGGCGGGATCAGGTGGAGGTCTCGCTGCGGGAACGGGATCTGGATGCCCGCCTCGTCGAACGCCTTCTTGATCGCGATCATCAGCTGGGTGCGGTGCCCGAACAGATCGGGCGTCCTGCACCACACGCCGATCTTGAAGTCAATCGAGCTGGCGCCGAACCCCAGACCGATCACGAGCGGGTTCCGCGGTGCGCCTTCGAGCGACATCCGCTTGGCGACGTCGCGGAGGACCTCCAGCGCTTGCTCGAGATCGGTGTCGTAGGCGACGCCCACCTCGAGGTCGGCGCGCCGCCAGTCGTGGAACTCGTGGTTGGTGAGCGCCTGCTCGACCACCTGCGCGTTCGGGATGGAGTGGCGCGCGTTGTCGAAGGCGTCGAGCAGCGTGTGGAGCAGCCCGACCCCCGCGACCTTGCCCTCGAGCCCCGCGACGGTGACCCAGTCGCCGTCCTTGAAGGGACGGAAGGCGAGCAGCACCACCCCGCTGGCGAGGTTCGCGAGGTTGCCTTGCAGGGCAATACCGATGGCGACCCCCGCGCCACCGAGCAGGGCCGCGATGCTCGTGGTCTCCACCCCGAAGACGGACAGGCAGAGGACCAGCGCGATGACCCGCACGGTCCACCGGATCAGCCTGTCGACGAAGGAGATCAGGGTGCCCTCGGCCTTCGTGCGGCGGAGCACGGACGTGGCGCCCCTGGCCAGCCAGGAGCTGACGAACCACATCAGCACCAGGATGGCGAGCGCGCTCAGCACGTTGGTTCCGAAGTGCACGGCGTCCGTGCCGAGCGTGTCGAGCGTCTGCTGGCTGAAGAAGGGGAGCGAGGTCAGGCGGTCGGCGAGCTGTTGCATCGGGTGCCTCCGAGGTGGGAGGTAGGCATAGCGATGCAGATCAGAAGGTGCCCGTGACCGCCAGCCGCGTGCCCGTGAAGGCCGGCACGAAGCGACACTGGCCCCCCGAGCAGCGGATGCCCGAGGCGTAGCCGCCGTGGAAGGCGCGGATCGTCCAGTTCGACGACGGCTTGAGGTAGGCCTCGACCGCGCCGAACAGCGCATCGTTGCCGAGGTTGCCGCCGTTGTTCGCCGCCGGGTTGGTCGTGTAGTCGAAGTAGCCGGTGACCCCGAGCACGTGGTTCGGGGCCACCGTGAGCGAGAACGAGGCCTCCGTCCAGTCCGCGGTGCGGTCGAGGTCGCCGAACTCCTCGCTCTCGGGCCCGGCGAGGAACCGCTGCCCGAAAACGATCAGGTCAGCGTGGGCCTTGCCGGGCAGCGGGAACTTCACGTCGAGATCGCCGTAGAACTGCGCGTCGCGGCCGCCGTCGCCATCGCGGATCTCGCCCCGCGCCATCGCGTTCGCGAGGACCGTGACGTCGTCGAACAGGACCTCCACCCCGGTGAGCCCGGAGATGATGTTCTCGGGCGAGGGGGCGTGCTGGGCGGCGTTCTCGAGGTCGGAGTCGCGGAACGCGGACACCGCGACGTACGGCGTGACCTGGCCCAGCGCGAGATCCATGCGCACCCGGCCG
This sequence comes from uncultured Enterobacteriaceae bacterium, assembly GCA_964393165.1. Classification (GTDB taxonomy): domain Bacteria; phylum Myxococcota_A; class UBA796; order UBA796; genus DRPG01. The sequence continues at coordinate 12,933 of CAYMSU010000009.1, forward strand.
CCCCAGATGTCGTCGGAGCCGACCGCGGCGGCCGTGTTGAAGTTGATCGCCCGCTCGTACTCGAGGGTGGGCGGCACGATCGTGAGGTACTGCTCGCCGGCGATCGGCCGGTTGATCCGCTGGAAGTTCTTGTACTTCTTGAAGTCGACCTGCCAGACGGTGGGGCCGGCCAGGAACTGCGCGGAGCCGTACAGGGAGTGGCCGGGCTCCGGCTGGGCGTTGGGGTAGAGCAGGTTCCGGCCGTCGGCGTCGGTCGGGAAGCTGGCGACGTCGGCCTCGAACTGCCAGTCGATCCCGGCCACGCCGTACAGCTCGAGGGTGGCTCCGGCAATCCCGACGTCGATCGGGGTGCCGAGGTTCTCGGCCACCGGCGCGAGGCCGTACTGCTGCGTGAAGTTGTAGACCACCCCGTGCACGCCGAGGCTCGCGGGGCCGAGCTCGTGGCGAACCAGGCGGACGCCCCCGATCAGGTGGCGCAGATCCCCCTGCAGGGTGGCGAAGTTCGGGTTGTCGGCGAACACCTGCTGGCGGTTGAGCATGCCGGCCAGGCCGGTGAGCTCGAACTTGCCGGGCGTGCCCACCACCCGCACGCCCTGGATCGAGCTGTCGACGTCGATGTCGACGTTGCGGTTCAGGTTGACCGCGGCGCCGTAGCCGAAGGCGGCGTAGAAGTCGCCCACGGTGAACTTCAGGTCGTCGCCCGTGTACTTGACCGCGAACTTCTCGGGGTTCGCGTAGAAGTAGTCGCCGAACGGGTTCTCGACGCACGAGTCGAGCCCGCAGTTGAACAGCAGATCCGGCGGGGTGGTGGTGCGCTCCCCGTCGAGCAGGTAGGGCGCGCCGACGAACGCGACCTGGTCTACCTGGACGTTGAACCCCCAGTCCTTGACGCCCGCCCGGGCGGTGAAGCGGTTCACCTCCTCGAAGAACTTGGGCGGCGGGGTGCCCTCGACCTGGATGAGCGGCGTGGGGTTGAAGTTCTGGTAGCGGAACTCGAAGTCGTTCGTGAACGACAGCGACGCCTTGCTCGGGTCCGGCAGGACCACCGCCTCCCCGTCCTGGGCAGACGCCGTGGCGAGCAGGGATGCGAGCACCGCGGGCAGCACGATCTAGGCCGACTTCGACAGGGTCTCGACGATGACCTTCTTGACCTCGTCCTCTTCGCCCGGGTTGAAGCCCGTCCAGGTCTTCACGATCTGGCGGCTGCGGTCGACGAGCACGCTGAACGGCACCGACTTGCTCGGGTTGTAGATCCCCACGACCTCGGACTGCTTGTCGAGCAGGAACAGGTCTTCCTGGTAGCGGTTCTTGCGCACGTACTGCTTGACCGCCATGGCCTGCCGCGCGTCGTCGACCGACACGAAGAGGACCGTGAGCCCCTTCTCGTGAAGCTCCTGGTGGAACTCGTGGAGGTGCCGCATCTCGACCTTGCAGGGGCCGCACCAGGTGGCCCAGAACGACAGGAACACGACCTGCCCCTGGAAGCTCGACAGGCTCACCTCCTTGCCCGGCAGGTTGCGCAGGGTGAAGTCGGGAGCGGTGGCCGCGTGGCCCACCGACGGAAGCAGGGCCGGGGCCACGGCAGCGGTGGCGGTCGCGCTCAGGATCAGATCACGTCGAGTCCACATTCGATAGTCTCCGGAACTTGGGCGACGGCCGCTTCCGTAGTCCGTTGAACATGCAACGTCGGTACGCGAGCCGTCAATTCAGGTTGCGCTCGCTAGACGAACCACCCCCTCGGTTGTTCGATCCCTGGGCGCGACACGCGGTCAGGCCTGGACCCCCACGGCCGCGCGAACGCGCGCCATCACCCGCCGGGCGAGGGGCCGCGCCCGCTCCGCGCCGGCTCTGAGCATCTGCTCGAGCGAGGCCGGATCCTGCAGCAGCTCCTCGTAGCGCGCCCGGGGCTCCGCGAGCCGCGCCTCGAGCGCCTCGTACAGCGCCTGCTTGGCCTCTCCCCAGCTCAGGCCGCCCCGGTAGGCGCTCGCCAGGGCTTCGACCTCGGCAGGCTCCAGCACCGCCCGGTGGATCGCGAACACGAGCGAGTCGTCCGGATCCTTCGGCTCCCCCGGGGGCGTGCTGTCGGTCACGATGCGCATGACCTGCTTGCGCAGCTTCTTGGCCGTCGTGAAGCACTCGAGGGTGTTGCCGTAGCTCTTCGACATCTTGCGCCCGTCGACCCCGGGAACCACCGCTACGTGGGGGTTCACCTCGGCCTTCGGCAGCTTGAGGGTGCCCTCGCCGAAGGCGTGGTTGATCCGCTGGGCGATGTCTCTGGCGATCTCGACGTGCTGCACCTGATCCTTGCCGACGGGCACCACGTCGGGGTCGACGATCAGGATGTCTGCCGCCATGAGGATCGGGTACGTGTACAGCCCCATGTTCACGCCGGCGTCCTCGTCCTCGCCCTTCTCCACGTTGTCGTCGCGCACCGCCTTGTAGGCGTGGGCCTTGTTCATGAACCCCTTGGGGCACATGCACGCGAGCACCCAGGCGAGCTCGAAGACCTCGGGCACGTCGGACTGCCGGTAGAACAGCGTGCGCTCGGCGTCGAGCCCGAACGCGAGCCACGTCGCGGCCACGTCGAGGGTGAGGCGGCGCATCTCCTCGGGATCGCGCACGGTCGTGAGCGCGTGGTAGTCGGCGATGAAGTAGGCCGCATCGACCTCGTCTCGACCGGCCAGCGCGAGCGCCGGGGCGATCATGCCGAGCCAGTTGCCCACGTGGGGGCGGCCGGTGGGCTTGATGCCGGTGAGCGAGACGAGACGTTCGGCAGACACGATTCCTCCTGCATCGGCGCAATGGCCGGGACCGGCTTACGTACTAGCCGCCTGGAGGACCCATGCGGAAGATCGTGGCGGTGATCGCGGGAGTCGTGCTACTCGGATGTGCGGGAGTGGCAGAGCAGATCGGCGAGCTCGCGGGGGTCGAGGTCTCCGCGAAGACGGGCGACGAGGCCGTCCATCCCGCGGACTTTCCGCTTCCCCCGCCCGACGAGGGGGAGCTCGCGCAGTCGATGGAGATGTCGATGGCGAGCATGACCACGCGGACCGTGCAGTACCACCTGCCCGAGGGCGCAGACCGCGCGGCCGTGCTCGACAAGTACGAGGCGGTGCTGCGCGGAATGAGCGACGAGATCGTGCGCGACGACACGCAGGTCTCGGTCCAGCTCGAGGGCAACGGCATGATCACCGCCCAGCTCACCGCGGTCGACGGCAAGAGCATGCTGTCGCTGGTCGAGGTCCAGGCCGGCGGGGGGGCGCCTGCGGGCACCGCTTCCGAGGGTGCTCCCGAGGCTCCGGCAGGTGAGGCGCCGGCCGGTGAGGCTGCCGAGGATGCAGACGGCGGCGTCGGGGCCGACGACACCGAGTGAGCAGTCGCCGTCAGCGGCGCGTGGCCGTGACGATGCCGTCGAGGTTCGGGAACGCCTCGTCGAGGTAGTCGTTGCCCCGGGCGCGGATCTGGGCCTGGTCGGGATCCTGCCCGTACTCGGCGTTGATCGCGTTCACGCTGGGTATGCCCTCGACCACCCGCCCGAACGGCGAGAAGCCCTGCCCGTCGAGGTTCGGGTTGTCCTCCAGGTTGACGAACACCTGCGTGGTGCGCGTGTTCGCCCCCGCGGTGGCGAACGACAGCGTGCGACGGTTGTTCGAGCGGACGACCGGATCGTCGGCGATCGGCTGCGCCCAGTCCGCGTTGTCAGCCGGATCCGCGGCCAGCCCGAACTGCACCACGAACCCGGGCACGACGCGGAAGAACTTGCAGCCGTCGTAGAACCCGTCGTCGACCAGGGCCAGGAACCGCTCGGCGCCGAGCGGCGCCCAGTCCTCGTGGACCTCGATCACCACGGGACCCGCCGTCGTGTCGAGGTCGACGAGGTGCACCCCCTCGGGGAGCTCGACCGTCTCCTGGCCGCTGTCGTCGGCCGGTCCGTCGGGAGCGGCCTCCGCCTCGGGGTCGGCGCAGCCCGCGAAGAGGAGTCCGCCGACGATCCCTGGGAGCATGCGCATTCCGACCTCCTGACGAGCGACGAGCCTACCCCAGCGTGGTAGCAGGCCGCCATGCCCCGCCCCGCGCCCCTCGTGTCGTTCCCCGCCGGACAGACCGGCTCCCGCCTGCTCCGCGGCGCGCTCGCCGAGGCCATCGCGGCCCATCCCGACGCGTTCGCCGGGCTCTCGCTGCCCGCGGGCGGTCGGGCCTTCAAGCGCGCGCTCGGGGAGGTGCTCGTGGACTTCGAGGCGCGCCGGCTCGCGTCCCCCGACCGGCTCCCGGTGGCGCGCCGGCTGGCCGGGTTCCTCGCCGAGCGCGTGCAGCTCGGCGACGCGCCCCTGTCCGAGGCCCTCGCCGCCGCCCCGGAGGCTTCGGAGCCCGTCGAGGTCGCGGGCACCGCTCGTCCCGGCTGGATCCCGCGGATCCGGTGGGCCGGTGACGTCTACGAGGGCGCCGCGATCGGCGCGCTCGCCGATCGCATGCAGGAGGAGGGCCAGCTCGCGGCCCCGGCCGCCGACGGCCTGCGCTGGACGGCCGGCCACCTCCTGCAGCAGCCCGTGGACCTCTCCGGGCGGCGCTTCGCGCTCCTCGGGGCGGGCGCCGAGCTCGCGCCCACGCCGTACCTGCTGGAGGCGGGGGCCCGTGTGCTGTGGGTGGATCGGGAGCCTCCCGCGGGGCTCGCGCCCGGCACCTTCGGGGGCGTGCTCGCCCACGTGCCCGGCGCGCTCGACCTCCTGCGGCACACGCCGGCGATCGCCGCCGCGGTCGCGCGCGAGGCCGAGGCCGGGCCCGTGCACCTCGGGCTCTACGCGTACGCGCCGGGCAAGGGGCGCGAGCTGCTGCTCACCGCGGCGATGAACGCGGTGGCCGAGCACACCGCGCCCGCCTCGATCGGGCTGCTGATCTCGCCGACCACGCCCGGCCGGATCCACCCCGGCTGCCGCGCGGCGCGCCAGGCCCGCCGGGAGCGGCTGCCCTCCTGGCAGCGCGCGCTCGTGGCGGTGGGCGCGCTGCAGGCGCGGGCGGCGCACCTGCACGACGGGGTGGAGGTGTCCCGCGCGATCGTGGGCCTCCAGGGTCCGACCTACCAGGCGGCCCAGTACCTCACGAAGATGATGGCGGCCGAGGCCTGGGCCGCCGATCGGCCCTCGGTGCGGGTGTCGGCGAGCACCGCGGGGATCACCCACACCCGGTCGCTCGAGCACCCGCTGTTCCTGGCTGGGTTCGAGGGCGCGCCGGCGTTCGGCATCCACGTCTTCGAGCCCGAGCAGACGCGGGTGCTGACCACCCTGCTGTGGCTCCACGATCTGCTGCGGACCGACGCGCTGGCCCAGACCGCCCCCGAGCCGGAGGCCCGCGCCGCGCGGGTGCTCGAGCAGGTGATCCACGGGGGCGTGCGCACGACGCCGTTCCTGCTCGATCCGACCATCCGGGCGGCCGCGATCCTCGGGCTGTCGCGGCGGCCGTCGCTGCTCGGCCGGCTGGTGACCGGCCGCTGACGCCCCACTGTCGAAGTACGATGCGGCCATGCGCCTGCGGGGAGATCGGAGCCAGCGCGACTACGACGTCCAGCCGGCGCCGCGCCTGCTCGGCGGACAGGCCGAGGTGCGGCTCGCCTACGACGCTGCGGGACAGGCCTACGCGGTCAAGGCCGGGCGCACCGACCTCCCCGGCTTCGAAGACGACGCCTGGCTCGATCAGGAGGCCGACCTCGTCGACCTGCTGCTCGCGCGCTACCCCGACCTTCGCGACCACGTCGTGCCGGTCGTGGACCGCGCCACCTTCGAGGGACGGCGCCGGATCTTGCCACCCGCCTCGTGACGGGCGCCCACACCGAGGGCTACGCGCCCGTCGACCAGATCCTGGCCCACAGCTCCAAGCAGCTGGATCCCTCGTGGGACGTCTACGCCGCCGCCGTGTCCGTGTTCCGGTTGATCACCGGGCGCCCGCTCGAGGCGGTGACCCACGGCTACCGGCAGCTCACGTCGCAGGGGCGCCAGCTCGTGCAGGCCACCTCCACGGCGGACCAGGATCCCGATCGGGCCGATCGGTGGCCGGCCCTGCGCGCGCTGCCGTTCGAGGCGCTCGTCCACGTCGACCGCCTGCAGGCCATGCTGCCCGAGGATCGCGAGGATCTCGAGGCTGCATTCGCCGAGGGGCTCGCGGGGGCCCCGCTCGACGGCGACGCGAGGGCGCGCGCGTGCCGCACGCTGCTGGTCGAGCCGCTGCAGGAGGCGCTCGCGCTCGCGCTGGCGCCGCGGCCTCGGCAGCGAGCGTCGGACGCCCGGCACCTCGCGCAGACGCTCGCCCGGGTGCGCCGTGCGTTCGCCCGAGCACGCGCGGGGGACGTCCCGGCGACGGCTCCGGGTCCCCGGGCGCGCCTGCGCTGGGCGCCGCCGCTCGTGGTCGGCGGCCTCGTGCTCGCGGGCTTGTGGGGCACGCTCGGAGGAGACCGGTCCGTCGAGGTGGTCGCCGACCGACCGGGCGCGGTGGTGCGGCGCGTCCGGCTCGTGACCGCCGACGGCCTGGAGCGGATCAGCGCCGACGGGCGGTTCCCGCGGCTTCGGCCCGGGGCCTACGAGGTCCGTGCCACGGGCGACTACGGGCCCGGGCACTGCCCCTGGGCGGCCACCGCGCGGATGAGCGTCTCCGCCGGCTGGACGACGCTGCAGCGGCCGGTGTCGCCCCGCCCCGGGCGGTGCCCTACCGCCGAGCACGGCTACGTCACGGTGGAGATCCCCGGCCAGACCTTTCTCCGGGGGGCGCTCGACGACGAGCCCTACCGCCACCCCGACGAGCTGCCGGCCCACGACGTGACGCTCACGCGGAGCTTCGCGCTCGGGCGCACCGAGGTCACCCAGGCGCTGTGGCAGGCGGTGATGGGCCGCAACCCGGTGCTCGAGGGCCGCTACGCCACCGCCCGCGGGGCGTCGCGGCCGTGCGCCGAGGTCCGGGGGGGCTCGCTTCTCGGCGCAGATCTGCCGGTGGTCTGCGTCACCTGGTGCGAGGCGGTCCGCTTCGCCAACCGCTTGAGCGAGATCGAGGGGCGAGCGACCGCCTACACCGACGTGCCGGGGTGCGAGGCCACCGGGCGCGTGGGGTGGGACCGCGGGTCGCCCGGGTGGCGGCTGCCTACCGAGGCTGAGTGGGCCCACGCGGCCCGCGCGGGGGGCGAGCACCGCTTCGTGGCCGGCTCGGTCCACGGCACCCGGCGGGACGCCTGCCGCCAGGCGACCGTGTTCGGCAACGTGCTCGACCCGAGCTTCGTGGAGCGCTTCCCGGACCGCGCCATCGGCACCCCGCCGACCGCCTACCTCGCGGGGTGCGCGGGCGCCTCGCTCCCCGCCGACGGCTATGCGCTGCTCGCACCAGTGGGGGGGTTCCGCCCGAATGCGTTCGGCCTCTACGACATGACCGGCAACGTGCGGGAGTGGGTGTTCGACGTGTACGGGCCGTGTGGGTGGAAGAGGCAGGCGGCTGGAACGTCGCCCACGAGGGGGGCCCGCCCGCCCGGGTGTCGCTCGCCGGGCGGCCCGACGCATTGTCCGACGTGCTCGTCGCCGTGCGCGCCGGGGGTGCGCCGCAGGGCGAGGTGCGGCGGGTGTCCTGGATCGTTCACGACCAGACGCCGAGCTTTCTCGCCCACGACTCAGGTACCCTGCAGGTCGTTCGGATCCCACGCCGACCGTGCGGCCGCGCCGGGGGAGGCGACGAGTGACGACGTTCATCGCAGCCTGGCTCGCGCTGCCAGCGGCCGCCGACCCTCGGGAGGAGCGCGCCTGCGCCGCCTTCGGCGAGGTCGTGCCGGCGTCGTTTCCGTGCACCGCGGTGGCCTCGTCGGCTCCTGGCCAGCCGGGCCTCCAGGTGACCCTCGAGGTCGCGCGCGGGGGCCGCCCCCCGTTCCGGGAGGTGCCCCTGCCCACCCCGGTCTGCAACGGCGACCTCGTGGAGTTCACGTTCACCCCCACCTACGAGGGCTTCCTCACGCTGCTGAGCCACGGCACCTCGGGCCGGTGGACGCGCCACGTGCCGGCGCGCGTGGGTGAGGTGGCGCGGTTCTCCACCGAGGCGCCCGCGCGGTTTCCCGCTTCGGGCCAGGGCTTCGTGGTCACCGGGGAGCCGGGCACCGAGTACCTGATGCTCTTCGTCTCGGACAAGCCGTTCTCGGCCGCCCTCCAGCGGCAGATCAACGTGCTCCACGGCAGCTACTCGCCCCCGGAGGGCGGCGGGATCGCGGCGGCTCCCCACCGGGCCCTGCTGCTGCTGGGCGATCCGAAACAGCCCGGGGCGTTCGTGGCGAGCTCCGGGGAGCAGTCCGTGGCGCTGCCGCTGAGCCACGCCGAGGACTGCCCGCCTCTGTGAACTGGTACCGGGATCTGTACGGCAACTGTCTGTATCTCGGCCGTGAGGGAACCCCTACGTTTCCTGGGCGAAGCGGAGGTTCCCATGCACCGGATGTTTGCCGTCACGGTCTCTGACGACGTCGTGTCGCTCGATCTCAAGGGCCAGGCCGAGGTCCTGTTCACCATCACGTACGTGGGCGATCAGCCCGTCGTGGCCCGCGCGGTGGTCCTCGCCGAGCCGGAGGTGCGCGACTGGATCGCGCTCGAGGAGCCACGCCCGTTCCTGCCCGGCGAGACGCATCTGCTGACGGCGCGCGTGCGCGCTCCGGAGGGCACCCCCGCGGGGGACTACCGGTTCCAGCTCGTCGTCCAGGACGAGGCGCAGCCCGACGACCACTACACAAAGGCGCCGGAGGTGGTGCTGGAGGCGGTCGGCGCGTCCCCTTCGGCTTCGGAGCCCGCGGCCCCGGCGCCGCGGCCCTGGTGGCCGTGGGCGGCGCTGGCGGGCACCGGGCTCGCGATCCTCCTCACCGTCGTGGTGGGCCTCCGGCTCACCGGCTGTGCGGAGGCACCCTCCGAGCCGGCGGGGTCGGCGGTGGCGGAGCCTGTCGCGCCGGCCCTGGACCCCTGCGCGGAGGCCGACTGCGACGACGGCGACCCGTGCACGGTGGACGCCTGTGATCCGCAGGCGGGCTGCTCGCACTCGCCCTCGACCGCCCCCGAGTGCAACTGCCCCGCGGACTTCGCGGAGCGTGCCTGCCCGTCGACTGCCGGGGCGGCCTGCGACGCCGCGCAGGGCTGGTCCTCGGAGGCGTGTGGGGTGGACTTCGAGACGTGCGAGGCCGTGCACACCTGCGCCAGACAGGTCGAGAAGGTCACCGTGATCGGCGGCTTCCCGAAGGTGGAGGGTGGCTTTGGCGGGGTGTCGGAGGATCACGCCCGCGGCGGCGCGTGTCCGGACGGGACGACCCGGGTGCGCGCCCAGTCGCTGCGTCGGGAAAGCGGCCGGGGGGGCTCCTGCGGCATCGCGGGGTGGTGCGACGGCAACCCCCGGAGCTGCTGCACGAAGATGCACTACGGGGTCCCCGCCTTCGCCTGGGCGCGCTGCGACGCGCAGGTCGTGTCGAGCAAGACGGAGCGCATGACCTCGCGCCGGACCTGGAGCCCCTGAGGGCCCGGCCGGTTGACAAGCGGTCGCCGGCGGGCTTCGTAGAGGGAATGCTCTCCGTGGCCCCCATGATGGACGTGACCGACCGCCACTTCCGGTGGATCTTCCGCCGGCTGTCGCGCAACGTCGTGCTCTACACCGAGATGGTGGTCGCCCGGGCCATCCTCCACGGCGATCGGCCCCGCCTCCTCGGCTTCCACCCCGACGAGGGGCCGCTCGTGCTGCAGCTCGGGGGCGACGACCCCGCGGAGCTCGCCACCGCCGCCCGCATCGCCGAGGACTTCGGCTACCACGAGATCAACCTCAACTGCGGGTGCCCCAGCCCCCGGGTGCAGTCCGGCGCCTTCGGCGTCGTCCTCATGCTGCGCCCCGAGCGGGTGGCCGACTGCGTCGCCGCCATGCGGCAGGCCGTCCAGATCCCCGTGTCCGTCAAGTGCCGGATCGGGCTCGACGAGGTCGATGCCTACGAGGATCTCCGGAACTTCGTGGACGTGGTGGCCCCGGCCGGCCCCGCCCGGTTCACCGTGCACGCCCGCAAGGCGTGGACCAAGGGACTCTCGCCCAAGCAGAACCGCACCGTGCCGCCGCTGCGCCACCCCGAGGTGCACCAGCTCAAGCGCGACCGGCCGGGGCTCACCATCGAGACCAACGGCGGGATCGTCACCCTCGAGGAAGCGGCGATGCACCTCGAGCACGTAGACGGGGTCATGATCGGCCGGGCCGCCCGCGACGATCCGTACCTGTTCGCGGAGGTCGACGCGCGGTTCTTCGGGGGCGGGCCCCCGGTGTCGCGGGAGGACGTCGCGCGGGCCGTCGAGCCGTACCTCGCCTGGGCCGCCGCGCACGTACCGGGCTTCAAGCTGCACCACGCCACCCGGCACCTTCTCGCGCTCTACGCGGGGCAGCCGGGGACCCGGGCGTGGAAGCGGGTGCTCACCGAGCGGCGGGATCTGGGTCCGGCGGTGATCGAGGCGGCGCTGTCGGCCGTGGCCGAGGCTCAGGGCCGGTCGCGGAGCTCGGTGAGCGCGAGGTACACGGCGAGCCCCACGAAGGCGACCCACCCCTCCAACGCGTAGAGCCGCCGGGTAAGCAGGATCTCGTGGGGGACCGCGGGCGCCGCCGCGCCGAGCATGAGCGGGGCGCCGACCGGCCGCCAGACCACGAAGACCATGTAGGCGGAGTAGGCCACCTCGAACGTCAGCGTGGCCAGGATCCCGATGTGCAGCACCCGCAGCACGAGCCCGCGGTTCATGGGCGCTCCCCGTGCGTCGTGCACGGATAACTGGCCCGGGCGAGCCGACTCCAGGTCCCTCCGCCGACCGAGCGCGGAGGCGCCTGAGTGACTCGTGAACGGAGGACGTCGTGATCCCGATCCTGTGCTGGGCCCCGCTGGCTGCGGCGGAGGCTCCCTCCGCCCGCGACTTCGAGCACCTCCGGTCGGTGGAGGCGCCCTTGGTGTCGCCTGACGGCCGGCACCTGGTGGTGTCGTCGAGCCGGTCCACGTTCGACGCCGACGCCGACGCCGAGCCCGACGAAGCCTGGTCGCGGGACACCCAGCTGTGGCTGGTGCCCACCTCGGGCGCGGCGCCGCGGCCGCTCACCCGCGGCGAGGCGGCGCCCTCGGGCGCGGTCTTCGCCGCCGACGGGAGCGGCCTGGCCTTCCTCCGTGACCACGACGGCGATGCGGCGATCTGGTGGCTGCCCCTGGCTGGCGGGGAGGCGCGGCGGATCCCGCTCGAGGACTACGTGCCCCGCCAGGTGGCGGTCGCCGCCGACGGGGGGCACCTGCTGGTGCGCGCCACGCCCGAGGCGCCCGACGCGCCTCACCGGTTCCTGCAGCCCGCGCCCAACGCCCGCCTCCTCCGGGTCCCGCTCGACGGCGGCGCGCCGGCCGTGCTCACCGACGGCGGCGTCCACGTCTCGTCGTTCACCGCGGCGTCGGTGGAGGGCGGCGACCGGGTGGCTGTCGTGACCAGCGCCACCCCGGACCGCTACGAGGAGTGGCTGGTCCCGTCGCTGCAGCTGCTCGGCGACGACGGCGCGCTCACGCCAGTGGCCGAGGGCCCGTGCATCGGCGACGTGGCGTTCTCGCCCGGCGGCGACCACCTCGCCTGGATCGGGTGCGCCACGGGGCTGCTGTCCGACGCGCTGCTCGTGCACGACCTCGCCTCCGGCACGTCGGCGGACGTCCTCGAGGGCCAGGACCTCACCGTGAGCGGGTTCGCGTGGCAGCCCGACGGGCGCCGCCTCGTCGTCGCCATCCAGGACCGCACGCGGACCGGCCTCGGCGTCGTCGGCCGCACCGGGGGAGCGCTGCGCCGCCTCCCGCTCGACGAGACCGAGCTGTCGGGCCTCGCCCTCGGGCCGCGGGGCCGCACGCTCTACACCCGCACCTCCTCGCCGGATCATGCGCGACAGATCCGGGCGATTAGGCTCGGCCGGCGCCGGTCGGAGGTGCTCTGGGATCCGAACCCCCACGTCGCCGACTGGGCGCTGTCGGCCCCTCGCGTGGTGCGCTGGACGGCCCCCGACGACTACGGGCTCGAGGGCGTGTACTGGCCGGCGGTCGGCGAGCGGCGGGCGCTCGTGGTGATGCCCCACGGGGGCCCCGACGGGGTGTCGGATCTCGGGTTCTCGTCGTGGGCGCAGTTCTTCGCAACCCACGGCATCGCCGTGTTCCAACCGAACTACCGCGGTGGGATCGGCTACGGGGGCGCGCACTATGCGGCCAACCGCGGCCGCCTCGGCGAGATCGAGCTCGGCGACATCGAGTCGGGCGTGGACCAGCTGCTCGCCGACGGCCTGGCCGAGGAGGCCCGGCTGCTCTACGGCGGCTGGTCGTGGGGGGGTTACCTCACGGCGTGGACGATCGGCCACACCGCGCGGTACCGCGCCGCGGTGGCCGGCGCTCCGGTCGTCGACACGGTGGCCCAGTACGTGGGCTCCGACATCAACCACGCCCTCGTGGCGGACTGGGAGTACCGGGCCCGGCCGTGGGGCACCGGGCGGGCCGCCTTCGAGAAGGCAGATCCGAGCAGGCACCTGCACAAGGTCACGACCCCCACGCTGGTGCTCCACGGCGACCGCGACCGGCGGGTGCCCTTCGACCAGGGGCTCACGCTGTACCGGGCCCTGTCCGATCGGGAGGTGGAGACCGAGCTGTGGGTGTACCCCGGCGAAGGCCACGGCCTCCAGGAGCCCGCGCACCGCGTGCATCGGCTCGAGGTGTGGCTCGGCTGGTACGACCGGCACCTGCCGTAGGCTACGCCCGGCCGCCCCGCATCTTGTCCTCCTCGTCGCGGAAGAGGAAGTTGAACGTGGTGAGCGAGCCGTAGCAGCGAGAGATGTAGGCCTGCAGGTCGGACTTGTCGCCCGGGCTCAGCTGCTCGTGGTTGTTGATCTTCTGCTCGAGCACCCGCAGCTTCTCGCGGACTGCCGTGACCTTGCGGAAGAACGTGTGGGTGTCGACCTCCTTGACCACGCGGCCCTCGCTGTCGCGAAACGCGACGTGGCCGCCGACCATCCGCCGCGACAGCGCGACCTCGCCCCCGCCGGCCTCGTCGCGCAGGGCCTGGCGCACCGCCTCGGTCACCAGCTCGTAGAGATCGTCGCCCTCCATCAGTCCCACTCCATCGCGCCGTCGGGCAGGAAGTAGGCGATCAGCATGCGGCCGTCGGTCACGGTGGGCACGTGGTGGGTCCCCGCCTCGGCCACGACCCAGCCCTCGGGCTTGCCCATGAACCGGGGCGCGCCCTCGAGGGCGAAGCACAGGCTGGCCTCGCCGTTCGGGTGGGTGTGGCCAGGGCCCGCGCCTGCCATGTCGACGACGTCGATCGACAGCTGCGCGGTGGCCTCGGTGGGCTTCGCGAGCCGGCCGAACGACAGCGCCTCGTGGGCCTTCCGTGGGGTCAGCCACCCGTCGGCCTGGGCGGCCAGCAGCATCGCGCGCAGCTCGGCGAGCTCGGCGACCGGCCAGTCGCGGTTCAGCGCCGCCTCCGCCTCGTCGCCGCGCGACAGATCCAGCTCCGCCACCCTCCGCGCGAGGGGCGCGAGCGCATCGGTCAGCTCTTCCTTGGTCGGCATGGTCACTCCGGGAGCAGAAGTTCGCGGGCCAGGATCGTCGCCGTGAAGCGGGCCCGCAGGTAGTAGCCGCGGGGCAGGGCCTGCACCCAGTCGGCCCGGTCGTCGAGCGCCCAGCGCACGCTGTGGCGGTTCTGGGCCTTGGGGCGGATCTGCAGCACCTTGCCCATCCGCCCGGTGATCTGCCACAGCTCGCCAAGGGCGATGAGGTGGGCGAACGCCTCCCAGTCCTCGCGGAGCAGGGCCTCCTCCTCCGCCGAGGGGGACCACAGCACGGGGGAGCCGACGCGGCGGTCGGCGACCGGGCCCTCGCCGAGCAGCGGAACCCACAGCACGTGCTGCAGCTTGTGGCGCACCCACGAGGACTCCCACCGGCCGAGGTCGGTGAGCGAGAACGACGCCCGGCACACGTAGGTGCCCTCGGTGGGCCGGCCGGTGGGGGCGACGGGCACGGTCTTGAGCTCGATGCCGAGGTGGGGGAAGTCGGGCACCGGCCGGCTGCTCGCGGTGGCGCCGAGCGCGACCTCGAGCAGCTGCCCGGGCCAGCCCTTGTTGCGGCGGAGGTCGAGGGGCACGCCCGCGACGTGGCGCTCGGCGATCCAGCCGAGGGTGCGGCCCGACAGCGCGACCGCCCGCTCGAGGAGCTCCGAGGAGGACCGGGGAGGACTGGGAAACGCGACGCGGGCCATGGCGTGGCTTAGTACCCCGCCAGCCTGGAGCTGGCATAGTCCCCGCTTCGGCGCACGCCGGGCGCAGGCGCGCCCCAGAGGAGGAACTCATGCGGATCGTCGTCACCACCCTGCTGCTCGCCGCCGCCTCGCCCGCCTGGGCGGTGGGCGTGGGCAGCTCCGTCGGCGCCCAGTTCGGCAACACGGGCGGCTTCCTGCCGAGCCTGGACCTGCACTTCGACCCGTTCGTGCTGCAGATCCACGTGCTCGAGTTCGTGAACGAGCTCACGGAGGAGGACGTGCGGCTGGGCGCGAACTTCTACGGCACGGCCCACGCCACGGCCTTCGAGGGCCCGTGGCAGGGTGTGGTCCAGCCGGGCGTGGGGCTTGACATCTACGCGGATCCGTTCCGGCTCGACCTGACGGGCGAGGTCCGGCTCGGCGCGCAGACGGCCAACGAGCGGGGCGGCTTCGGCATCTACGTGGTGCCGGCGCTGGGCCTGCGGATCGACGACAACGACGACCCGCTGCTCGCGGGGGGCGCGGTGCAGATCAGCGCCTGGTTCGGGAGCTGACATGCCGGGGCGCGAGCCCCGGCGCCGGCGGGAAGCGGGGACCGGAGGCGGATGAACGCCCTACGGAATCGGCGGTGGGCCGCCCGCCGCGTCGTCGCCGCCGAGTGCTGACTGGATCTCCGGCACCTCGCTCACCGTCTTCCAGCTCTCCCAGCCCGCGCGCCACACCAGGTGCTTCGCGTCGGGGCTCGCGCGGACCTCCGCCACCACCTCGTCCAGCGTCTTCTCGGACTGGCCCGAGGGCCCGTGGTAGTGGAACTTCGCCGCCGGGGCCGACGGCTGCTCCGGCGGGAGCTGCGCCGCGATCTCCGCCACGTCTCTCGCCGGCCGCCACTGGGGCCACCCCGCCTGCCACACCAGGTGGTTCGCCGCGCGATCCGCCGCCACGCGGCGCACCACCTCGGCCAGCGGAAGCTGCGCCTGCCCCGAGGGGCCATTGTAATGGTAGGCGCCCCCACCCGGCAGCGGCAACGGCGGCGGCGCCGGGGGGGCCCCGCCCCCCTGCTGCGCCTGCATCATGTTCTGACCGATCTGGTTGCCCAGCCCGAAGCCGACCCCCATGCTCGCGCCAACGCCGCCCACGCCGGGGTTCCGCGCGGCGTCGCCGATCGCGTCGGCCGCCTTCAGCTGCGTGTACGCGTTGAGGTTGCCCAGGATGCCCATCTTGGAGCGGGTGTCGAGCGCCTTCTCGACCTCCTCCGGCAGGCTCACGCTCTGGATCGAGAAGTCCGTGAGCGTGATCCCGTAGGACTCCTGGAAGGTCGGGTTGATCCCGTCGCGCAGCTGGTCGCCGAGATCCTGGTAGCTCGCCGCGAGATCCAGGACCGCGATGCGCGAGCTCGCCACCGTCTGCGCGAACGAGCTCACCAGCTTGCGCTTCAGCTGGCCGTTGATCTCGTCGGTCGTGAACAGGCCGTCGGTGCCCACCAGCTGCCGCAGGAACTTCGCGGGGTCGGTGATCCGGTAGCTGTAGATGCCGTAGGCCCGGATCCGCACCGGGCCGAACTCCGCGTCGCGCACCATGAGCGGCGTGGCCGTGCCCCAGCCGTTGTCGGTGTACTGCCGGGTGTTGCAGAAGTAGATGTCGCCCTTGTAGGGCTCCTCCAGGTTGTACGCGATCGACTGGAAGAAGCGCAGGATGGGGGCGTTCTGCGTGTCGAGGCTGTAGGTGCCGGGCCCGAACACCTCGGACAGGCGACCCTCGGACACGAAGACGGCGGCCTGCCCCTCGCGCACCACGAGCTTCGAGTTGCTGGTGATCGCCTGGTTGAACACAGGATAGCGGAACACGAGCGTGTCGTTCGTGTCGTCCGTCCAGTCGATGACCTCGAGGAACTGTGCGCCGGCGTGCTGCTTGAGCCTGTCCCAGAGCCCCATCCGGACCTCCCTGACTGAAGATGCAGTGTGTGGACCGTGAACCGACCCAGGGGTAACCGACCCCAACCGCCATACGATGACGCAGGAGCCCGATTGCACGACCCACGGATCATTCGGCTGGTCGAGGGCCTCGGCACAGGGGGAATCCTGGGCCTGGCGGCGGCGGGCGCGGTCGCCGTCGGGGCCGCGGTCCCCGCGGTCACCCCGCTGGTGGCCGACGTGGGGCTCGGGCTCGCGGGCGGCGCCGCGCTCGGGGCCGCCGGGTGGGCGTGGTCGGTGCGGCGCCGGGTGCGTGCGCTGCCGCTCGAGCTCGGCCCGGTGGCCGCGTCGGGGCAGGTCGACGGGCAGCGCATCTACCGGGTGCGCGCGCGGCTCGGGCACGGGCGGGCCCTGCGCGATCCGCAGGTGCAGGCGTGCTGGGTGCCTGCGGGCGGCGAGCCCGAGCCGCTCCCCGGCGAGGTCGCCGCCGACCGCCTGGTGGGCCCGTTCACGGTGCTCGTGCGCGACCCGCAAGGCGTGATCGGGGGCGCGGGAACGCTCGAGGTGCGGGTGCTCGCCAGGGCCGGCGGGCGCACCTGGGAGGCGTCGGCGCGCTACCCCGCGGCCGCGATCGCCCGGGGCCGGTTCCTCGGGCTCACGCCGGGGCGCCGGCTGCGGTTCACCGAGGACTGGGCCGAGATCGAGGCCGAGGAGCCGGTCACGCCCAGATGAAGGCGTGCAGGTAGCGGATCACGAGCGCGCCGAGCGCCCCCGCCACGAAGCCGAGCCACCCGCGCGCCCCCAGCCGCGCGAACCCCGCGGGGTTCGGCAGCGCCGAGGTCTGCGCCACGAACGACCGGTACTCGGGCCACCGCGCCGACAGTCGCTGATCCTGGTGGTAGCTGCCGACGACCGCCAGCACGAGGTGGCTGCCCCAGAACAGGAGGTCCGTGGCCCAGCCGTTGAGCACCATGTGCGACGCCGACAGCACCGCGATGCCGACGAACAGCGGGTGGCGCGTGATCGCCGCGGGCCCCCGCGGCTCGAACACCCGGCGGCCCATCGCGGTGAGCGACGACGGCGCCGGGGCCACCAGGCTCGCGCCCACGAGGCCGAGGGCGAGCAGGTTCACGAGCTCCACCGAGTGGGTGGCGGCGGGGTGCCGGAGCGCCCACAAGGCGGGCCCCTGGTGCAGGTTCGACCACCACAGGAACACGAGCGGCACCCACACGACGAGCTGCACGAGCGAGTACGCGCCGAGGTAGGGCCCCTCCCCCAGGCGCGCGATCAGCCGCTCGCGAATGCCCGGGTGTGAGGGGATCACGTGGGTGAGCACGAACGCCGCGGCGAGCACACCGATCGTCAGCGTGGGGTCCATGGCGCTGCGCATAACGGATAGGACGGCCTGGAGCCGCTGGAGATCCCCTCATGGTCCGTGTCCTCCACCCCGCGAGGGTCTGCCTCGCATGGGTTCCCGTCGCTTGCGTCGTCGCGGCCGGCTGCGGCCCGCGCACCGATCAGGCGGCCGAGCGCGCGGCGGAGCCCGCCCCAGGCATCCAGCTGTCGGATCCGCTGCCGGTCGATCCGGACGTCCGCCAGGGGGTCCTCGACAACGGGCTGCACTGGTACGTCGAGGTGAACCGCCGGCCCGAGGCCCGGGCGGTCCTGCGGCTCGCCGTCGACGCGGGCTCTGTGCTGGAGGACGACGACCAGCGCGGGGTCGCCCACTTCGTCGAGCACATGGCGTTCAACGGCACCACCCACTTCCCCGGCACCGAGCTCGTCGCCTACCTCGAGTCGGTGGGCACCCAGTTCGGCCCGCACCTCAACGCGCACACGTCGTTCGACGAGACCGTCTACAAGCTCACCGTCCCCACGGACGACCCCGAGGTGTTCGACACCGCGTTCACCGTGCTCGCGGACTGGGCCGGGGGGCTGACCTTCGACGAGGAGGAGATCGCCAAGGAGCGCGGGGTCGTGCTCGAGGAGTGGCGCACGGGCGGGGGGGCCGCCGAGCGCATCACCGACCGCACCCTGCCGCTCACGTACTTCGGCAGCCCCTACGCGGAGCGCCGCCCCATCGGCACGGAGGCGTCGCTGCGCACGTTCGAACCCGACGCCGCGCGGCGGTTCTACGACGACTGGTACCGCCCCGATCTGATGGCCGTGATCGTGGTCGGCGACGTCGATCCGGACCTGGTCGAGGCGAAGATCGAGGACCGGTTCGCGGGGCTGCCCCCCGCCGGCGAGGAGGCGCGCCCCCGGGTGCGCCCGGACATCCCGGCGCACGCCGACACGAAGGTCGCCATCGTGACCGACCCCGAGGTGCCGCGCACCACCGTGGGGATCCTCGCGAAGGCGGACATGCCGAAGGGCAAGACCTACGCCGACTACCGCCAGTCCCTGCTCGAGGGCCTCGCCCTCGCCGCGATCAACGAGCGGCTGGCCGAGATCGCCAAGGGTCCCCAGGCGCCGTTCCTGGGCGCGGTGGTGGGCCGTCAGCGCCTGAGCCCGACCGAGGGGGGGTGGAGCGCGGGCGCGGCGGTGGCCCAGGGCGGCGCCGTGATCGGCTACGAGGCGCTGCTCGTCGAGATCGAGCGCCTACGCGAGCACGGGGTGCGCGAGGGTGAGCTCGACCGGGCTCGGGCGTCGACGCTCGCGTTCTACGAGGGCCTGCTTCAGGAGGTGCAGACCACGAGCTCGGTGCAACACGCCGAGGAGCTCGTGCGCGTCTTCCTGACCGACGAGGCGATGCCCGGCACGAGCCACGAGGTGGCGCTCGCCAAGCGCTTCGTGCCGGAGATCACCAAGGGCGAGGTCGACGCCTGGCTGCGGGATGCGTGGATGCCCGACGGGTCGCGGGTGGTCACGGTGATCCGGCCCCCCGGCGCGGAGCTCACCAAGGCCGATCTCGAGGCGGTGCAGGCCGCCGTGGCCGCGCGCGAGATCCCGCCGCCGCCCGCGGAGGAGGCGTCGGGCGAGCTGCTCGCGGCTCCGCCGACCCCGGGGAAGGTGGTCGAGACCGACGAGACCCACGCGGACGATCTCGGCTTCACCGGGTGGACCCTGTCCAACGGGGTGCAGGTGTGGCTCCGGCGCACCGACTTCCAGCAGGACGAGGTGATGCTGGCGGGCTTCCGGGCCGGGGGGCACTCCCGGGTGTCCGACGCTGACTACGTGAGCGCCGTCCTGGCGCCGGAGATCGCGGCCCGCTCGGGGTTCGGGGGCCTCGACAGCACCGGCCTCCAGCGCTGGGCGGCGGGCAAGCGCGCGTTCGTGAGCGCGTCGCTGTCCGAGATCTACGACCTGGTCTCGCTGCAGGCCTCCGTCCGGGACCTCGAGCCCGCGCTCGAGCTGCTCCACGCGACGTTCGTGGCGCCGCGGTTCACCGAGGAGGGGGCCGCGCTCACGCTGCGGGATCAGCGGGAGCGGCTGCGGAACCGGGCGCTCGACCCGAGCACGCACTTCTACGACGCCTACCCGCGCCTCGTCTGGCCCGACGACCCGCGGCGGCAGCCGTGGACGCTCGACACGCTCGACCGGCTCGAGCTCGCGGTCGCCGAGCGGGTCTACGCGGCGCACTTCGGCGACGCCGCGGGGTGGACGTTCGTGGCCATGGGGAACCTTCCCGAGGACTTCCAGGGCCTGGTCGAGCGCTACCTCGGAAGCCTGCCGGCGGGGGGCGAGGCGCCGGCGTGGGTGGATCGCGGGGTGAGGCCCGCGAAGGGCGTGCTCGTCGAGCACCTCGAGAAGGGCGCGGATCCTCGGGCCCAGGTCCGGCTCGAGCTGCACGGCCCGTTCACGCCCAACGACTGGGTGCGGCGGGCGCACCTGTTCGCGGTCGCCGACATCCTGTCGGTGCGGCTGCGCACCCGGCTGCGGGAGGAGCTCTCGGGGGTGTACGGCGTCTCCGTCCAGCCGCGGGAGCAGCACCTGCCCTTCGACCACTACGCGATCTCGATCCTGTTCACCTGCGATCCGGAGCGGGTCGACGAGCTCGTGCGGGAGGCGCGGGCGGTGATCGCGTCGCTGCGGGAGGAGGGCCCGAGTGCCGCGGAGGTCGCGCAGGAGCAGGCGCTGAACCGGCGGGGGCGCGAGGACGCCGTGCGGTCCAACGGGTTCTGGCTGTCGGCGTTCTCCGGGGCGCTCAAGCGGCAGGCGGATCCGAAGGGCATCCTGGGCTTCGAGGAGCGCAACGAGGCGCTGACGCCCGAGAGCGTGGGGAAGGCAGCGCAGGCCCTGCTCAGCGGGCCCGACCGGCTCGAGATCGTGCGCGTGCCCGAGGGGAGCGCTCCGCGGTGAGCGTCGGGCGGCGGGCCAGGGGTCCTCGGTAGGTCCGTGGGTCCGCAGCCGGCTTCGTGCGACACGCGTGCATCGATTCCGTGCCAGCTCGGGGAGGCCGCGACGCCACTGGATAAGCGAGCCTCGTCCAAAGGATGGAGGATCCTGATATGACCGCTCGTCACTCGCTCCCCGCGGTGCTCGCCCTCGGGCTCTTCGCTGGCTGCGCCGGCAACTCTGTCGAGCTCTCCCAGCTCGGCCGCTACGTCGCTCCCGCGGAGTTCGACGATGGGGCTGCCGAGATCACCGCGTACGATCCCGCCAACTTCCGCGTGTTCGTGATCAACTCGGCCGACGCCACCGTCGACGTGCTCGACATCACGGACCCCGAGAGCCCCACCCTGCTCGACACCATCGACGCCTCGGCGTTCGGCGCCGGCGCGAACAGCGTGGCCGTGCGCGACGGGATGGTCGCGGTGGCGATCGAGAACGAGGACGCCCAGGACAACGGCGTGGTGGCGTTCTACGACGCCGACGACTTCTCGGCGCTGTCGCAGGTCACGGTCGGCGCGCTGCCCGACATGCTCACGTTCACGCCGGATGGCACCAAGGTGCTCGTGGCCAACGAGGGGGAGCCCAACGACGACGTCACCGTCAACCCCGAGGGGTCGGTCAGCATCATCGACGTGAGCGGCGGCGCCTCCGACCTCACCAACGACGACGTGACCACCGCCACGTTCACCGCCTTCAACGCGGGCGAGTCGATGGCGAACAGCTTCGCGTCGGACATCCGCCAGATCTTCCCGGGGGCTACCCGCGCCGAGGACGTGGAGCCCGAGTACATCGCGGTCTCCCCCGACAGCTCGACCGCCTGGGTCGCTCTGCAGGAGCACAACGCGCTGGCCGTGCTCAACGTCAACAGCGGCGAGTTCAGCTCCGTGCTCTACCTCGGCGAGAAGGACCACAGCCTCGAGGGCAACGAGCTCGACCCGTCCGACGAGGATGGTAGCTACAACCTCGCCGCCTGGCCGGTGTTCGGTCTGTACCAGCCCGACGCCATCGCCGCGTTCGAGGACAAGGAAGGCGACACCTACATCGTGACCGCCAACGAGGGCGACGCGGTCGACTACGACGGGTTCAGCGAGGAGGCCCGGGTCGAGGATCTCACCCTCGACAACACGGTGTTCACCGACGGCTCGCTGCAGGACGCGGGGGTGCTCGGCCGCCTGAAGACCACCACCACGTTCGGCGACACCGGCGTGTCGCGCATCCGCAGCTACGGTGCGCGGTCCTTCTCCATCTGGAACGACGCCGGCCAGCGCGTGTTCGACAGCGGCAGCGACTTCGAGCGAATCACCCAGGAGATCCTGGGGGAGGACTTCAACAGCACGAACGACGAGAACGACTCGGGCGACGATCGCAGCGACGACAAGGGCCCCGAGCCCGAGGGCGTCGCGATCGGCGAGGTCGGCCGGCGCACCTTCGCGTTCATCGGCCTCGAGCGGGTCGGCGGCATCATGGTCTACGACATCACGGTCCCCGCCGAGGCGGAGTTCGTCGAGTACATCAACAACCGCGACTTCGGGGCGAGCCAGGCGGAGCTCGAGGCGGGCGAGGGCGGCGACCTCGGGCCCGAGGGCCTCACGTTCATCTCGGCGGACGACAGCCCCACCGGCGATGCGCTGCTCGTCGTCGGCAACGAGATCACCGGAACCACCACGATCTACCTGGTCGATCGCGTCCGGCGCTGATCGCTTTGGGGTGAGCGACCCACCGGCGCGCGCGCCGGGCGCGACCTGCGGTTGCGGCGTGTATGCTGGAACAGCAAGGAGTGCTGGTGGAGTCGCTCATGCTCGTGATGTTCGCCTCGGTCGCCCTCGCGCAGGCCTCGGAGGGCCCTCCCCCGCAGGCTGTCGTGCGGCCGCGCACGGTCCCCGCGCCGGCCC
>CAYMSU010000010.1:0-33340 GCA_964393165.1 uncultured Enterobacteriaceae bacterium
GGGCCTCCGCGACCACGGCGGGACCGCTCTGATCGAACCACCGGCGGTTCATCACCCCGGTCAGCGCGTCGCGGGTGCCTGCCCGCGCCGACCGCACGAGCCGCTGGGCCCGCTCCTCGAGCGCCTCGTTCGACCGCCGGACCCGCCGGGCGACCAGGTGCACGAGGTTCAGCGTGATCGTGTGGGACCGCTGCAGCAGCTCGCGGAATGCCGTGGTCGGGATCTCGGCCACGCGGGTGCCCCGCTCCTGGCCGAGGACCCAGGCCGAGCGCGGGCCTCCGTCGATGGCTGCGAGCTCTCCGACCGGCTCCCCAGGCCCGAGCAGCATGATCGGCTCGCCGTCGGACCGCGACACGAACACCCCGACCCGCCCCGAGAGCACGACGTAGACACAGTCCAGGGCTTCTCCAGGCCCGACCAGGACCTCTCCCTCGTCGATCTCGAGCACCGGCGCGCGGGTCAGCGCGGCCCGGACCTCGCTCCATCGGACGCCTCGGAACAGGCCGTGGGAGGGAAGCTCGGCGCGGTGCACGCTAGCGCCCGCGGACCACGACCGCGCGGCCGAACAGCCAGAGCGGCAGGCTCGCGACGAGCCACACGGCGGACAGCGCGATCAGACCCGAGGTGAGCGCCCAGTGAAGCTGGAAGACGCGCGCGACGAGCGTGGCCGCGGGCACGCCAGGGCCCGCCGCGCCCTGCAGCGCCACCTCGAGGTAGGGCACCAGCACGATGCCGAACGCGGCCGCCGCCCCGCCGGCGGTCAGCACGCCCTGGCCGAGCACCAGGAAGCTGATCGACAGGCTGTCCCCCACGAGCTCCCCCACGGTTCGGGGTTCCGGATCCAGGTACTCGTCGGCACGGCTGGACAGCATCAAAGTGACAATTCCGACGGCGCCGCCGGACAGCAGCGTGAGCCAGGTCACCGGGGAAGCCCACGTGCTCGGGAACAGGGCGCCCATCTCGATGAGCATGACGAGCAGCATGCCCGTGGCGGCCGCCCCCCACACGGTGCCGCGGAGCCGGCGGCGCTCCTGGTAGAGCAGCTGAGCGTCGCGAAGGGTCCACGCGAGGAACCCGGTGGCGAAGACCAGGGCCATCGCGGCCGGCGAGGCGAGCTTCATCACGTGGCCGAGCGACTGCCCGCCGCCGCCGAGCTGCGGGAGCACGGTGCCCGTGAGGTAGGTGAGGCCGAGCATCGAGACGGCCGTGAGCAGCAGCCCGGCGGCGAGCCCGAGCACGGGCACGAGCGACCATCGCGCGGGGCGCTTGGTGGGGCCCGGCAGGCCGCGCCACAGGTCGTGCAGCACGCCCCCGACCGCGCCGAGCGACAAGCCGGCCATCAGCGTGCAGGCGGCGGCCGCGACCGGGTACCACACCACGGCGACGATGGCCCGGCGGCTGACCTCGGCGAAGTCCTCGGCCTCCGCGAGGGCGGGGCTCGTCTGCACGAGGACCACGAAGTCCGAGCACGCCTCGACCGCGGCCGCGGGGACCACCATCGCGAGGCTCGCGACGAGGCCTGACCACAGGCCGGCCACGGTGCCGCTCCGGATGCTGTCGTCGGGCTGCAGGGCAGCGGCCACCAGGCCGACGGCGATCGAGAGCACGAACGCGCCGAGGAACCCCCACATCGAGCCTTCGGGGGTCATGTAGGGCCACGACGCCGTGAGGTAGCGAGCGGGGAGCCCGATGTACAGCGGCGCCGCGAGGGCGGCGGCCACGACGAGGCCTCCCCCCAGGCCCGTCACGATGGTGGAGATGCGCATGGCGACCCTTGTACGCCACGGCGCGCGCCGGGTAAAGCGCGACGGGATACGGGGCAGCGGTGTCGAGGGGCTCCTGACCGTTGTTGAGCATTGCCCGGCAGTTCCCGGTTGCATTTGCCTTGTCCGTGCTCATGGTCGGGTTCTTCGCGGTGGAGCACCTGCTCGGCGGCGGGTCGGACACGCTGGTGCACGTGCGCCTCGGGGGGCTCCGGCCTGACCGGGTCACCGAGCACCTCGAGTCCTACCGCCTGCTCCTGCCCACGTTCCTTCACGACGGGTTCCTCCACGTCGCGCTGTGCGCGGTCGCCACGCTCCAGCTGGGCGCCGTCGTGGAGCAGTTCTGGGGCTCGCGCCGGCTACTGCTGTTCTACGTGGTGTGCGGCCTCGGCGCGGCGCTCGCGGCGGCCTCGTTCAACCCGACCGCGCCCGTGCACCTCGGCTCCCAGGGTGCGGTGCTCGGGCTCGCGGGCCTCGTGGTGGGCACCTCGTGGTTCGGTCGGTCCCCCGTCCGCGAGCGCATGCAGCTCCTCGTGAGCCAGCAGTTCATGTACGCGGGTCTGCTCGTCTTCGCGATGGCGTTCGGGCTTCCCGCCGCGCTGTCCTCGGTGGACTCGTGGTCTGGCCTCGGGGGCTTTCTGTGCGGAATGCTCCTGGCGGGGGCGACCCCCGATCCGGCCGAGGAGGCGCCCCGGAGCACGCTCGTCGCGTCCGCCGCGGCAGCTGCCCTGCTCGTCGCCGCCACCGTGTGGATGGGGTTCGACGGGGCGCGCGCCATGCAGACCGCGAGCCTCGACCTCGCGCGGAGCGCCGCCGTCCAGGTCAGCGAGAAGCGCGGCCCCAACCTCGGCTCCGTCGCCGCGGAGATGATGGTCCGCTTCGTCGAGGCCGGTGCGCGGGAGGAGGGCGAGGAGACGCTCGCGCGGGTGCTCCGCCGAGTCGACGACGCCTCGACCACCCAGCTCGTGGCGTACCACCTCGCGCGGTCCGAGGCCCAGGGCGAGAAGGCGCTCCACGGCGCCATGCGGGTCGTCGCCGAGCACTGGGTCAGCCTCGAGCCCGACGACCCGGAGGCGCTGAACTACCTCGCGTGGGAGCTCGTGCAGGGGCCCGAAGACACGCGGGATCCAGCCCGGGCGATCGAGGTCTCCCGGCAGAGCCTGCACCGCCTCGGCCCCGACGACGTGCAGTCCCGCTCGGTGTACCTCGACACGCTGGCCGAGGCCCTGTTCCAGGCCGGCGCGCTCGCCGAGGCCGAGGAGGCCCAGCTCAAGGCGGTGCGGCTCGCCAAGGAGGCCCCTACCTCGTTCTGGTCGAGGGTGGGCCTCAGCCCCGAGATCCCCCTCGAGGAGATGACGGCGCGCCTCGAGCGGATCCAGGCCGCGGCCCCGTCCGGGTAGCCGCGCTCGCGCAGACTCAGGCGGTCGGCTCCTCGTCGGCGTTGCCCTGGCTGGTCAGTGCCGCCCACAGCGCATCGCGGGTCCGAAACGCCCACGAGAGCGCTTCGAGGTAGGCCTGCTGGATCTCCTCGTCCTGCAGGCCCTCGAAGGACAGGCCCTCCCAGTTCGCCTGCTCGTGAGCCAGCACGCAGTTCAGCGCCTGCCCGATCGGGCCCTCCTTGGCCATCAGGGCGCTCTTGATGTCGGGGGTCAGCGGCAGCTGGCCCACGATCGCGTCGAGCGGCTGGTCCATGATCGCGTCGAGCATCGAGAACAGGCCGCTCAGATAGTACGCCTCGGGGTCGTTCACGCCTCGGATCTGCGCCAGGCGCTCGCACATCTTGGCCCGAACCGCCGCGGCGGTGACCACCTCCGTCGGCGCGTCGCCGAGGTCGGCCATCACGATGAGGCTCACCCACGAGCGGGTGAACCGCAGCCCGAGCAGCGCGACCGCCTGCCGCACGGAGCGGACCTTGCGCGGCAGGTGGTAGTACGCGGAGTTGATGATCCGCAGGATCCGGTAGGACAGCCCCACGTCACTCGCGACGATGTGCTCGATCTCCTGGACCGACACGTCGGGGTCGTACAGTCGGGCCACCAGGCGGAGCAGCGTCTGTCGGGCGGGCGCGGTGCCGCCGCGCTCGAGGTTGGAGGGCTTCGCCAGGAAGTAGCCCTGGAACAGGGTGCAGCCGATCTCTTTGCAGGCCTCGAGCTCGTCCTTGGTCTCGACCTTCTCGGCGAGGAGGGTGACGTCCCACTTCCGCAGTGCCCGGACCTGCTCCGTCACACCGTCGACGCCGTGAGCCATCACGTCGAGCTTCACGTAGGTGGCGAGGGGAAGCAGGCGCTCGATGCCAGGTCGGAACGAGAAGTCGTCGAGCGCGATGGGATAGCCCTCCTCGCGCAGCCTCACCACGGCCTGCACCAGCTCGTCGTCGATCTCGGCGTCTTCCAGCACCTCCAGCACGACCCGGTGCGGAGGCAGCGAGTACAGGCGGTCGCTGCACAGCAGCTCTCGCGTGACGTTGATGAACGCCGGCAGCGCGCCGACGACCTCGTTGAGGCCGACCTCCACGAGGGCTCCGACGACCACCCGGGCCGTCGCGTGGTTGCCGTCGATGAAGTCGGCCTTCGTCGCGCGGGGACGGCGATAGAGGAGCTCGTAGCCGACCGCCTCGAGCTCGACGTCGAATATCGGCTGCCGCGCAAAGACGACCGGCTCCATCAAGCCCTCCGCGGTTCCTTTCGGTCCTCTACGAGCCAGCTTGAGACTGCGGTGCCGCCGTCGGCCCGAGGATGTTCCGGAGCTGCTGGACGGTGTCCGCCCTCGACGCCGGAGCATCCGGATCCTGCTTCAGGAACGCGACCATGTGGGGGTATCGGTCCAGGGCCTCGTCGACCTCGGCGTTGGCGCCCCGTCGGTAGGCGCCGAGCCGAACGAGCTCCTCGTTCTCGCGCCAGACCGACAGCAGGTGCCGGAAGCGGGTGGCCAGGCTCGCGTGCTCGGCTGGGGTCACGCGGTGCGCGACCCGCGAGAGCGACCGCAGCACGTCCACCGCCGGGTACTGGCCGTGGGTGGCGAGGCTCCGGCTCAGCACGAGGTGGCCGTCGAGGATGCCGCGGACCGCGTCTCCGATCGGATCGTGCTCCTCGTCGGCATCGGTGAGCACCGTGTAGAACGCGCTGATGCTCCCGCCGCCCTCGCCGGCGCCGGCGCGCTCGAGAAGTGGCGGCAGCATGGCGAACACCGAGGGCGTGAATCCTCGGGTGGTGGGCGGCTCCCCCGCGGCGAGGCCGATCTGGCGCTGGGCCAGCGCGAGGCGGGTCAGCGAGTCCACGAGCAGCAGCACGTGGCGGCCCTCGTCGCGAAAGGCCTCCGCGATCGTGGTCGCGGTCTGGGGGGCCTTGACCTGCAGGGCAGGGGACTGATCGGACGTGGTGACCACGACCACCGACCGCTCGAGCGCGCCCTCCCCGAGGTTGTCCTCGATGAACTCGCGGACCTCCCGCCCGCGCTCGCCGACGAGGCAGGTGACCACCACGTCGGCGTGGACCCAGCGGGCCAGCATGCCGAGCAGCGTGGACTTGCCGACGCCTGCGGCCGCGGTGATCGAGAGCCGCTGGCCGCGGGCGAGCGGCATCAGCCCGTCGATCACGCGGATCCGGGTCTCCAGCCCCTCGCTGATCAGGTCGCGGCGAAGGGCGTCGCGGGGGTGACCCACGATTGGCCGGCGGTTGGTCGTGACGATGGGCCCCTTGCCGTCCATCGGGCGCCCGAGGCCGTCGACGACACGCCCCAGCAGGTCGTCTCCGACCGGGCACAGCAGGGCCTCGTCGGTGACCTCCACGGGATCGCCGTGGGCGACGCCGACCACCGACTCGAGGGGGACCAGCAGCGCGCGGTCCCCCCGGAACCCGACGATCTCGCAGGAGCGATAGCGGCCGACCGTGCACATCGCGCCGAGCGCCGCGCGCGGGAGCTCCGCCTCGAGCAGGGGCCCGACCACCTGGGTGACCCGACCGTGGACCTTGCTGAGCGGTACCCGCTCGAGCGCGCTGCGGAGCCCGTCGAGGTTCATCGGGCCTCCCCCTCGACCCACCACTGCTCCCCGAGCCAGTCCCGCAGCGCCGCGTCGAGGCCCTCGGTGGCGGTCTGCAGGGTGGCGTCGACGGACGCGTTCCGCGTGCGCACGACGGCGCCGGGGCCCATCTCCATGTCGATCTGGACCCGGTCCCGGAGGTCCGCGGGCAGGGCCCGGGACAGCGTCTCCGCCGACTGCGGAGACACCGTGATGGTCACCTCCTCGTGCTCGGGGAGCTGCGACAGCGCCTCGGTGACGAGCCGGGGCAGCGCGTCGGGGTGCATCGCGAGGGCGTCCTGTACGATCCGGGTGGCGAACAGGCGGACGATCTCGGCAATGTCCTCTGCCGCCTCGGACAGCGTGCGCTTGCGGAGCGCCTCCAGCTGCTGGACGGCCGGGAGCACCGCGTCGACCACCTCCTTCAGCTGCGCGAGCTCCGCCTGCAGCTCCTCGCGCGCCTCGGCCGCCCCCTCTTCGCGGGCCTCGGCGATCCGGGCTCGGGTCTCCTCGGCGGACCTCGTCGAGTCCCCCGCAGGCACCTCCTTGAGGTGTCCGCGCTCGGGGGGCGCGGGCGACTCCCCCCCGCGGAGGTTGCGAAACGGCTGGTCGGGTCCGAGCGGCTTGAACGACATCGGCTAGAGCAGCTCGGCGTCGCCGCCGAAGGACAGCGTGAGGGCACCCTCCTCGCGCAGGTGCAGGACGGTCTGGACGATCTCCTCGCGGGCCTGCTCGACCATCGCCTTGGGCTTCGGCCCCAGGATCTCGATCTCCTCCTTGAGATCGGACGCGGCCCGGCTGGACATGTTGCGGAGCACGAGGGCGGCGATGTCCTCGGACGCGCCGCGCAGGGCGATGACCAGCTTGTCCCGCTCCACGCTCTTGAGCAGCGTCTGCATCGACCGGTCGTCGAGGCGGGTGAGATCCTCGAAGACGACCATGCGGCGGCGGAGCACCTCGGACAGCTCCGGCTCGCCCCGGGCGATCCCGTCGAGCACCGACTGTTGGTCGTCGAGCCCGAGGCGACCCAGGATCTTGGCGGTGCGGTCGACGCCGGGCAGCTTCAGGCCGCCCACGCCTTCGTCGGACAGCGCTGAGATCAGGCTCTCCTCCACCTTGTCGGCGAGCTGCGAGGGAATGCGCTCCATCCGGGCCATCCGGAGCGCGACCTCGGCACGGACGTCCTCGGGGAACTCGCCGAGCACCGTGGCAGCGTGGTCCTCGCCCATCAGCAGGAGCGCCACGGCGCGGGTCTGTGGGTGCTCGTCGAGCAGGACCGCCGCCACTGTGCGCGGCGGGTGCTCCCCGACTGCGTCGGCGAGCCGGTTCGAGATGTGGCGCCGCAGGTGAGACACCATCCGGGGCCGGCGGGCGGGCTCGACGAGCTCGGGCAGCACGTCGAGCGCGTACTCCGACCCGGTCGCGGGCACCAGGCAGGCGTCGTACATGTCGCGCACGAACGCGCCGACGACCTCCTCGATCACGTCCGGGCTGACGTGCTCGACCTGGGCCATCGCCTCCCCGATCCCGTTGAGGTCCTCATCGGAGAGGTGCCGCAGCACCTCCCGTGCGACGTCCCGCTGCAGGTACATCACGAGGATCGCCGCGCGCTGCGGTCCGGAGAGCTCGCCCCCGGGATGGGCCGCAGTCGATGCTGGGTCAGCGCTGCTCAATGTCTCTCCTCACCCGAAGCGCTTCCACTGCTTGAGCACCTTGGCGGCGGCACTCGGGTGCTGGGCCACCAGGCCCGAGAGCTCCGCCGAGTCGATCGGTCGGAAGTTGTCGATCAACCGTCGCAAGCGGATGGTGATGTGCTCGTTGTCGGGGCCGCCCTTCGCCTCGAGCTCGGCGATCTGCTCTTCGAGCGTCTTCTGGGGAGGCGTCTCGGTGATGCGGGCCATCAGGGGGCGCACGACGTACGTGAACGCGAGGAACGCGGCGATCCCGGCCACGAGGTACGGCAGCGCGCCGAGGGTGAGCTGCACGGCGACGGCCGGTGGCAGGAACGACGACTCGGCCTCGACGAAGTCGACCGGCTGGAAGGGGACGAAGGCCACGCTGATCTTGTCGTCGCGGCCGTCCTTGAGGCCCGCCGCGGCCTGGACGGTCTCCTCGACGTTCGTCATCAGCTCCTGGGGCGTGATCCCCGCGGCCTCCGCGGCCTGCTCGATCCGCTGGCGGTCCACCTGGACCGCGACCGAGACGCGCTCCACGCCGCCGGCGGGGCGCCGCATGACCTCCTCGACCGTGGGGTAGGTGAAGTTCGTCGTCGTGTCGGAGGTGTTCTCCTCGGTGCTGCCGGCGTCGTCGGCGGGCCGCTCGGGCAGGTTGGCGTCGACCCCCGGGATCCCGCCGGACTCCTCGGTGACCCTGTTGGTCTCCGAGATCTGCTCGGAGACGGGGACCTGGCCCCGACCGTCGATCTTGCTGCTGACGACCTCGGACGTGGTGAGGTCGAGCTCGACGAGGGCGGTCACCGAGAAGCCCCCGTCGTAGCCGAACATCGGACTCAGGGCGGACTGCACCTTCTGGACGATCCGCCGCTCCTGCCGGTCTTGGTACTCGACGAGCTCGCGGAGCATCGCCGAGGCGGAGTCCGAGCCCGCGCCAAACTCCCGCGTGAGCAGGGTGCCGTGGTCGTCCACGACCATCACGCGGTCCGTGGTCAGGCCGTCCACGGCGGCGGCGACGGTGTTGGTGATCCCCCGCACCTTGTCGTCGGAGAGCCGGCGGCCGGGCATCATCCGGACGACGACGGAGGCCCGCGCGGGCTCGACCTCGGCCGCGACGATGGCGTCGTCGTTCTTCTCGACGATGTTGACCTGGGCGTCGCGGACCCCGACGATGCGGGAGATCGCGTAGGCGAGGTTGCCCTCGCGCTCCCGGAGCAGCGCCCAGCGCATCGCCTGCGGCGACGTGCCCATCGGCAGCTGGTCGATGTCCCCCATCTTCTTCAGGAGCCCCACGCTCTGCAGCGCGCCACGCGCGACCGCCTCGTCGCGACGTTGCACGAGGACCTGATCGGTCTCGCTGAGCTTGAAGTCGATGCCTTCCTCGCCGAGCACGGCCGCCGCCTCGTTCGCCTCCGCGGCCGTCACGATGTCGGTCACGGTCACCCAGTCCGGCTGCGCCGACCAGATGCCCACGCCGACGAGGACGGCGAGGGTCGCGACCACTGCAACGACCAGCTGGAGGCGCCGGCTGGGGTCGAGCTCTGTCCAGAAGGCCAACAGCTGATCCGTGAAGGCCTTCACGGGGTCCTCACACAGTCATGTTCATCACCTGCTCGTAGGCAGAGATGAACCGGTCCCGCACGGAGACCATGGTGCGCAGCGCGATGTCGGCCTTCTCGAGCTCGATCATCGTGCCGTGGAGATCGACCTGCTCCCCTGCGGCGAGGCGCTGCAGGAAGTCGTCGGCTTGCGTGTGCTGGACCTCGACCTGACCGATGGCGGAGACGAGGGTGTCGTCGAACCCAGGGCCCGCCGGAGGCGCGGGCGTAGGGACGGCCGCCGTGGCCGCGCTCGCGACGGAGGCGGCAGAGGCCAGCGAAGGTACGGCGTGAACCATGCCTACCTCCCGATCTCGAGGGCCTGGTTGGCCATGTCGTGCGTGGTCTCCACCACGGTCACGTTCGCCTCGTACGACCGTGCAGTGGTCATGAGGTCCACCATCTCGGCGAGGACGTCGATGTCGGGCATGGGCACGTACCCGTCGGCGTCGGCGTCGGGGTGGCCGGGGTCGTACTCCATGCGCACCCGCTGCTGCTGGTCGATCCGCTCCACGAGGACCGTCGACAGCTCACGGTCGAGGGCGTCGCCGAACTTGCCGAGCGGCGTGGCGCGCAGGACGGGCGCCTTGCGCTGGTAGGGGCCACCCTCCTCGGTGCGCGTGGTGCGCGCGTTCGCCAGGTTCGAGGAGATCGTGCGCAGCCGGACGCGCTGCGCGGTCAACCCGGACCCGCTGATGTTGAAGGTATCGAGGAGATCCATGGGGGCTACCTTCCGTCGTTGGCGGCGTACTTGATCATGGCCATGCGCTTGGAGAGGCCCTGGGCCACGGCGCGGTACATCAGGGCGTTGTGGGCGAGCCGGGCTTGCTCCCGCTCCGGGAGCACCGAGTTGCCGTCCACCGCCCAGGGCGTCGGCTCCAGCTCGACAATGCGCGTGCGGTCGCTCCCGATCGGGCGCAGGTGACGGTCGTGGACGCGCTGCATCGGCAGGCCGACGTCGTGGTCCATGGCCGCGGCCAGGGATCGCTCGAAGTCGATCACCTTCGCCTTGAAGCGGGGGGTCTCCGCGTTGGCGAGGTTGGTCGCAGTGAGCGCGTGCTGCTTCTGTCGCAGCGTCAGCACGTCCTGGAGCCCCTGGCTGAGCTTGTCGAACAGGAGTCCCCGCATGCATTCTCCGTCGGGCAACTGGCGTTGGCTCAATCGGTCACCCCCAGGCACGGTTTAGGAGATTGCTGACCAGTGGGTCGTTCCTCCCCTTGGGCCCGCCATCCGGGCCGGAGCGAGGTCGCGGGGTCAAGCCCCCGCCGTGCGGGCCGATGGCCGGGCGTGGTCCGGGCATGGAAACAAGTTCAGTGGTTTGCCGTCGGCATCGCGTTCGTCGGGGCGGCCTGCGCGGCCGGACCGCATCGACCGTGGGGCTACGCGGTGGCCGCGTCGGCAGGCCTCGCGACCTACGCGCTGCACCGGCGAGCGCTCCGCTACGTGAGGCGGGATCTCGAGCGGCTCGAGGCTGCGGTCGACAACCTCGTGGAGGGTCCCACCGAGACGGTGGTCCTCCCCGTGGTGTGGCGGGAGCTGTTGCCCCTCGGGGAGGCGGTGGAGAAGGCGTACGGGCAGTCCCGGCTGCAGACGCGGCTGCTCGAGCAACAGCGGGAGAACCTCGCCCTGCACCTCACGAGGACCGAGGAGCGGCTGCGCGACCCCACCGCGGAGGCGCGTCGCTCGCGGATCGCGCGCATGGGGGACCTCCGCGCGGAGCTCACGGTCGGAGATCAGCAGGAGCCCGCCGCGCTGCTCGACCTCTCGCTCGACTCGGCGGTGCTCGGGGTCAAGCCCGAGCACGGGGAGCGACTCGTGCCCGGCCTGCCGGTCCAGCTTCGGATCACGGTCCAGGGAGCGTCGCTCGACGTCAGCGACGCGCTCGCGCTCGCCCCTGCCCGCGGCGGGCTGCTCGACCTCAAGGAGTGGGTGTTCCGGTTCGATCCGCCGCTTCAGCCCGGAGTGCTCCCGGCGGGGCTCGCCAAAGCGCTCGAGCTCCGCGGGGCCGAGCGCATCCGGCCGCTCGCCCAGAACCCGGTGTCGACCACCCTCGTGTGCGACCTCGGCC
Organism: uncultured Enterobacteriaceae bacterium; assembly: GCA_964393165.1. GTDB lineage: Bacteria > Myxococcota_A > UBA796 > UBA796 > DRPG01. Next base: position 11,121 of record CAYMSU010000010.1, read on the forward strand.
GGGTCCCTGCCGATGTCGTCGACGTCTCGGCGTCGGGCCTGGGTGTGGCCACCACCATCGAGGCCAGGCGTGCGGGCCGCATCGGCACGTCGTTCACGATCCAGATCCACCTCCCCGCCATGGGAGAGGTCGCGATCTTGCCGGTTACCCTGCGGAACATGGCCGTTCGTACGGATGGGGTTCGCATGGGCCTGTCGTTCGATCGCGAGGCTGATCCGACAGAGCTGTCGAAGGTCGAGGCCTGGCTCGAGGCAACCCGGAAGGTGCTCGCAGCCTGACGGTCGTTGACGACTGTCGACGAAGGCTCCGGCCGCGCCCGCGTACTGCGGTCGGGAGGGCTCTCGTCGATGCTCCGCACACTCGCGATCCTGGCGCTCGGTGTCGCGCTGGTCATGGCCGCCGGCGGCGACGCGGTCGATCTGCTCCGCGCCTTCGATCAGGGCCTCGACTGGCTCGCCGCCTTCGTCGAGGTCGGGTCCGACGGCACGGTCACCCTCGGGGAGAGCCTGCTCCACTACGACGGCGGCCAGCGGGTGGCGATGCTCGACGAGTGGGTGGTCGTGGACGGCGACGAGATCGCCATCGGCGGGTGGACGCTCCCGCCCCTCGGGGGCCCGCCGGCCGAGTAGGGGCCCGGCTCGGGATTGCCGAATACGTCACCACCGTCGCCACGAGGTCACCATGGTCGCGCTGTCGCGAGCCCTCGCGCTCGTTCTCTTCGTCGCGGGCTGCAACACGCCGGGCTGCGGCGCTCGGCCCGAGGAGATGAGCCGCGAGGCCATCGAAGCGGAGCTCTACGCGAGCGACTCCGTCGTCACCTACGCAGACGGCGCCACCGCGATCGGCGCCTTCTTCGAGGGGGAGCACCGCTTCGGGATCCGCTACGACGCGCTGCCGCTGGCCTGGCAGATGGCGATCGTCGCAGCCGAGGACAGCAAGTTCTGGTCCCACAACGGGGTCGATCCGGGCGGGATCGCGCGTGCTACCCGCGACAACATCGGCGCCGGCGGCGTCGTGTCGGGGGGGTCGACCCTCACCCAGCAGACCGCCAAGAACCTCTTCGAGCGCCCGGGGCGCACCCTCGCTGCGAAGTGGCAGGAGCTCGACTACGCGCTGCACCTGGAGAAGGAGTTCACCAAGCAGGACATCCTGACCTTCTACGCCAACCTCTTTCACGTGACGGGCAACGGCGCCGGGCTCGGGGTGGCCGCGCGGTACTTCTTCGACAAGCCGGTGGCCGAGCTCGGGCTGCTCGAGAGCGCGTTCTTGGCGGGGCTCGTCAAGGGTCCGGCGAACTACGACCCCTTCCTGGGCGACCAGGAGCGTCAGGCCCAGGCACGGCAGCGGGCTCACGACCGCACGCGCTACGTCCTTGGCCGACTCGCGGAAGAGGATCTCGACGCGCTCACGCCGCCGGGCGTCGAGGCGTCCCAGGCCGAGGCCGTGCGCGCGGAGGCTGAGGCCCTGCTCGCGGACGGCTTCGAGCTGCCGTTCCGCCGCGGGCGCTTCCGGCATCCCGCGAGCACCGTCCTCGACGAGGTCGAGCGGCGGCTGCAGGCCCCGGCCATCCAGGATCTCCTGGTGCAGGCAGGCGTCGACGAGGTCGCGGGAGCCGGCCTCACCATCGTGACCACCCTGCAGGATGGCGTGCAGCACGAGGCCACCTACGGGCTCGCCCATCACCTGTCGGTGCTGGGCACGCAGCTCGAGGCCCTGCCCGCGTCCGCCTTCGTCGTCGACGACAAGTACGCGCCCGACCACGATCCCTACGACCTGCCGGTGGTCCACCAGCTGCGGTACGGCCGGGTGGTCCGCCATGTCGACGGCCAGCTCCAGCTCGACCTCGGGGGATTCGACTGCCTCGTCGACCGCGACGCGGTCGTGCGTGCCGCGGCGGCGGTCTACCGGGGTCAGAAGAAGGACCGCTGGACGAAGGTGCCCACCGCCGAGGTCGACGGTTTCGTCGCGGGCATCGAGGACGGCTCGGTGGTGTGGGTGTCGATCCGCGACGACGAGCCGGGCGAGGAGCGCTGCGACCTCGAGGTCCGCCCCGAGGTCCAGGGCGCCGTGGTCGTGGTGGAGGATGGGCGCATCCGGGCCCGTATCGGGGGGAACCCGAACCGCGACTTCGACCGGGTTCGGGCGCTGCGTCAGTTCGGGTCGACGTTCAAGCCGCTCGTGTACCATGCGGCGATGACCCTCGGGTGGCGGCCCGACGACCTGCTCCACAACACGCCCACGACCTTCGCGTTCTCCGGGAGCACCTACCAGCCGCGGCCCGACCACGAGCCCGAGCCCGAGGTGTCGATGGCCTGGGCGGGCGTGAAGTCCGAGAACATCGCGTCGGTGTGGCTGCTCTACCACCTGGTGGATCAGCTCTCGGCTCGCGAGCTCGCCGTGATCGCGGACAAGGTGGGCCTCGCCAAGAAGCCGGACGAGTCCGCCCGGGAGTACCGCACCCGAGTGCAGGAGGCCGGCGTGCTGCCCACGAAGCGGGATCTTCCGGGGATCACCTTCGCGGCGGCCCGTGCGGAGCTCGCGGGGACCCTCAAGGAGCAGGGCCGCGTCGAGGAGGCCCGCGCGATCCGGGCCGCGAGCGACGGGCGGTCCTTCGAGCCGCTGCAGGCGAAGATCGGCAAGTGCCGCAACCAGTACGAGGCGCTCGAGCGTGGTCTCAAGGACGGTGAGGACCCGGGGCGGCGGGTCAAGGACCTGCTCTACCTCGAGGAAGACGGCGACATCGAGCTCGCCTGCGCCTTCCGGGCGGACGGCTTCGAGCCGGTGTCCAAGCTCTTCGAGCAGGCGGAGGACCAAGCGCAGTCGAGCTCAGAGCCCTCGGGCAAGTCCGGCAAGCGCCGCCGCCGTCGCCGGCGCAAGCCGCTGAGCATCAACCTCGGCTTCGGCAAGTCGAACCCGCTGCGGAAGAAGGCGCGGAACCTCGTCTCGGTCGACGAGGTGCTCATGACGGAGGTGCTCACGCTGGGCGCGGTCGACGCCCTGGGGTCGGCCATGGAGCGCCAGAAGCTGGCGATCGAGAGCGGCGAGGGCGGCCTGTACAACCCCGACGTGCTGCTGTGGCACCCCGACTTCCGCGTGGTCCTCGCCATGCGGTACGTCACCGATCTGGCCGCGTCGCTCGGGGTGCAGACCGAGCTGAAGGAGGTCCTGTCGCTGCCCCTGGGAGCCACCGAGATCACCCTCGAGGAGGCGACGGTCCTCTACGGCGGCCTGGTGTCGGGCAAGACCGCCTCCGTCGAGGACCCCGAGCTCGGTCCGGCGGTGCTGATCGCCGAGATCCGGACGTCTGACGGAAAGGTCCTGTACCGTGCCGAGCCGGAGCCGGCCGAGGTGACGAACCCTCGCGTGGGCGACATGACCGCCGATATCCTGCGGAACGTGGTGCAGTACGGCACGGGGCGCGCCGCCAAGGGCGCGGTCGAGGTCGCCGGCGCGGATGTGCCGCTCGGCGGCAAGACGGGCACCACCAACGACTTCCGGAACGCGGCGTTCCTGGGCTTCCTGCCGGGGCCGCAGGGGCGAGGCTACCGCGCCGCGGCTGGGCACGCGGTCGGCGTGTACGTCGGCTACGACGACAACCGGTCGATGAGCGTCGGCAATCTCCGCGTGTCCGGCGCCACTGGAGCGCTCCCTCCCTGGATCGCGACCGTCCAGGGCATCCAGCGCTTCGCTGACGCCGAGCCGTCCGGCCTCCCCCGCGGAGAGCAGTGGCCGCTGGTGCACGCTGACGGGCTGCGGGAGATCCCGATCGAGGAGGGCGCGACCGCGCTCACGATGCTCGAGCGGGATCCCGGGCTCGTGCCGCCCGAGACGTCCGTCACCTCGTGGAGCACTCGGGCGGAGCGGGCGATCCGCCGGCGCGAGGGCGAGCGCACCCGCGTGCGTCGGCCCCAGAAGGACCCGTGGTGGAAGGTGTGGTGAGCCGCTAGAAGCGGTACTCGATCATGTCCACCACGCCGTCGCCGTTGCTGTCCCAGGTGGCGTAGACGCCCCGTGCGAACTCCTCCTCGCCGAGCTCCGGGTCGTCGTCGACGGCCCACTCGTCGTAGACCGTGAGCTGATCCCACTGGGCGAGGAACTCGGAGCGGCTGATCAGGCGGTTGTTGTCGGCGTCCCACGTCGCGAACCGGCCCCACGAGACCGCATCCGACTTGCTCCAGCCGCGCAGGCCCCAGCGGACCATGGATTCCTCCTGTCGGAACTCGTGGGAGGAATAGCGAGACCGCGCAACGGCTCAAGTCTGCCCGCCGCAGGCCGCCGATGCTGACGATTTTGTCAGGGCTCCCCCTCGGCAATATGGTCTGCCGTACGATGGACGACGACTTCGATGCACTGGGCCCCCGACCCGACCGCCGGCCAGCGTTTCGGGGTCAGATGCTGGCCCGTGAGCCCGACCCGGTGCTCGAGGCGATCGTCGCCGAGGCTGCGGAGGCGCTGCATACTCCGATTGCGATGGTCAACCTGGTGCTCGACCACGTGCAGCGCTTCCGGGCCCACCTCGGGCTTCCCGAGGAGCTCGCGGTCGCCGGCGCGACCGAGCGGCGGGCGTCGTTCTGCCAGTTCGTCGTGCGCGACGGGCGGCCCTTCGAGGTCATCGACGCGGCGACGGATCCGCGGGTGCCCCAATACCTGGTCCACACCTACGGGATCCGTGCCTACCTCGGCATGCCTCTCGTCGTGAACGACGTCGTGGTGGGCACCTTGTGCGTGCTGTGTCAGCAGCCGCGGACCTTCACCGACGCCGACCGGCGCCTGCTGCGCGAGCTCTCGGAGCGCGCCAACCGGCGGCTGTCCGAGCTCGGAGCGATGAGTCGGGAGTCGAGGAGGGCGCTCTCCGATCAGTCGGCGGCGCCCGCGCTCGATCAGCTCCAGCGGGTCGTCGCGCTGATTGGGCGGGAGGCCTCGACCACCGTGCAGGCCATCGAGGGGCTGCGGCCGCTGCTCCAGCTGGTGGAGCGGTCTCTCGAGACCGCGGTCGACCCCGAGCTGCTGCGGCGCGCGCTGCGAACGGCCCAGGAGGCGCTAGAAGACGGGGAGCACGCGCTGTACGAGGTCGAGGCCGCGCACGGAGACGCCCACGATGGCGTGGCGGCGCTCGGCCGGCTCTACGCCGGGGCGCCGCTGACCGACCTCGTCGAGGTCACGCTCGCGGCCCGGGAGCTCGCCCGATCCCAGCTCGCGCCGAAGGGTGGGGCGTACCTGCCCGACATCGGCACTCCGGTGTACATCACCACCTCCCAGCCGCTCGCGGTGTCGCTGGTCTCGGGTGCGCTGAGCATGCTCGCGGAGCGGCTGCCGGAGGGAACCACCGGGGGGCTCACGCTCGACGTGGTGTGGCTCGGTCCCCAGGCCGCGCTGCGGGTCGAGGGCCCGGCGCTCAGCGAGCCGATCTGCCGGGAAGTGGCCGAGGAGCTCGACAGCTACGTCGCCCAGGAGGGGTCGGTCCTGGTCGAGGCCGGGGACCCGGGGCTGTTCTGGGTTCGGTTCACGGCCGCCGACCCGGTCACGCAGACGCGCTGAGGCGTGCCCGGGCTCAGCCGCCGCGGCGCTTGGGCAGCGCCCAGTGTACAAAGCGGATCTCGAAGGTCTCGCCCGCCTTCCACTGCCCGGGGGCGGGGCCGTCGACCCAGCGCCCGTGCCCGTCGCCCTGGGAGCCTCCGTTGGCGTTCCTCCAGAGCACGGCCGCGGACGACTTGCCGGTCCGCGCCTGCCGGATGGTGAACACACGCCTCGCCCACTGGTCGTGGCCGACCGCCTTGTCGACCTCGGCGACGTCGAAGTTGAAGTACTGGCCGGTCTTCCCCGACGAGTGGTCGTTGCTCAGGACCTCGATCGGGTGCTGGGCGAGCGCCGGCGACTCGCCGAAGGTGAGCTCCTGGCCCTTCGTCCAGTCCCCGTTCTTCGCGCCGTCGGCCTTGCGCCCGTGAGCGTCGCCGCTGGAGCCCCCGTTGGGGCTCCGCCACATCACCACGGGCACCACGTCGCCGCCGCCCGACCGCACGCCGAGGGGATGGGTCTTGCCCGCCCAGTCGGAGCGGCCCAGGATCTCGTCGAGGTCGGCCGCGGTGAAGTGGAAGTACGCTCCCACGCTGCCGTTGGCGTGCTCGATGCTCTGCACGACGAGGGGGGCCGCCTCGCCCGGCGCCGCGGCGGCCGCGGGGGCGGGGGCCGGGGTCTCTGCCACCTCTGACTCGCCGCCGCCGTCGCCGCCGCTGGTGAGCACCACCACGGTCACGATGATCCCGATGAGCAGCACGGCTCCGCCGGCAACGGCGACGATCCACCAGGGGAACGGCTTGCGCTCGGGGGCGGGGGCGTCGGCGGTGACCTCGATGGTCAGGTCCGGGCCCTCGGCGAACTCCTCGTCGGGGTTCTCCACGTTGGACACGATAATCCGGCAGGTGTAGGTCCCGGGCGAGATGCTCGCCGGGATCTCGATGCGCGCGGCGAGGCGGCGCGTTTCCCCCTCGTCGAGATCCTGCTCGTGGGGCTGATCCACGTTCACCCAGCTCGCCACCTGGGCATCGGGGGCGTGCACGGACGGCCGGGCGACGAGCCGCCGGCCGCTGACGTTGCTGACGGTGATGCCGATCTCGGCCGTCCGACCAGGCGGGACCTGCGTGCGTGCCCGGTCGACGGTAATCGCGAAGGGTCGGTCTTCGTTCATGCTCCCTCCTTGGCAGACGGAGCCTACAACGCATGCGGTCGGGGGGCGGGGACCCCCCGGGAAACTAGGCGAGCACGAGCCCCTCGTGCTCGGCCTGGGGGTCCCACACCTGGGGCGGAAGCTCGGCGAACAGCGGCCCCAGGTGCCGCGCGTAGCTCCGCCAGCGCCCCAGGCTCGACCGGTACAGCGGCCGCCGGACCTGATCGTAGGACGCCGTGCGCGCCTGCCGAGGGTTCCGGTGGAACTGCAGGCACGCGGGGTCGAAGGTCAGGCCCAGGAACGCGGTGACGCCCCGCATCGTGCCCTCGAGATCGTCCACCAGATCTTCGTAGCGGACCTCCCGGACCTGCAGCGGCAGGCTCTCTGCGGCGTCCAGGAACTGCCGATGCTTCGCGTAGACGTGGCCGAGGTCGGACAGGCGGCGCGTGAACGTCATCCGCGTGTCGAAGTTCTGGAAGTAGCTCGACAGGCAGCAGTCGTAGGGGTTGCGGGACATCGCGAGCACGCGCGCGCCCGGGAACAGCCGGGCCAGCAGGTCCAGCCGGTCGAAGTTGAACAGCATCTTGTCCACGACGTGCGAAGCGTCCGGGTGGGCGCGCGCGTACCGCGCCGCCGTGGCGTCGGCGATCTGGGTCCACGCCTCGTCGGACATCCGCCTCGCGTAGGGCCGCAGGCCGCTCCGCCCCGCCCGGTGGGCGATCCGCTGGAGCGTCTCGTGCACGTACGGCGCCTCCCCGACCGTCTCCACGCCGGGCAGCATCGTCAGCACCGTCTCGAGCAGGGTCGAGCCCGAACGGGGCATGCCGACGATGAAGATCGGCGCCGGCCCCTCGCGCCGGCTCCGGCCGCCCTCGAAGGTCGTGAAGTAGGGCATGACCGCCTGGCAGAAGGCCTCGTAGGTCTGCCGCGACCAGCGGAACCCGAGCGCGGCGTTTCCTTGGGTGTGTGCGGCGAACGCGCCGTCGTGGTCGCCCCGCGCCTCCAAGCTCGCGCCCAGCTGGTGGGCCAGGAACGCCTGGTGTCCCGGAGTCAGGGGCTCCTGGGCCAGGGAGCGCGTCACGATGTCGACCGCCTCCTCGTGGCGACCCTGTCGGCTCCACGCCCGCGCGGCCGCGACGGCGAAGTTCGGATCGAGGGTGCGCCCCCGGTGCTCGTCGACGAAGGTGAGTGCCCGCTGCCGGTGGCCCGCTCGCTCGAGCGCGATCGCGTAGGCGCCGATCAGCTTCGGCTCGCGCGGCGCCATCGCCCGCGCCCGATCGAGCAGCCGCAGCGTCTCCGGGTAGTTGGCCGCCCGCAGGAAGTGGTTGGCAGTGGCCGCGAGGACCCCCACGGACCGTGGCGCGCACGACATCGCATTCCGAAACGCGTTCTCCGCGGGCTCTCGGGCGCTGACCTCGTCGAGGATCTCGCCGAGAGTGGCCCACGCCCGCCCGCTGAACGGCGCCACCCGGGTCCAGTGCACGGCCGCGCGGCGTGCATCGTCGAGGCGCCTCGCCGCGCGCAGGCGCGCGACCAGCGCTGCCCACTGGCCGGGCAGGGGCTTCGCCTCGACGTCGCGGAGGAGCTTCTGCAGCTCGTCGTCCCCCTCTTGACTCGGGTCAGCGTTGGCGTCGGGCATCGAGCTTCTCCTGAAAGGCAGCGGCCGTCTGCTCCTCCTGCAGGAGCGCGGCCCAGATCGGGTGGGCGGGCTCGGCGTCGTCGACGGCCGCGGCCGCGGGCGCGGCCTCGGTTCCGTCTGCGCCGTCGTCGGGCTCGGGCTCGGGGGCGGGCGCGGGCCACGGGGTGCCGCGGACCGTGAGGAGGTTCCCGATCCAGGCGGCGTCCTCCAGCACGAGGGGGTCGTCGCCCTGAACGGGCAGGATCGCGGCGGCCTCCGCGTCGCGGCCGAGCCTCGCGAGGCAGCGAGCCCTCGCCAGGCGGGCCTCGTCGTCGCCGGCGTCGCGTAGCAGGGCCTCTGCCTTGCGGCAGTCGCGCAGGCTCGCATGGATCAGCCCCTGAGCCCGCCGGGCTCCGTTCACGCCCTCGCCCTCGGCGAGGGTCCACGCCCGCAGCGCGCCCTGCACGTCGCCGTCGGCCCACCGCGCGCGGGCCTCCGCAACCAGGAACTTCGCCGCGGGCAGCCGACCCTCGGCCACCGCCTCCGCGTACTCCAGCGTCTGCAGGGCCTCCCGGGGGCGATCCGTCTCGACGTACAGCTCGGTGAGCGCCGCGAGCGCATCGGGATCGTCCTGGCCGAGCCGCGTGAACACCCCCATGGCCCGCAGCTGCAGGGACAGGCCCTCGGGCCGCAGACCGAGCTGCACGAGGCGAGCCGCGGTGCGCTGGAGCAGCTCCGGATCCGAGGACAGCCAGTCGAGCTCGGGCCGCCAGCACACCGTGAAGAAGGCGACCTCGTCGGCGTGCCGGCCTTCTCGCGACAGCATGTCGAGCCGCTCCCCGCAGACCGCCACGAGCCGCTCGGGAACGTCCGATCGCTCCGCGATCTCGGGGAACCGGTCCCACAGCCGGTTGAGGTGCTCGGCAGCCAGCTCGGGGTTGCCGTACGTCCCCGCAATCTGGGCGATGAGGTAGTGGGCCTCTGCGGCCTCGGGCCCGTCCCGGTCGGTGATCGCGAGCAGCTCCGGGATGCGGGTGGCCCACTCGCTGAAGCCGTCCTCGAGCATCTCGGCCATCTTCAGCCGGAGCACGAGCCGCTCCCGCAGGAGGTGGGTCTTGCTGCTCGCCTGCGCCCACGCCCGCTTGGCGCCCTCGACATCGCCGGTGAAGTAGCGGGCGTCCCCGAGCGTGGCGCGCACCCAGACGTCGTCCCAGCCGTAGGCGAGCGGCTCGAGGATCTCGCGCGCCTCGGGGTACCGATGGTCGGACATCAGCAGCTGGGCAGCGAGCAGCCGATGCTGGGGCTGCCCGGCGGTGGCGGAGAGCAGGGTCCGCGCCACAGTTGTGGGGCCCGGGGTCCCGTCGTGCAGCGACGCGGTGCCCAGGCAGACCATCACCGCGATCGGGGGGGCGTCCTGCTCGTCGGCCCACCGGCAGAGCTGCCGCGTGCGGTCGGCGCGACCCAGCGTGAGGTGTGCGCGGGCCGCCGCCAAGGCGACGGCCGGCCCGTGGAACCGACCCTTCCCGGCCAGGACCGACTCGAAGTAGTAGGCCGCCTCGCGGTGCCAGCCGATGCCGAGGTACTCCATGCCCAGCCGGTACCGGGCGGCGGCCTGCACGTCGGGGTCGGAGGCGAGGCTCAGCCGCTGCCGGTAGCCCTCGATCGCCGGCCATCCGTAGGTGTCGGCGAGCCGGACGGGCGCGTCGCGCCACGGCGGGAGCTCGAGCAGGACCTGCAGCGACGTGAGCCGCAGCGTCGACGCGTCGCCACGGAGCGGCATGAGCGCGAGGTGCGGCGGGGACGCGGGCCGCCGGGGCCCCGGATCCCGGAGCAGTGCCTCGAGGCGGGGAGGCTCGGGCGAGAGCTGGCGAAGCTCGGGCTTGCCCCGAGTCAGGCGAAGGAGCACGCGGCCGGGCTCGGCCTCGGTGGTCACGACGACGTCGGGCTGCCGGACGTGGAGCGTGACGAACCACGTGCCCCCGCCGATCGACACTGCGTCGATCTCGTCGAGGTGCTGGGCGGACAGTCCGTCGACCTGGGCGCCGAGCGGGACGCGGTTCTTGCGGATCATCAGATCGATCCGTCGAGGATCCGTCCGCGGGTAGACCAGCAGCTCCGCGTCGGGGCTCGTGCGCAGCCCCACCACACCCTCGGTCGGAGCACTGCCGAGCAGCCCCGGCAGCAGCAGGAGCAGGCCGACGAGCGCGCGCAGGGCGTCCCGCATCACAGCCTCAGCGCGAGGCCCAGGCCCGCTCGCCAGGCCGCCAGGTCGAAGCCCTGCCCCCCGGGCACCTCGATCCGCCGCGCGCCGTAGACCTCGACGTCCATGCCCTTGACGACGGGGTCGTCGACCATGGAGGGCTGGATCAGGCCCAGATCGAACCGCAGCCCCGCGCGAAGCTCGATCGCGGGGCGCGCGCCGCGGACCACCGCCAGGCCGGCGTCGTCGGGGGCAGCGCGCTCGGCGAAGTGCGCGATCGCGAACCCGAAGCCGACGAACGGATCGATCGGATCGTCGGGCATGGGGAACCGGTACTCGGCGAGGAGCGAGATCGGCAGCAGCTCGAAGCGCTGGCCGCCGCTGTCGCTCTCGACGCGCCGGTAGGCGATGTCGACGTCGACGGACAGCGGCCCGAAGACGTCGACGACGACGCCCGCACCACCCATGAGCGCGCCCTGCCGGTACACCGTGCCGATCGCCGGATCGCCCCAGCGCTCGACGCTGCCGCGGAGCACGAGCAACGTGTCGGCGTGGGCGGGGGCGATCCCCGCCATGTGCACACTAGCCAGGAGTATCCAGGGCACGTCGTCGCTCCTTGGCTTCCTGCTGAAAGACGAAAGCCACGATGAGATCCCGTTCGTCGTCCCGGAGCTCCCGAAACGCGAGGTAGGCGCCGGTCTCGCGCTGCTCGACGGTGGCCTGCACGGCGAGGAGCTGCTGCACGTCGCGCACGTCGAGCATGACGTAGACGTGCACGAACTGGCCCTCGCTCCAGGGGCCCGGCCGCTGCAGCTCGATCCCGTCGGCGCCGATCAGCACGAGCTGCGGCTGCAGCTCGGTGCCCTGCGTGCGCAGCGCGAGCGACACCTGCAGCCACTCCACCGTGCGCTCGAGCCCGCTCACGGCGTCGAGCACGGCCCACAGGGCGTCGCGCACCTCCAGGCTGGCGCGCCCGATCCGCGCGGCGGTCGCCCGCGCGCGGTCCGCCAGCGGGGTGCCCCGCGGCCCCGGCACGCGGGGGATGTCCCCCTCCTGGGCGGGCACCACGGCGAGCTCCACGACCGCCGGGAACTGGTGGTACCCGCTCACGGGGCCTGCCGGCGCCGAGCTAGCGCCAAGCCGAGGCCGAGCCCGACGAGCCAGGCGCCCGTGGGGACGCCGCCGACGGCGCAGCGGCACCCGCCCACCTCGCCGGCCAGCGAGGCGGCGGACACCGCGGCGGGCTCGTCGGTCAGGCCCGAGTCGGTCGCGACCACCGGCGGAGCCTCCGCCGGCGGGGCGGGCGCCCCGGTATCCGACGTGTCGCCGGTCGCGCCGGTCGCCCCGGTGCTCGCGGTCTCCGCGGGCCCCGCGCTCGCGAGAGGTAGCCATAGCCACAGCAGGACGGTCATGGCTCGTCCATCGGTCACTCGGCCCGCCACTTGAGGCGGGCGTTCAGGCGAGCTTGTTCGTGTGTTGCGCGTCGCGGGTGGACTTGAGGTGGCCGTAGGCACTCAGGGCCCGCCGGCTCGAGCTCAGCTTGCGCAACGCCTTGCCGACGTCCTTGAGCTCGGTCCGGGCCCGCGCGGTCAGCTCCTCGAGCAGGGGCAGGAGCGCGTCGCGCTGGGCAGGGGAAGCTGGCGGCCCCTGGCGAATGGCGGCCAGCAGCCGCTCGACCTCGGACGGGTCGAGGGGCGCCTCGCGGGCGAGCAGGGCCTGGACGTCGGCGACGTGGCGGCTCACGCCGCCTCGGGGGTCGGCCCCGTCACGGCGGCAACCCAGCCCTCGTGCAGCTCCTCGAGGACCTTGCGCACGGGCGCAATGATCTCGGCCCGCCGGTCGGTGCCCGCCTTGACGAGCTCGAGCATGCACCAGCCGTACAGGTCCGACAGCCTGGCCACGAGGTCGGAGTCGACCTCGGGGTCGAGCGCGTCGCGCAGCTCGATCACGATGCAGCGGACGTGGTGCACGTCCTTGACCCACGCCTCGTCGGGCGCCGCGAGGGCTTCGAGGCGCCGCAGCCGCGCCACGGCCGTGCGGAACAACAACATGACCAGCTGCTCGGGGGGCACGTCCTGTTGTGCGCGTCGGTAGCTGGCGATCCCTGAAGCCATGGTCGATCCTCAGTTCGTGGGAGCCGGGAAGAGGTTGGAGATGAACTGGGTGGTTCCCTGCAGCTCCGCCAGCGTGGACTCGAGCGCGCTGAACCGCTGGCGGAGCAGGGCCGCCTGGTCGTCCAGTCGCTGGTCCTCGTCGGCGATGCGATCCTCCAGGTCCCGGATCGATCGCTCGAGCGAATCCTGTCGGGTTTTCAGCGTGCCCTCGAGGGGGTCCACGAAGACATCCTCGATCTCGGTCACCAGGGACGCCATCGCGCCCGCGTCGTCGGTCAGGAAGTCGATGACCTCGTCGAAGCCGTCCTCGATCGCATCGGCGAGCACGCTCGAGTCGAAGTTCAGGCCGCCGCTCTGGCGCGTCTCGAGGCCGACCTGAGCGAGGATCGTGAGCGAGCTCGACGTGGAGTACCCTGCGGAGATCATGTCGCCGAGGCGCCCCACGGTTCGCCGCGCGGTCGCGTCGCCGAAGAGCGGACCGCCGCGGCCGGTCTCCTGGTTGAAGTTCGTGTTGTTCGAGTAGAACGTGGTGACCGAGTTGTAGGCCTCGACGAAGGCGTCGAGCTGCTCCTCGAGGGTGGTCTGGTCGACCTGGACGAGGATCGTGGAGCTGCCGAGGCCAGCCTGCTGCAGGTCGATCGTGAGGCCGGGGATGGCGGTCACTGCGTTGGACGAGGACGTGATGGCCTGCCCGTTGACGGTCAGCGACGCATCGGATGCAGCCTGAGCCTCGGTGAACGACAGGTCGGTGCCGCCCGACAGCCCCGTCGTGTCGATCGTCACGGCGTTGTCGGCGCCGGTCTCCTCGGACTGGATCACGAGCTGGTAGGGGGTGCTCCCCCCGGCGTCCAGCACGTAGGACTGCAGGCCGTCGATCTCGTTGATCGCCGCCGCGAGGTCGGTGAGGTTGTTGTTGGTTGCATCCACCGTGAGGCTGGTCGTCACCCCGCCGATGGTGAGGTCGAGGGTTCCCGTCGACAGCACGGCGCTCGTCTTGCTCGCGAGACCCTGGCTGACCTCCATCTCGGAGCTCGCCAGCGACGTCACGGACACGTTGTAGGTTCCCCCGACCGCGCCGGAGCCGGCGTCTGCGGTGAATCCAGCGTCCTCCGGGACCGTCGCCGAGAACCCCTCCTCCGCGGTCTCGCGCAGTGTCTGGGCGGCGTCGGCGAGAGACTGCAGCCTCGAGTTGAGCTCGGACACCGCCCCCAGGCGAAGCCGCTCCTGCTCGAGCTGGTCCTGCATGATGTTGCGGTTTCCCGCCTGGACCCCGATGAGCGCGTTGATGATTCCGGTGGTGTCCAGGCCGCTGAACACACCGTCGACGGTGACGGACATAGAGGCCTCGCGTAGAAGAGGGAAATAGAGTCAGATTCGAAGAGCGAGAAAAGAGGCCCCGCGGCCCGAGGGCGCGCGGGGCGGCGCCAGGATCAGCCGATGAGCTGGGCGGCCTGGGCGTTCATGTTCTTGGCCTGGGCGAGCACGGCGACGCCGGCCTGCTGCATGACCTGGTACTTGGTGAGCTGCGCGGACTCGTAGGCGAAGTCCGCGTCGCGGATGCCCGACTCGGCCGCCGAGAGGTTCTGGTTGTAGGAGTCGAGCAGCCGGAAGGCGCTCTCGAGGCGGTTGATGCCCGCACCGATGAACGACCGGGCCTGGTTGACGGAGACGAGCGCCGCGTCGATGAGCGAGATGGCCGACAGGGCGTTCGACACGTCCGTCAGGTCGATGTCACCCGTGGTGACGCTGAGCGCCGAGGCCTGCAGGTCGGTCAGCGAGACCTGGATCTGGTCGACCGAGGTTTCGCTGTTGATGCCGACCTGGAAGGTGACGGTCGTCGAGGAGGTGCCGAGCGTCAGCCCGTTGAAGTTCGTGGCATTGGCGATCCGGTCGACCTCGTCCGACAGCGACGTGATCTCGTCCTGGATGAAGGTCCGCTCTTGGGTGGTCAACGTGCCGTTGGCCGACTGGACCGCGAGCTCGCGCATCCGCTTGAGGATGTTCGAGATCTCGGAGGTCGCCGACTCGGCGGTCTGCAGCAGCGAGATGCCGTCGTTGGTGTTCCGCATCGCCACGACCACGCTGCGCTGCTGCGCGTTGAGGTTCTCGGCGAGGGCCAGGCCGGCAGCGTCGTCGGCCGCGCTGTTGATCCGCAGGCCGGAGGAGATGCGCCCGAGGGTGCCCTCCAGACCCTTGTTGGTCATGTTCAACTTCGAGATCGAGTTCATCGACGCGAGGTTGGTGTTCACAGTGAACGCCATGGTTGGGCTCCGATGTATGGGTGGTTCCTGAAAGGGAGGCCTATTGAGAGGGTCCCTCCGGGCCTCGGCTCCCTCCTCGGATCACCACCCCGCCCCATTAGACGGATTGTCGGTGCGCGCGTGACGTGCTGGTAAGGCAGTACTGCACTCCGCTTCGCTCCCCTGCGGACCTCGCACGCCAGACGACGAGACCTCCGCGAGCGGAGGTCTTCACCTTCAGACTCCCTGGGTGGGACGTCTCCGTCAGCGCAGGAAGTTGAACAACGACGTGGAGGAGACCGAGGCGGTCACCTGCAGCGCGACCTGGTAGGCCTGCTGCAGCTGCGACAGCTCGGTGTAGGACTCCACGGGGTCAGCGGCGACCTCGTCGTTCAGCGACTGCTGGAACCGGAGCTCGAGCGAGGTCGCGAGGTCGCTCGCGTCGGTGGCGTCGAGCTGATCGAAGCCGATCTCCTGGCGCGTGCGCACCAGCGTCAGGCGGGCGTCGTCCAGCGAGTCGAGCCGGGCCGCGACGGCGTCGGCGTCGCCGAGGTCGAGCGCGTCGGCCAGGTCGCCCACGGCGAGCAGCGCGTCGCCGAAGACGTCGCTGCCCACGAGGCTTCCCCGCACCGTCTGGCCGTCCCCGACCACGATGGCCGCCTCTTCGGCGTTGCCGAGGTAGGTGCCGTTTCGATCGTAGGCGGGGACGTCGTAGGCCGTGCCGGCGAACACCGACCGCCCTGCGAACTCGGTGTTCGCGAGCCCGATCAGCGTGTCGCGGATGGCCCGCACCCGCACCGCGGCGTTCTGCCGGTCGGCGTCGTTGAAGGTCCCGCTCGACAGCTGCACGGTGAGCTCGCGCGCCTCCACGAGCAGGTGGCTGGCTTCCGCGACGGCGGACTCCGCGACGTCGAGCGCCGACTGTGCGGTCCGCGCGTTCTTCACATACACCGCCTGGTCGCGCAGCAGATCCTCGAAGCGGTGGATGCGCGTCCACTGCCCGGCTGCGTCGGAGGGCGTCTGCACCTCGAGCTGGCTCACGGCCACGCGGGTCTGCCGGTCCACGCGGTCCTTGAGTGACGTGAGCATGCGCGTGGTCGCCTGGACCTGCGCCGTCTGGCCGAAGCGGATCACGCGAGCTCCATCAGGGTGCCGAGCAGGTTGTCCGCGACGTTGAGCACCCGGGCGGAGGCCTGGTAGGCGGTCTGGTACGTGGTCAGGTTGATGGCCTCTTCGTCCAGGTCCACGCCGTGCAGGCTCTCGTTGAGCGCGTCCAGGTCGGCGAGCACGAGCTCGTCCCGGTCCGCGCGGGTGATCGCAGTGGCCGTGTCGGTCGCCACGTCGTTGGTGAGCGTGGCGAGCGCCGTGCCCGGATCCAGCGTCGTCTCGAGGTCGAGGAACGAGGCCACGTTGGCGGCGTTGCCGGTCGCGCCGGGCGACGAGGACAGCGCGACCGAGCGGCCGGTGACCCCCGTGGCGAGCCGCAGCGACGCCGCGGCGTTCGCGGGGTCGTAGGACAGCAGCGCACCGCCCGCGGCGCCGTCCTGGTCGAAGCCCGCGGCGTTCGCGGCGTTCACCGCGTCGGCGAAGGAGGAGGCGAACGCGTTCAGCTGATCGAGGTAGCCGGTCACCCGATCGTAGGCCTCCGCGACGGCCCCGAGCCGGCCGCCGAGCTCGACCGAGGCGGCACCGCCGTCGATCGCGACCTGCACCTGGTTCGGTGCGGACAGGGTGAGCTGCTGGGCGTCGATCTCGGTGGCGACCGCGTGGCCCTGGAGCATCAGGTGGGCGGTCCCGTCGGACGCGACGGTGCCCGCGAAGCCGCCGTCCTCGCCGAGCTCCCGAAGAAGCCGGTTCAGCTGGTCGGCGACGTCCGGAGCCTGAGCTGCCCCGCCGGCGGCGATCAGCTGCTGGTTGAGCATCGCGACCCGCTGCAGCTTCTGGGACAGCGGCGGGAGCTCCAGCTCGAGCTGCTCCTGCAGCTGCGATCGGATCTGGTCGAGGCCCCGGGCCAGTCGCTCGACCGAGTAGGCCACGTCGTCGGTGGCTTGGACGATGCTGGAGCGGACTCCCGGGTCGGACGCGTCGGCAGAGGCCAGCGAGACCGCGTCGAAGAACGCCGAAAGGGAGGTCCGCGGGCCCGCCGAGGTGCTCTCGTCGAACAGCGACTCGACCTCCGCCAGCGAGTCCCGCAGGGTGCGAGAGTGCGCCGAGTCGCCCGCGGCGTCCACGATGCGGACCCCGAGCAGCCCTGCCTCGCTCCGCTGGATCGCGTTCACGATCACCCCGCGGCCGAGGCGCACGCGCCCGTCCGTGATGGGGTCCGCGATCGACTGGCGCACCGAGCGCCGGCCGAACCCCGGGGTCCGGACGTTGGCGACGTTCTGTGCGGTGGCGTTGAAGCCCGCAGATGCGGCGGCAAGCCCGCTCGCACCGATCCTCACGTTGTCAAGCATGCCCAAGATGCACCTCCTGGACCGTTCCGCGGCGCCCGTAGATCGTCGGGGCCTCGGAGGGGGGTTGTAGAACCGAAATCAGACTCTCGAGCGCTCGTCCGAGGCGGTGCTCGGCCCGAGCGAGGCGTTGTGCGGCGGAATGGACGCGGATCTGCTCGCCCTCGGAGAGCGGGGGCGAGGACTGCAGCAGAATCTCGAGCTCGAACATCAGATCCGCGCGCTCCCGGGCGAGCTCGCTCACCGCGGGGGCATTCAGGGACGTCGCGGCCGACACCTGCGCCTCGGTGAGCACGGCCAGCTGTTCCACCATCTCGGCAACTTCGCACATCCTGGCCTCCTAGAGGTCGGCCAGTAGACCGTCGATGACCCGTTCGAGATCGCTGTTCTGCTCGAACGTGCCGTTTGCAAGCTCACTCTTGACCTGGCGGACCACGTCTTCGCGCAGTGCACCAGGGGAGGCCTTCTCACGCATCGAGGCGACGAAGGAGGCATCCTTCGACAGCGTGACCTTGTCTTGCTCGGAGGCTTGTCCGTCGGGGGTCCGCGCCTGCGACGCCGAGCCCTCCACGGGGTTCACCGGGGGAAGGGAGCCAATCTTCATGGCAACCTCAACTTCCAGAGTTCGTCGTCAAGAGTATCGGCGGGCGGTTGCGAGCCTTCAGTCCCAGCGGCGTCTGGGTGGCGGACACCCGACAGATACGGGGTCGGATCCCGACTCTGGCCGTCCTGGCGAACCTCGAAGTGAAGGTGGGGCCCCGTCGCCCGGCCCGACTGGCCCACGGTGGCAATCGGCTGGCCCGCCCGCACGCGGTCGCCCACCCTCGCGCGGGTGGTCGCGCAGTGGGCGTAGCGGGTCTCGATGCCGTCTCCGTGGTCCACGACCACGAGCAGGCCGTAGCCGTCCGCGATCTCCGCGCGGGTGACGACGCCGTCGCGCGCGGCCCGCACCGGGCTGCCCTCGGGGGCTGCGATGTCGACGCCGGCGTGGTGGCGGGCGTCGCCGTGGAACGGATCGTGCCGGAGGCCGAAGCCGCTCGTGACGTAGCCCCCCGGGACGAGCGCGGGCGCGTGGCGGGCGCCGGTCTCGGCGGGGCCCGAGGGCTGCGCGAACAGCTGGCCGAGACCCAGCGCGTCGGCGCTGGCCAGCTGGCTCGCGAGGGCGTCGACGACCACGGTGTCGAGCGCGGAGAACGGGCCCTCCCCGAGCAGGCTCCCCGCGGGCATCGACCGCTGCAGCTCCTGCACCAGGATTCGGGCAAACACCTGGTTCGCCGCCTTCGCGGGGTCGTCGCCGGCCTTGCGCGGATCGGGCGAGGGCAGGGCGGCGGTCAGTGTGCCGAGGTCGAGCGGGCTCATAGGACGACGATCTCCGCCTGCAGGGCCCCCGCCTCGCGAATCGCGTGGAGGATGACGACGAGCTCCCGGGGCTTGACCCCCATCGCGTTGAGCGCCGCCACGAGGTCCGCGATCTGCGCGCCCTCGACCAGGACGAGGTCCGCGTCCTGCTCCTCGGCCTGGACCTGGGTGTTCGAGATGGTGGCGGTCGTACCGCGTGAGAACGGCGCGGGCTGGACCGCCGCGTTGATCTGGGTGACCTCCACCGTGAGCCCCCCGTGGGCGACCGCGACCGGCGCGATGGTCACGTCGCCGCCCATCACCACGGTGCCCGTTCGCTCGCTGATGACCACCCGGGCGGGGGCGTCGAGCTCGAACTCGATCGTCTCGATCCGCGCCGCGAAGATCGGGAAGCGACCCTTGAGCTCGTCGGGGACCGTGATCTGGACAGTGGACGAGCTCGTCGGCTGGGCGAGCTCGTTGCCCAGCGAGCCGTTGATGGCCGCCGCGAGGCGCTCGGCGGTCACGAAGTCGGGCTTGTCGAGCACGAAGTCGGCCACCTCGATCGCGCTGTAGTCCACGGCCCGCGGGTTCTCCCGCTCGACGATGGCCCCCCCGGGCACCATCCCCGACGTCGGGCTGTTCTTGCGGACGGCGTTGCCGGCGGCGTCCGCGGCGAAGCCGCCGACCACCAGCGGGCCCTCGGCGACGGCCACCAGCTCCCCGGACTGGTCGAACAGCGGCGTCCACATGAGCACGCCGCCCTCGAGCGAGCTCGCGTCGGCCGCCGACGCGACGGTCACGTCGACGCGGTCTCCCGCCCGGTAGTCGGGCGGCAGGGTGGCCCGCACCATCACGAGCGCCGCGTTGCGGCTGGTCACGTCGTCGAGGCCGAGCGACACGCCCTGACCCTGCAGGCGCGAGACGATGGAGCGGATGGTCGCGGCGTTGCTCGGAGAGTCCCCGGTTCGCCGGAGCCCCACCACCAGGCCAGGCCCGGTCAGCGTGTTGTCGCGCACCCCGAAGAAGCGCCCCACGTCCTTCGCGCGCGCCGCCATCGCGTCGCTGCCGAGGAGACAGACGAGCAGAGAGAACCAGAACACACGGTACGCCAACAGGGCCTCCGGGCCTCCATCGGCCACGCCACGCGAGCCTTGACTCCCGCGATTGGTCAGACCAGTTGACCAGTGAGCGGTCGGTCCGTTAGCCTGCAGCCATGGCTCTGACCCCGATCACGCGCTCCACTCTGTCGGACGCCGTCTACGAGCAACTGAGTGCCGAGATCGTGCACGGTCACCTCGAGGTCGGCGAGGTGCTGCCCGCGGAGCGCGACCTCGCGCGCGTGCTCGGCGTGAACCGGCAGGCCGTGCGGGAGGCGCTCAAGCGCCTGGTGCAGGCCGGCCTGATCGACGTGCGGCAGGGCGGCGGGGCGCGAGTGCTCGACTATGCGCGGTCGGCCAGCCTCGACGTGCTGCCGCGGCTGCTCTTCCGGTCGGACGGGTCGGTCGCGGTGCCCGTGGCGCGCTCGGTGATCGAGCTGCGGGGCACCATTGGGCCGGAGATGGCAGGCCGGGCGGCGGAGCGGCGGCCCCCGGAGGTGGTCGAGGCGCTGCACGAGGTGCTGGAGCGGATGTCGCGCGATGCGGGCGTGCTCGAGGCGCTCAGTGAGCACACCATGGAGCTGTGGGGGGCGCTGGCCTCGGGGAGCGGCAACGTGGCCTTCCAGCTGGCGTTCAACTCGCTGCGGGGCACCTTCGCGCTGATCCGGGGCGTGCTCCTGGGCGCGCTCGCGCCCGAGCTGACCGATCTCGAGGGCGCCCAGGCGCTGGTCGCCGCGGTCGACGCCCAGGACGGGAAGGCCGCCAGGGCGGCGGCGGGCCGCCTCCTCGACAAGGGCGCGGCCGGGGTCGAGCAGGTTCTCGCCCAGCTCGCGCAGGCGGCGTCGTGAGCGCCGCCGGTCCCCGCCTCCGCGCTCCGGGGCTCACGCTGCTCAGGGCCTCGGCGGAGTTCCTGCGCCACGCGCCGCCTCGCCTGCTGGTGCTCACCCTCGCGGGCTTGGTGGCGGCCCGGCTGTACGTTGGCGGCTGGTCGCCCTGGGACCTGCTGCCGGTCGTGCTGGTGCTCGTCCTCCAGCCCGCGGTGGAGTGGCTGATCCACGTGTACGTGCTGCACGCCAAGCCGCTCCCCGGGCTCGGCTGGCGGCTCCACGCCCACGCCGCGCGCCACCACACCGCGCACCACGAGGATCCGTGGGACCTGCGGTACGTGGTCATGCCCCTGCCGGCCATGCTCATCGGCAGCGGCATCCACGCGGTCGCGTGGGCGGTGGTGTGCCCCACGTGGGGGAGCACCCTCACTGCCTACGTGCTCGTCACCTGCGCCGCGCTGGTCTACGAGTGGGCGCACTTCCTGTTCCACACCAGCTACCGGCCGAGGGCGCGGTGGATGCGGCGCCTGCGGCGCCACCACGTGCTGCACCACTTCAAGAACGAGCACTACTGGATGGGGGTCACCCGCGTGGAAGGCGACCGCTGGTTCGGCACCGCTGCCCGCGCCGAGGACGTGCCCACCTCGCCGACCTGCCGCACCCTGCTCGGCAACCTCGCTGATCAGAGGTCGTTCACGCCGAGCTTGCGCAGGTCGTAGAGGTCCCGCAGGACGAAGATGCGCCGCGGCGAGACGCCCCGATCCTGCACGATCCGCAGGACCTCCTCCTTGTCGGGCGTGACCTCGGTGATCCTGTCGAGGGTCATCCACGAAGCCACGTAGTTGCCCCCGGCGAGCTTGCGCGCGTCGCCGAGGTGCGGGGTGAACCCCCCGTCGGGCTCGGCGTACCGCCAGACCTCGCGGACCTCTCGCGCCTGCTCGTCCCACGCGTACTCCGCGATCGAGCTGACCTGAGGCACCCGCCACATCCCGTTGTCGAACATCACGAGGCCCCCCGACCACACCTGCGAGAAGTGGGGGCCGCTCCACAGCGCGTTGATCTGGTACTCCGACTGCACCGGGTCGCCGCTCGGCAGCGTGAACTCCTCCCAGGGGCCGCCCATCTGCCACAGCAGCTCGCCGTCGCCGCTCAGCTTCAGCAGGGTGTCCGGCGTGCGCGCGAGCACGTAGAACGCGTCTTCCTCCTCGACGTAGGCGAGGGAGTTCGAGTGGGTGAGCTCGCAGATGCTGTCGTAGCCGTAGATCCGCTCGAAGCGGGCGCGACACTTCGGGTAGGGGTAGCCGCCGACGCCGCCCTCGAACCAGTCCTCGGTGTAGTCGAAGAACGTGGGGCCCGGCTGCTTGCTGCCCTCCACGTTGCTGACGAGGGTGTCGGTCATCGCCCACTGCTCGCCCGAGCCGTCGGACAGCTCCTCGAACACCCGTCCGAGGAACGCGAACTCGCCCGGCGCGGGCTCCACGGTGGCGTGGTGGGCCCCGTTGGCGAACGTCTCCGACAGGACCTCACCGTCGAGCGTCATCCGCACGATGCGCCCGCGCAGGTCCTGCCGGCGCTCGTCGTACTCCGTCCAGTACACCGAGCGACCGTCGTAGGACGGCGTGCCGGTGACCGTGCCGAAGCCCTCGGGCAGGATGTGCCACCACAC
>CAYMSU010000011.1:0-32360 GCA_964393165.1 uncultured Enterobacteriaceae bacterium
AGGCGCGCGTACCCGAACGTGGCCTTCGGCCGCAGACGTCTGCAGGTCCACAGGCGCGCGTACCCGAACGTGGCCTTCGGCCGCAGACGTCTGCAGGTCCACAGGCCGGCGATCCCGAACGTGTGTCCACGACCCAGCAGCCCTGCCCGCGAGTAGGCACGCACGCGCGACCCCCGCATCGACCTTCCGTCCCGTGAGACCCGATCCAGGAGGCAGGATGGGCCCTGCACCTCGCGCTCGGCCCGCGCTTCGCGACGGTCCGAGGAGGGCCGGCGGGCACCGGCACCCGCGGACAGACCCTCGGCCGGCGCGCTCGGCCTCCTCCCCTCGACCCCGTTCGCCGCCCGTCGTCCTACGCCTCGCCGGCGACGTGGACGGCACGACACGAGGTCTGCCTCGTTCCCGTCCTCCGCGGTCCCGACCAGACCCGAGGTCTGCCTCGTTCCCGTCCTCCGCTGCCCGACCAGACCCCAGGTCTGCCTCCATCCCACCCCCCGCAGTCCCGACACGACCTGAGGTCTGCCGCCCAAGGGCGATGACCGGGGCGGCACGACCTGAGGTCTGCCTCGACGGACGATCCAGCGCCCCAAGGCAGACCTGAGGTCTCGCCGCACTGCCCCGCGCGCACTTCGGGGCAGACCGCAGGTCAGACACGCGGCTCGAAGCGGTCAGCTTTTGGGACCTCAGGTCTCATCGAGCTCCGTTCCGCGGCTCCGAGACCAGACCTCAGGTCTCGTCGCGAGGCGAAATCGCGAAGCGGACCAGACCTCGGGTCAGCGCGGCGGAGAATCTGGGGCCGGGGGCCAGACCTCAGGTCTGGCGGACCGCGCCGGAGGCCCCGCGAACGAGACCCGAGGTCTGCCTCTGGCTGTGCCATGATGGCAAGCGGCGGAGAACCCAGGGGCGAAGCGGGGCGGGCGCGCCCACGCCGAGCGGTCGGGCGCACCGCGCCCGGGGCCTGTCGCCATCCCGGATGAACGCGCCGCTGGCTCGCGTGGTCGCAGGGAAGCCGCGAACCTCCGTATGCGCAGGCCCCGCGCCAGGTGCAGGTGGACCCGGTCCGAGAGCGCACACGCTCACGGCGCCACGACCTCTCTCAGCTGGAACGAAGGGGCCCCCCAGCCGACGGCATCAGCCTTTGTAGTAGAAGGTCTCGCGGGCGATCTGGCCGTCGTCGTTCCACTCCTGGACCGCCCACTGGGTGCGCTGGATGCGCTCCCCGCCGAGCTCGAAGTCAAGAAACATCTCACCTGAAAGCTCCGGCGCCTCCGCGCTCGGTCGGCCGAGATTCTAGCCCAGCAAAGCTGGGCTTTGAATCGGCCTCGGTCGCGCTCCGTCGGCGGATCGGTACGCGGAGCGGTTCCCGTCGGCGATCACCGGCCCCACACGCACATCGTGGAAGCTGGCGTTCTCGACGAAGTAGGTCTCGTACTGGCGGTTGGCCTCCTTGCCCTCCCGCGTCTGTGCGGGATCGCCGTTCTCGCTCAGCACGCACGTCTCGCAGTAGTGCTTCTCGAAGCCCTGCAGCAGCTTGCCGGTGGTGATGTGCTCGATGAGGTCGTGGACGCGGGCGCGGGTCTGCTCGGTCGTGGACATGGGGATGCCTCCGTGGCGGGTGGATGCCCGGCGAGTATCCATGCAGGCAGGCGGCGACTTCCGCGCGTTCTGCAACGCACTGACCCGCTCCTTGGGCCAATGCCGTCGATTGATAAGCCCCGCGGGGGAGGCTGCGCTGAACGGAATCAGCGGATTCGTCTGTGCGATGTGGGCGGCCACAGCGGCCACAGCGGCCACAGCGGCCGGTGCGGAGCCGCCGGTCTGGCTCGAGCCCACCGCCAGCCAGATGTCGGCGGTGTGGGCCAACGTGGCGGGCGGCGAGCGGCGAGCGGTCGTCTACACGGGGCTGCTCTCGCTCGGGGCGCGCGTCGACCTCGGCGCGGCCGACGTGTGGCCCGGTGCCCACTTCGGGATTGCAGGGCTGGCGCTGCAGGGGCAGAACGTCTCGCCCACGGCCGTCGGAGACGCCGGGATTCACCTGACTTCGCTCACCTGCGGCTCGCTGCGCGCTCCGCCAGCAAGCTGGCTCCGCTTGCGAATTGTCAGCAACATCGCGGGGGTGCAGACCGTGCGCCTGTTCAAGGCCTGGTACGAGCAGTCCCTGCTCGACGGCGCCGTCCGCATCAAGGCCGGTCAGCTCGCCCTCGACGACGACTTCATGGTCCTCGCGCCCGCGCTCACGTTCCTGCAGAGCGGCTTCGGCACCCCCCAGACCGAGGCGCTGAACAAGCCCGCGCCGATCTACCCGCTCGGCGCGCTCGGGCTGAGGGTGGCGGTCGAGCCGAGCGACGCCTGGGGGGTGCGCCTGGGCGCCTACGACGGCGACGCCGGCGCGGAAGCCGACCACCCGTACGCGTCCGATCTCGCCCTGACCGCGGACCAAGGCGTGATCCTGCTCTCCGAGGTCTCGCGGCGCGGCGAGCGGACCACGGTGTCCATGGGGGGCTTCGCGCACCTGGGCCGGCTTCGGAACTTCGCGATCGGCGCCGGAGCCTCCAGGTGGAACGGCGGACGGCAGCGCGGCCTCTCCAGCGGCTACGTCTCGCTGGCGCACACGCTCGGCGAGTGGCAGGGCAGCACGCTCACCTCGTTCGCACGGGTCGCCATCGCGGGTCCGCGTCGGCTGGCGAGGGTGGTCGGCTACGCCGACGTCGGCCTGGTGCTGGCGCGACCTGGACGCGGTTCGGCGCGCCCTACCTGACAGCGATGCGCGCGGAGGGCGAGCGGCGGACGGCCACGGAGTCGGTCCTCGAGGTGACCTACCGCTGGGTGCCGCTGCCCTGGGCGAAGCTCCAGCCGTCGGTGCAGTGCGTGCTCGGTCCGCACTTCAGCGGCCACGACGCCCTGGTCCTGGGACTGCGCGGCACGGTCGGGCTCTGAGCAGACGACAATCGATCGAATGCCCGCCCGCGCCCGACGTCAGTGACTCAGAACCTGGGGAGAGAGAACCAATGAACCGCGCATCTTGGGCCGTGTTCGCCGCGCTGGGCTTCGCCTCGACGCCCGCGCTGGCCGCGGACATCGACGAGGTGAGCGCGTCGCTGGCGTCTGCGTCGGCCGTGCTCGACAGCAGCGAAGACCTGGACGCAGCCGCCCGCCGCCGTCCACAGCACCGCCGGCCGCCCCCCCCGCCGCCCCGGCGGGCGGTGCGCGGTCGCCCCCACCCCACCCCGCGGACCGCGGCACGCCCGGCGACCCGTCGGCCCCCGCCCCCGCGGGCCAGCGTGCGGTACCGCCGGGTGACCCCCGTGCACGGCGTGTTCGTGTACGGGCCGCCCCCGCGCCACCACCACTACTACCCCGCACGCCAGACCCAGGTGCAGCGCACCCACCTCCCCGCCCGGCAGGTGGATCGAAACCACAGCCTGGCGCTCGGACTCAAGGGCGGCACCTTCTTCTCCGGCACCACCGACGGGGATCTGTACAGCGATCCCGGCCTGGGCCTGATGGCGCGCTACCGCCCGGCGGAGGCCGTGGGCCTGCAGCTCGACGTCAGCCACCACGCCGGCCTCACCTCGTTCGCCGCAAGCGAGTCCCAGCGAAACCAGACCCAGGCGTCGGGCTCCGTCGCGCTCTTCGCCTACCCCTGGAGCCGCGTCAGCCCCTATGTCATCGGCGGAGTCACCTGGAACGGCCGGGCCCTGCAGGACCGGTACTTCACCGAGGGCGGCACCACGGTCGACACCACCGAGGACGTGCTCACCGGCCTGCACGGCGGCGTGGGACTGTCGCTCGGGCTCGGCCAGAAGGTCGCGCTCGAGCTCGAGGGCCGCTACATCGGCTACCTCGACGGCAGCGCAGCCGATCCCGTGGGCGCGCTGCAGGGCACCGGCGGCCTCGTCTTCCACTTCTGACGCGGCCCCTCTCGCCTGCCCCTCAAGCCTGGCGGATCGACAGCGAGATCCGCCGGCGCCCGGTGTCGACGCCGAGCACCCGCACCTGCACACGCTGGTGTGCCTGCACGACCTCGTGGGGCGTGGCCACGTAGCGGTCGGCGAGCTCGGAGATGTGCACCAGGCCGTCCTGGTGCACGCCCACGTCCACGAACGCCCCGAAGTTGGTGACGTTCGTGACCACCCCCTCGAGGACCATGCCCTCGCGCAGGTCCTCGAGCTCGCGCACATCATCGCGGAAGCGCGGCGCCTCGAAGTCTGCCCGCGGGTCGCGGCCGGGCCGCGCGAGCTCCTCCACGATGTCCCCCAACGTGGCGGAGCCCACCTCGGGCCCCGCGAACCGCTGCACGTCGACCCGGCGCACGACCTCGGGAGCGCCCACGAGGTCGGCGACCGTGCGGCCCACGCTCTTCGCCATCTCCGCGACGAGCGAGTAGCGCTCGGGGTGCACGGCGGATGCGTCCAGCGGGTGGGCCCCGTCGGGGATCCGCAGGAACCCCGCGCACTGCTCGAAGGTCTTCGCCCCGAGGCCGCGGACCTCCCGCAGCGCCTTGCGTGACGCGAACGCGCCGTGGGCCTCGCGGTGCGCCACCACGTGGCGAGCCACCCCGGGCCCGATGCCCGCCACGTAGGCGAGCAGCGCGGAGCTGGCGGTGTTCACGTTCACCCCGACGCGGTTCACGCAGCTCTCGACGACCTCCTCGAGCTTGCGGGCGAGCTTGCCGCCATCGACGTCGTGCTGGTACTGCCCCACCCCGAGCGACGCCGGCGGGACCTTGACCAGCTCGGCGAGCGGATCCTGCAAGCGACGGGCGATGTGGGCCGCGCTCCGCACGGTGAGGTCGACATCGGGCAGCTCCTCGCGGGCGACCTCGGACGCGCTGTAGACGCTGGCCCCGGTCTCGTCGACGGCGACGGCGAGGATCGGCTGCCCCGAGGCCCGGATCGCCTCGCGCACGACCTGGAGCGCCTCCCGGCCGCCGGTGCCGTTGCCCACGGCGACCGCCGCGGGGCGGGACTGCTCGAGCCAGCGGACGAGCGCGTCGGCGTCGGTGCTGCGGCGGCCGACCAGGTGGAGCACCCGGTGCGCCTCGAGCGCGCCGGAGGCCGCGACCAGCGCGCACTTGCACCCCGTGCGCAGGCCCGGGTCGACCCCCAGCACGGCCTGCGGCCCGAGCGGCGCGCCGAGCAGCAGCGCCTGCAGGTTCCGCTGGAAGACCTCGATGGCTTCGTCGTCGGCGCGCTCCTTGAGCATGGCCCGGACGTGGCGCTCGGCCGCAGGCAGGAGCAGCCGCTTGAGCGCGTCTTCGGTGGCCTGGCGCACCTGCCCCGCCCACGGGGAGCGCTCCCGCCAGCGGCTCGCGTGGAGCAGGCGATGGAGCGTGCGCTCGACGTCGGGCCGGACCTTCACGGTGAGCAGCCCCTCGGCCTCCCCCCGGCACATCGCGAGGTACCGGTGCGAGGGCACGCGCGCGGCCCGCTCGGTGTGGTCCACGTAGTCGCGGAACCGGTCCGCGCCCTCCTTCGCCCGCTGGGCGCGGCTCGCCGAGGCCGTGACGTCGCCCTGCTCGACCTCCCGGCGCACCAGCGCGCGGAGCCCGGGCTCCGCCGCGAGCCGCTCCGCGACGATGTCGCGGGCGCCGGCCAGCGCGTCCTCGGCGGAGGGAACCCCCTGCTCGGGCCGCACGAACGCGGCCGCCTCCCCGAAGGGATCGCCGCGGTCCGCCTGCGCCCGCATGCGCTCCGCGAGGGGGGCGAGGCCCCGCTCCCGGGCCTGATCCGCGCGGGTCTTCCGCCGCTTCTTGAAGGGGGCGTAGACCTCCTCGAGGTCGGCCCTGGTCTCGCAGGCCCCCAGCTGCTCGCGCAGGCGAGGCGAGAGCTGCCCGGCGCCCTCGAGCGCCTTCACGATCGCATCGTGCCGCTGGACGAGCTCCCCCCGGGTGCGCTGAGCGTCGGCGATCGCCCGCAGCTGCACCTCGTCGAGCCCCCCGGTCCGCTCCTTGCGGTACCGGGCGATGAACGGGATGGTGGCGCCCTCGTCGAGGAGCTGAAGCGCGGCGACGATCGAGGGAGGAGGCTTCTGGAGCTGCTCGGACAGCAACTCCGGGAGGTCACGCGGCATGGCCCCCCCTATTCCGCCGGACGGGTTCGGTATAGTGCCCCCGCACACGGGGGCAGAGATGGTGGCGTGGCTCGCGATGAGCACGGTGTCGGGCGCGTACGGAGCAGACCTCTTCCCGAGCCCGCTCCCCGCTGTCGACCCGCCGGGGGCCTACCTGCACCGGGGCGAGGTGAACGACTGGGCCGCCCACGAGGACCACCTCGCGGAGCAAGCGGGCCGCCGGGTGGCGACCGGCGCGGTCCTGGGACTGCTCGAGGATCCGCACCGGGACGGCTCGCGCGAGATCGTGGAGCTGCGGCCCCCGCCGGCGCGCGGCCCAGGCCCCGAGATCCTGGCAATCCTCGCCGCCAAGGGGCGCGCCACGCCCCCCGGCGCGAGCGTCCGCGAGACGCGCATGCGCACCTCGTTGGTGGCGGGCGGCGTGGCGGTCGGGCTGTTCGCGGGCGGCGCGTTGCTCGCCGCCGGCGCCCAGGAGCGGCCGTTCACCGACTCGCGCGCCCTGATCGTGGCCAACAACTCCCTGCTGGTGGGCTCGGCGCTGGCTGCCGGCGCCGCCGCGGGCCTGTTCACCTGGTCGCTGACCACGCCGTAGGGGCTCTCGGCCCCTGGGGTCACTGAAAGCAGGCGCCGCCGAGCTCAGCCTCGCCGAACACCGCCGGTGGGCAGCCCACGGCGGTGTCCGTGCCGTCGGTGCCGATGTCGTCGTCGTCGGGCGCCTGGCGTAGCCACAGCCCGCAGCCACCCGAGAGCAGCCACAGGGCCGCGACCATCATCCACGTGCGAAGCATTGGCCGCCCCCTAGCGAAGGATCGCGCCGGCGCCGGGCGAGGTGCCCGCCGGGTCGGTGGTGCTCCCGGAGCCATCGAGCCCGGGCAGGTAGGCGACGCCCTCGCTCGCCGTACACACGCTCTCGGCGTTGTCGGAGGAGGTGCCGCCGCTCGGCGACAGGATGCGGCCGAACACGCTCGCGCGAAAGCCGCAGCCGGTGCTGCCTGCCGAGAGCCCGTCGGCGGTCGGGGCCGTGCCGACGAACACCAGGTTGGCCGCCTCGGTGGCGACGAAGCCGTCCACGCCGTAGTCGCTGGCCGTGGCCGAGTCCAGCTCGAGGACCGCGCCGGACGCCCCCACGAACCCGGCCTCGTCGGCGCTGGTGCTGCTGCAGGTCGCGCACGCGAGCCGGCCCCCCTGCGCGACCTCGACGCCCACGTCGAACCCGGTGACCGAGACCGTGTCGAGCAGGGCGGCTCCGCGCGCGACCCGAAGGCCGGTGCCGTCGCCGCCGGCAGCGCTGTCGGTGGTGCCGACCACCGTGAGCTCCCCGCCGGTCAGGTCGCCCTCGACCCACACGCCGATCTCCTCGTTGGCGCCGCCCGTCGCGCCGTCGCCCACCACGGTGGTGCCGTCGGTGCGGGCGACCGCCGAGCTCCCGGCCGCGATCTGGATGCCGATGGGGAAGTCCACGATCTCGAGGTCCACGAGCTCGACCGACGAGCCATCGACGACGGCGAGGCCGACCTGGCTGCCGCCCGTGCAGGCAGCGTTGGTGCAGGTCAGCTCGAGGTTCTGCAGCAGGCCGAGGTGGACCCCGCCGGCGATGCGCAGGCCCGCGGAGGTCGCGCCGTCGAAGTCGAGGATGGCGGTCGCGCCGGACGCCCCCTGGATGACGAGGCTCCGCGCATCGGGGTGATCGACGACGATCTCCGCGGGCGTGGCGTAGGTTCCGGCCGCGAGCTCGATCGTGATGGTGGTGCCCGCCGCGATCCGAGCGGCGTCGAGGCTGTCGAGCGCGGCCTGCAGGTCCGCGTAGTCGGCGCCGGAGGTCCCCACGGTCAGGGTGTCGTCCGCGTCGAGCAGCGCCCCCTGGAGCGCGCCCACGTCGTCCTGCAGGTCGGTGATGGCGCTCTGGGCACCCGACACGTCGCTCTGCAGTGCGAGGATGTCGCTCTCGGCATCCGACACGTCGCTCTGGAGCGCCGTGATGTCGTCCTCGGCGGTCGTGAGATCCGTCTGCAGATCCCCGAGGTCCGTGAACAGGTCGAGGATGTTGTCTTCCGCGGTGGTGACGTCGGACTGCAGTGCCACGATGGCTGCGTCTGCCGTCTTGACGTCGCCTTGCAGCGTGCCGATGGCGGCCTCCGCCGCGGTCAGGTCGGTCTGCAGGTCGCCGATGGCGCCCTCGGCCGTGGTCAGCCGCGTGTCGAGCCCGCCCACGTCGGACTGCAGCGCGGGGATGGCGCCGCTGAGCACCGCGAGACTCGTGTTCACCGCGTCGACCTCGCCGCTCAGATCCTTCACCTCGGTCTCGAGGGTGCTCACCGCGGGCTCGAGGAGATCGAGCCGCTGGTCGATGAGCACGTTGGCGCCCTCGAGCGTGGTCACGCGCGCCGCGACGTCGGGCCCTCCCTCGAGCTCGTCGAGCCGCCCCGACTGCGCCTCGAGCTCGGTGAAGAGCTCCTCCGCGTCGTCCTCGACGGTCCGGATGGCGTCCCACATCGACTGGAAGTCCGCCGCGAGGATCCGCTGGCCGGTCTCGAAGGTCCTCGGGTCGAGGGCGGCCGCGAACGGCGGAGCCACGATCACGAGCGCGGCCACGACGAGCGCGGTCCGAGCGACAGGACGCAGGTTCATGCTCCCTCCGTGGAGACGGGCGACCTTACGCAGGCCCTCGCGCCCGCGTCAACTGCGTCGTTCGCGTGGTCGAGCGGCCCCCGGTGGGCTCCCCGCTGCCGCGGATCCCCGCGCGGCTGGTCAGGGGCGCGGCGCGATCCGCCGGAGCAGGTCGGCGACCTCGTGCTTGGCGCCCCCGGCCATCGGGCTGCGGCCACGAACCCGCGCCCAGAGCCCCTCCGCCCCCGGCGACCGCGCGACCGCGCCGCGATCGTCGAACGCGACCCAGGCGCTCCCGGCGACGACGAGGCCGACGGACGCCCCCGACCGGAGGTTCCACACCCGCACGGTGCCGTCCCGCGCGGCGGTGACGGCGCGCGCCCCCTCCGCGGACACCGCCACGGTCGTGATCGGCGCGAGGTGCCCGCGAAGCGTGGCCACCGGCTCCCCGATCGCGAGGTCGTACACCCGCAGGTCCACGCCCCCCGCGACCACCCACCGCTCGTTCTCGCTCATCGCGACCGCGGCCGACTCCGCGGGGGCCGGCAGCGTGTAGGGGATTGCCTGGGTGGCGACGTCGACGACGAGCACCGCGGGGGGCGCCCCCGCCTCCCGGACCGCGCGGACCAGCAGCTTGCCGTCGGCGGAGAACGCGGCGTGGGCCGCGCCGCGCACCGCGCCCACCGCAGGAGCCCCCGCGAGGGCGGCCTGCACCTCGCCCGCCGCGAGGTCGACCACGTACGACCAGTCGCCCACGCGGAACCAGGCCTGGCGATCCCCGGTCCCCGGCACGAAGCCCACGTCGGCGACCACTGCAGGGTGCAGGGGCAGCTCTCGCGGCTGCAGCCGACCGCTCGCGGCCACGTCGAGCACCTGCACCCCGCCCGCACGGCCGCCCACGATCGCCCGTGAGCCGCTGGAGGACACCGCCACCGCGGACACGGGGCCCACCTGGGGGGGCACCTCCTCCTCGGTGAGCAGCCCGGTGGCGAGGTCGTGGCGACGCAGCCGGCCGCCGGCGGCCACGAGGGCCCAGCCGCCCCCGGGGGCGGTGGCGCGGGCGCCCGCGGGCGCGCCCACGGCGGGCGGGGGCACCTGCCGGACGGGGCCGCAGGCGGGGGCCGCCCTCCGGTCGCGGCCCGTGCTCGGGCGGAGGTCGTGAGCGCACCGGCGACCGTCCGCCCCCACGGAGACCAGCGCCGCGATCGGGGCCTCGAACGCCACCCTCGCGACCGCTCCCTCGTGGACGTCGGCCACGTGCACGACCCGCGCCTCGGCCACGTCGAGGACGGTCACCCGCCCCTGCTCGGTGCCGAACGCGGCACGGCGGCCGTCGTGCGAGAGCGCCACCGCGGTCACCGGTCCGGCCGCCGCGAACGGCGCGAGCACGGTGGGTACAGGGCGCTCGACGCCCGCCCGGGGGGCGCAGCCCGTCGCCCACAGCGCCAGCAGCAGGGATCGGATCACTCGCCCTCCCCCTCCCCACGGGCGAGGCCTGCCGACTCCGCGCGGATCACGTCGAGCGAGACCGTGGTCTCCCGCATGAGCAGCCCCGTCGCGACGACGAGCGAGCTGACCCCGAGGCCGAGCAGCGAGCCGGACACCCAGGGGCCCGCGGCCAGCCCCCCGGCGAGGCCCGACAGCGCGAGGAGCGCGCACGCCCCATAGAGCGCGAGCAGCGCGTACTGGAAGAGCACCCCGCGAAGCAACAGGCGCTCGACGGTGCGCGTGCCTACGTGCCTCATCTCGAGGTGGTGGTGCAGCTCGTCGTGCAGGCGGGCATAGCGCAGGCTCGTGGACATCACGAGGAGCCCCACTCCCGGCAGGACGAGCAGCGGCGTGGCCCACTCGTTCATGAGGCCTCGCCGGTCACGGGACCTCGCGGAAGTCGCACGCGTTGTCGATGCAGGCCGCCTCGAAGTTGGGCCAGTTCGTCACACAGTTCGACTGCCCCGCGTCGTCGCAGGACGCGTAGGCACTGGCGAGCTCGCCGACGAGGGAGTTCGGGAAGCACTCGTTCACCGAGATCTCGCGCGCCCCGATCAGGCTGATGTTGCACAGCGACGTCGTGTTGAGCAGCCGGCAGTCCGCGTCTCGCTCGCAGAACGAGGACTCGTCGAGGAAGGCGTCGAGCGCGGTCTCGATGCCTCGGCAGTCGCCGGCGTTGATCGGGAAGTTGGGGAAGTCGTCGCACAGCCCCTGCTCGGGGGGAGCCCCGGAGTCGTCGGCGCCGCCGTCATCGCCATCCCCCCCGCCGTCGCCGCTGCCCCCGCACGCCACCGGCACCATCGTGAACCACATCGCCAGGCCTGCGCGCATCACCACCTCCACGGGCCAAGCACGATACCTCACGCGACCGCGTCGCCACCATAGCGGTCGCGCACCACGGGCAGCTACAACGGCCGGGGGCACGGCCGGGGGACCCATGCAGCCACACACGAGGGTCGCGACCTGGCTGGTCGCGGCGACACTGGGGGGGTGCGACGGCCCGGCCGCGGTCCCCGTGCCCGACGGCGCGCCGTTCAACATCCTGGTGGTCCTCACCGACGACATCGGCAAGGACCTGACGGGCACCTACGGGGGCCGCGTGCCGATGCCCACGCTGGATGCGCTCGCCGCCGCGGGCGTGCGCTTCGACCACGCCTACAGCAACCCCACGTGCTCGCCGTCACGCATCTCCATGCTCACCGGCCGGCAGCCCGCGCGGCACGAGGTGGGGCGCTGGCTGTCCATGCAGACGAGCGACGACGGGCTGCAGGCCGAGGAGGTCACGATCCCCGAGCTGCTCGCGACGTCTCCGTACGACTACACGACCGCGGCCATCGGCAAGTGGCACATGAACACGGCCGACAACCCCGACGTGGCCCTCGCGCCGCTGGTGCGCGGGGGGTTCGACACGTTCGCGGGGATCCTGGGCAACCCCCGCGATCTCGTGGATCCCGATGCCGCAGACCCGGATCGGTCCCGCGGCTACTCCTACTGGCAGAAGAACGTGGATGGCGCGCTGTCGTTGAGCGAGGACTACCTCACCACCGACACGTCCGACGAGGCCATCGCGGCGCTGCAGACGCTGCCCGAGCCCTGGTTCCTGTGGCTCGCCTTCTCGGGAGCCCACGAGCCGTGGCACGTCCCGCCAGCAGAGCTGCACGACGACGCGTCGCTGACCGACAGCTCCCCGCTGCCGCGCAAGATGGACGCGATGGTGCAGTCGGTGGATCGGGAGCTCGGTCGCGTGCTCGCGTCACTCCCCGAGGAACTGCGGCAGCGCACGGTCATCGTCTACGCCGCCGACAACGGCACCACGAGCCGGGTGATCGAAGAACCGTTCGCGCCCGAGCGGTCCAAGGGCACGGTCTACGACGGCGGCGTGAACGTGCCCATGGTCGTGACGGGGCCTCCCTCGGTGGTCGCGGGGCCCGGGCGCACGAGCGAGGCGCTGGTCCACTTCGTGGACGTCTACGCGCTGATCGCCGAGCTCACGGGCGCCCGGCCGGAGCCCCCCATCGACGGCCGGTCGTTCCTGGAGGTGCTGCAGGATCCGTCCCTGCCGTCGGTGCGCGACTGGGTCTACACCGAAGGCTTCTTCCCGAACGGGCCTCCCCGGGACCGCGGAGGAGAAAACGGCTTCCTCCGTCGGATGCTCCGCGACCGCGACCACAAGGTGGTCGACCTCGTCCTCCAAGGGGAGGCCGAGGAGCGGTTCTTCGCCTACGACCTCGCGACCGCGGAGGACGAGGGCCCGAACCTGCTCGAGGGCGGCGCGACGCTCCCCGAGGAAGACGCGGGCGCCTACCTCCGGCTCCGGGCGCTGCTCCACGCGGTAGCGGACAGCCTCGACTGAGCCGAGCCTGCGGGGAGCGGGTCAGGGCGCGAGGACCGCCCGCACCAGCCGCGAGGGCGCCTGCGCCTGGCCCAGCGGCAGCTCGCCCAGCGTGGCGGCGTAGACGTAGCCGTCCTGCGCCTGCCCCCACGCCGTGGCGAGGTCCAGGTGCCCCGCGTGGAAGCTCTCGTCGCCCGCGCGGTCGAGCTCGATCGCGCGCACGAACCCCACGTACATGTCGCCGAACACGAGGACGTCGTCCCACAGCCCGTCGTAGGGGTCAGGGGACGCCGGCTGGCGGATCCAGCCGACGTAGATGGACCGCGAGACCCGGGTGCTCGCGTCGAAGTCGTCGACCACGAAGGGATCGTCGCTGCCGTGCGAGTAGGTCACCCACGGGTCGCGGAAGTCGCGGCAGCCCGACCGGCACGGGCCCTCGGCCTCGGGCCAGCCGAAGTTGCGGCCCTCCGCGGGATCCGCAGGGACCACGTTGATCTCCTCGACCAGGTTGTTGCCGACATCGCCGAAGTACCAGGCCCCGTCGTGGTACTGCGCGCGCCACGGCGACCGGATTCCGGTGGCGATCACCGCGGGGTCGGCGCCCTCGGCGATCGGCGGCCCGTTGTCGGGCACGGTGTAGCCCCCGACGCCCTCCTCTCGCGATGGCAGGATCCGCAGGAGCGTGCCGCGCCAGTCCGCTGGATCCTGGGCCGCCTCGGAGTCCGTCTTGTCGCCCGAGAACAGCCACATCGCGCCGCTGCCGTCGAACCCGAAGGCGCTCACGTTGTGGGGCCAGCCCGACACGCCGGGGACGCCCAGGCCGAAGATGTCCACGCCGGACGCGAGGGTGGCCTCCACGTCGCCATCGACCAGCGTGTAGCGCCGGACCACGTTCGTGTGCGGCGTGTCGGTCATGCCGACGTAGAAGAAGCGGTTGGCGTCGAAGTCGGGGTCGACGGCCACCCCCACGAGGCCGGCGACCCCGCCCACCGCGACGTCGGGGATCGCACCCTGCATCACGACCTCGGCCCGGTCCTCGTCGGGCACGAGCCGCATGTGCGCGAAGCCCCCGCGCACGTCGACCATCAGGAAGTCGTTGGAGCCCGGCAGGAACTCGAGGTCCGACACGAGCGCGAGATCCGCGGGCTGCTCGATCTCCTCGAACGCGAGCGCGAGGCCGTTCCCCTCGTAGGGCTCGCCCCCGCTGCACGCCACCAGCCCGAAGGCCACCATCCACCGCAGGTTGCCCATCACAGCCCCTCGATCCAGGCGCGGAGGATGCCTGCGCCGTCTGGGTCTCGCCTATCGATCCCGAGGGGGGGCATCGCATCGTCGGCGCTCGCCACGTCGCCCGTGAACACCTGGTACAGCGTGCTGCCCTCGGGATTGCCGGGCGCCACCCGGTAGTCCACGCCCTCGTCCTCGAGCTGCTCGACGGTGGTGGCGATCGCGTCGCCCGGGAGCAGGCTGAACGCCGAGTTCTCGGCGGTGCCCCCGTCGTGACAGTGGGTGCAGTTCCCGACGAAGTAGCCGAGCGCCGCAGTCTCCTCGGGGAAGCGCCCCTCGACGGCGGCCGGCGCGGCCTCCGGCGTGAAGGGCACCGCGTCGAGCAGGGCGTCGGTCAGCTGGTGCCGGGAGATCCCCAGCACCGCGGAGCCGGTCTGCGACTCCTGGTTCTCGTGGCACGACCGGCAGTCCAGGCGCGACGGCACGGTGTACGTGAACGCGCCCTGCGCGTCTTCGACCTCGATCGACTCGGAGACCCAGTTGCCCTCGAGGCGAGAGGCCGACCGGCCGCTCGCGTCCCACAGGTACTCGGCGTAGTCCCACCCCGACGCGCGCCGGTACAACAGCCGGGTCTCGAGGGGAACCTCGTCGAGCACGAACGTCTTGACCATGACGGTGCCGACCGGGAAGGCCCACCCCGCCTCGGCGGTGTCTACCTCGGTGCCCTCGGGCAGCCAGAGCAGCCGCTCCTTGTCGGTGCCGCTGCTCCACAACGGCCAGGCCGGCTCGTAGGCGACGAAGCCCTCCAGGGGCTCGCGATCCGCCACGCACGAGTAGATCCCGGCATCCCGCAGATCTGCGGGCGGATCTTCTTCGATGTCGCCCTGCACCCAGCCCGGGCCGCCACCCGCGCAGCCCGCTCCCATCAGCCACCCCGCCAGCACCGGCGCTCGCGCTCGCATCCGCTCTACTCCCGTCCCCGAGGCCGGGCTTATCATGACGAACCGCGCGCCCACTCGCCCGACTGGCCTCCGGACTTCGACACGAGCCGAATCGGGCCGATCTCGAGGCCCCGATCGACGGCCTTGAGCATGTCGTAGACCGTGAGCAGCGCCCCGCTCACCGCGCACAGCGCCTCCATCTCGACGCCCGTGCGCCACTCGGTGCGCGCCGTGGCCCGACAGGTGACCGCCGAGGACGCCTCGTCGACCGTCAGCGAGACGTCGATGCCGGTGAGGGGTAGCGGATGGCACAGGGGGATCCAGTCGCTCGTGCGCTTGGCTGCCTGGATGCCGGCGAGCTGCGCCGTGGCGAGCACGTCGCCCTTCGCCGCCCGGCGGCCCACGACCGCGGCGAGCGCCGCGGGCCCGAGCGTGATGCGCCCCTCGGCCACCGCCTCCCGCTTCGTCACCGGCTTGTCGCCGACCTCCACCATCCGGGCGTTCCCGTCCGCGTCGTAGTGGGTCAGCCCGTCCTCTGGCATGCTCGCCTCCTCAGCGGACCGGCCGCTCCTCGATGGCGCCCCGCTTCGACGGCTTCACCGCGAAGTCGTCGGCCCCGGCGGGAGGCCGCCCGCGCAGGGTGCCCACGATCTGATACCCGAACATCGGCACCCGGAAGAGCACGAGGAAGCCATCGGGCGAGTAGTAGTACTCGGCGCGACCCTCGGGGCTTGTCCAGGCGTAGCCCGACGCCCAGATCGCCTTGCCGCCGAAGGTGAGCTCGCGCACCCCGAGCCGCTCCACCGGTCCCGCCAGGACCTCCCCGCTCACTGCAGACAAGATCTTTGCTTCGTCGAAGTGGGCGAGCGGCAGGCGGGTCCACGGGTCCAGCAGATCCGCAGTCGAGAAGTCGACGCTCGCCAACGGCCGATCGACGGCGCGCGACCGGCCCCGCGCGGTGGTCGTGACGACCCAGTGCGACGGGGTCCACCGCCCCTGGACCTCGAGCTGCACGCCGTCGTCTTCGACGACCGAGTTGAAGGCGGCAGGCTCGCGGGCATCGACGTGGGCGGTCAGCCGGTGGCGAAACGCCAGCTCGGTCTCCCCGATCTGGCCCTGCAGCTCCGTGAAGGCCTCGATCACGCGGTTGGACTCGCTCTCGCTCCCGAGGAACCGCACCGTCAGGGTGCGGGTCCCGAGGCTCGCTCCCTCGTGCGACAAGGTCCACGTGAGCGTCTGTGGCGCGCCCCCGGCCGTGGCTGTCGCGGCAAGCAGGAGCAGGAGCGACATGCGGCCTCCCGACGTCGGGCGCACGTAACGCGCATGCGCTATGAGCGAGCGGCGCGGTCAGCGCGATGGAGGGCTGCGTGAGGGGTCTCGGACTGGTGCTCGTGACGAGCGTGCTCGCGGCGTGTGGGAGTCCCTGCGAGGACGTCTTCGCGCTCGACCCGTCCACGCTCGAGGGTGGCGTGGTCTACCGCAACCGCTGCCGGACCTGCCACGGTGCGGCCGGGGAGGGCGGCACCGGGCCGGCGCTCACCCAGCGCGTCCCCCAGCTCGACCGGTGCGACGTCGTCGAGCAGGTCTGGTTCGGCGGGGGCGACATGCCCGCGTTCGAGGATACGCTCCGCGAGCAAGAGATCGCGGACGTCACGGAGTACCTGTTTCTCGAGTTCGATCGATAGGTCGCCGCGGCCTCGTCGAGGCCATCGAGCGACGGCGCTCGGCCGAGCGTGGCCCCTCCTTCATCCGGGGCCCCCGGCGGCTCGCGATGCTCTACCCCTCGCCGTACCGCGCGGGCATGTCGTCGCTGGGCTTCCAGCGGATCGTCATGCTCCTGCGGGAGGGCGGCATCTCGGCAGAGCGCGCGTTCCTGCCCGACGACGTGGCCGCGTGGCGCAAGGCCGACACCCCGCTCGTCACCTACGAGACGGGCACGCCGCTGCGCGACTTTCCCGTGGTGGGGGTCTCCCTCGCGTACGAAGGGGAGCTCCTCGGTCTGCTCGACGCGCTCGAGCTGTCGCGGGTCCCCGTGTTGCGGCGCAGCCGGGGACCTGACGACCCGCAGATCCTGCTGGGCGGGCCCATCTCGATGGCGAGCCCCGCGTTCCTCGCGGACTTCATCGACGCCGCGCTCCTCGGTGAGGCCGAGGACACGGCGGTGCCAGGGGTCGCCGCGTGGTTCGACAGCGAGACCCGCGAAGGCTGGCTCGACGCGATCGAGCAGCTCCCGGGGGGCTGGGCTCCGGAGCGGAGCGGTGCCCGGGTGCCCCCCACCGCCAAGGCCTCGGACCGGCACCTTCCCGCCCGCTCCTCCTGGCTGTGCCCCGATGCCGAGCTCGCCAACATGTTCCTCGTCGAGGGCGAGCGCGGGTGCCACCGCATGTGCACGTTCTGCGTGATGCGACGCACGACCCACGGGGGCATGCGACTGGTGTCCCCGGAGCACATCCTCGAGCTGGTGCCGGAGGAGGCGCCGGCCGTGGGGCTGGTGGGCGCCGCGATCAGCGACCACCCG
This sequence comes from uncultured Enterobacteriaceae bacterium, assembly GCA_964393165.1. Taxonomy (GTDB): domain Bacteria; phylum Myxococcota_A; class UBA796; order UBA796; genus DRPG01. The sequence goes on from CAYMSU010000011.1 coordinate 17,186, forward strand.
GAGCTGACCGACCTGATGGCGCGCATCGTCCAGAGCGGCCGGCGCGTCTCGCTGAGCTCGCTCCGCGCGGATCAGATCGCCCGCAAGCCCGACATCGCCCGGATCCTCCGGCGCAGCGGCACCCGCACGCTCACCACGGCGAGCGACGGCGCGAGCGAGCTCGTCCGGCGGAGCCTGAAGAAGACGACGAGCGAGGCCCACCTGCTGGCCTGCGCGGAGCAGGCGGGCAAGCTCGGGTTCGCCACGTTCAAGGTCTACATGATGATCGGGGTGCCCGGCGAGACCGACGCGGACATCGACGAGCTCGTGGCGTTCACGAAGGAGCTGGCGCGGGCGTGCCGTCCGGCGCGGCTCGCGATGGGGGTCGCGCCGTTCGTGGCCAAGCGTCAGACGCCGCTCGACGGGCAGCCGTTCGCGGGCATCAAGACCGTGGAGCGGCGCGTCAAGCAGCTGAAGAAGGGCCTCGGCAAGGCGGCGGAGGTGCGGCCGGTGTCCGCACGGTGGGCCTGGATCGAGTACGAGCTCGCGCAGGGCGGCCCCGAGTCCGGCTACGCGATGTTCCGTGGGTGGCGCGCGGGGGGGCGGTTCGCCGACCTCAAGCGAGCCCTCGAGGGCGTGCCGGCGGCCACGAAGCGCCCCTGGGCGGCCTGGGAGGCCCCGCTGGTGGATCCGGTCGTGCGCCGCGGCCGTCCCGAGCCCGTGAGCTGAGCACGTCGAGGGGCTGGCCGCCCTACGCCGCCGGAGGCCAGACCACCACGTGCACGCCGGGCGAGTACATCGCCAGCGGCGCGCCCTCGAGCTCCAGGCCAAGCGCCGATGCCATCGTGTTGGCCTCGATCGCCACGTCGACCGCGCGCAGGGGCCACGGGAGGTGGTGGATGTCGGTGGCGCGGACCACGTCGCGCTCACTCACCGTGAATAGGCAGTACCGCTCCGACAGCCAGTGCTCCCGCGAGCCCGGGGCCGCGAAGAAGTAGGGGCCTCGTGGGGTGTACCGCCCCTCCCAGCGGGCCTCGGGGCCGCGCCAGTCCGTGCGCACCGACCGGTAGGCCAGGGTGTCGCCCTCCCGCGACCACGTCATGTCGGCCTTGTAGTAGGGCAGAAGGTAGGTACGCCGAGCCGTCTCGACCGCGATCCGGTTCCGCGCGTCGAGCGACAGGAAGTACACCCCTGGCCGGCCCTGGTAGCGCACGTAGGTCCGCACGTTGAGCTCGGGAAACGCCGACAGGCCCGGCACGTTGACCGTGCCCCGGGGCCTCACGTCGGACATGTGGAACGGGATCACGCCGACGTAGCAGGTGTCCTCGTGCAGATCGAGCTCGAGGGGCGGCGGCACCAGCCCCCTCACCGCCGCCGGGTCGACGGCCCAGTGCAGGAACAGGAAGTCGTTCCAGGACTGGTGCATCACCCACGGCGTGGTCGGCAGCGGCCAGGGCCGGTGGGAGGTGTGGTCGGTGAGGATCATGACCTGCGCTCTATCCCGCGGCCTCGCCGTGCTCGTCCACCGGGGGGATCACCTTGCGCTGCTCGGCCTCGTCGACCTCCTCCTGGATGTAGGTCTGGACCTTCGTGAACGCCGCGATCGCGGCGAACAGGACGGCCGTGGCGCCCATCAGACCGACGAACAACCAGTAGTAGGCAGCCCCCTGCAGGGTCTCGGACATGCCCGGCAGCTCGAGCACCGCGTTGATCCCACTCACCAGGAAGTTCCCGAGGAACACGGTGAGCAGCCACAGCGCCATCACGAGGCTCTTCACCTTGTTGGGCGCCGCGGTGTAGGACAGCTCGAGGCCGGTGATGCTCACCATCACCTCGGCGGCCGTGATGATGACGTAGGCGAGCACCTGCCAGCCGATCGACGGCGTGCTCCCTGCGTCGATCATGCCCTGGGCGAGCGCGATCGGCATGAAGGACAAGGTCGCGATGAACATCCCGATCGTCATCTTGCGAAGGGGGGTGACCTCGAAGAACCGGCCCATGAACGGGTAGACCACGAAGTTGAACAGCGGCACGAAGGTCAGGATGAAGATCGGGTTGATCGCCTGGATCTGGCTCTCCAGGAACTCGATGCCGAGGAACGAGCGATCCATGTCGCGCGCCTGGAGCACCCAGGACGAGCCGGTCTGATCGAAGAGCGCCCAGAACATCGTGACCATGAGGTAGACGGGCACGAGCTTGGCGATGCCGGTGAGGCTCCCGTCGGTCAGGACCTCGCGCAGGAACCCGGGCCCGCTCGCGGGCACGTGCACGAAGACGTGGCGACCCATCCAGAACGCGACCGTCGCGATCGCCATCAGCACGCCGGGCACGCCGAAGGCCACGCCGGGCCCGTAGGCCTCGAGCAAGATCGGCGTCATCAGGGAGCTGACGGCCGCCCCGAGGTTGATCGAGAGGTAGAACCAGCCGAACACGTGGGAGAGCATGTGCGCGTTCGTCTTCCCGAACTGGTCGCCGACATGCGCGGACACGCAGGGCTTGATGCCCCCCGAGCCGATGGCGATCAGGGCGAGGCCGACGAACAACCCGATCCGCGTCTCGTCGAGCGCGAGCGAGAGGTGGCCGGCACAGTACACGACGCTGAGGATGAGGATGGTGCGGTACTTGCCGAGCACCCAGTCGCTGATCAGCGCGCCGGCGAGGGGGAACAGGTACACCGCCGCGACGAACGCGTGGTACCACTTCTTCGCCTCGTTCTCGCCCATGACGTCGAGCGCGCCGGAGCTGCCCATCAGGTGCTGCGTCATGAAGATGACGAGGATGGTCCGCATCCCGTAGAAGCTGAAGCGCTCGGCCAGCTCGTTCACGATGATGTAGGGAATCCCCTTCGGCATCTTCGTGCTTGGAACTGGCGCGGTCAGATACTTCTCGGCCATGCGCACACTCCGGCGGGTTGCGAGCCGGCCCTGTATCCGAGGACGCCGACGCGAGCGATGTTCGGGAGCGGTGGCGGCACCTCGCGGGGGCGCGAGCGATGCTCACAGTTTTCGCTCAATCGCGAGTCGCCGGAGCCGTAGAGGTATCCGGCGTGTAACGCCCCGCTTGACCCCAGCCCCATAGCTTCAACCAGTGACCGACCTCCACGAGCCTGTAGACGCCCCCCAGACCCTCGGCGACGGTCGCTACCGGGTCGTCGAGGTGATCGGCCACGGCGGGGTGGGCACCGTCTACCGGGTCCGCGACCGCACCACCGGGCAGGACGTAGCCGCGAAGGTGCTCCGCCCCCGGCTCGCCGGGAGCAAGGTCGAGACCCGGTTCCTCCGGGAGGCGGAGGCCATGCAGCGGCTGCGCCACCCGAACATCGTGCGCGTCGACCACGTCGGCCGGGACGGCGAGTTCACCTGGATGACGATGGAGCTGATGGACCGCGGCACCGCTCACGCGCTCACCAAGGAGCGCGACGGGCTTCCGGTGTCGTGGTGCCTGCACATCGCCGACTGCGTGCTCGCCGGTCTGCAGGTCGTGCACCACACGGGCTGGGTGCACCGCGACGTCAAGCCCGGCAACATCCTGCTGATGCGCAGCGGCATCGTCAAGATCGGCGACTTCGGCATCGTCCGGGAGGAGTGCAGCGATCTCACCTCACCGGGCGTCACGCTCGGCACGAGCGCCTACATGGCTCCCGAGCAGCACCTCGACGCGACCACGGTGACCCCGCGGTCCGACCTCTACGCCCTCGGGGCCACCCTGTTCGCCCTCGCGACCGCCCGCACCCCGCGGCGCCTGGCCATGCACAACCTCTCGGCCAACGAGCACACGCGCAGCAAGGACCCGTTCCTCGTGCTCCCCGAGGTGCTCCAGCCCCTCCTGCGCTGTGCCTGCGCGATGGACCCCGAGGATCGCTTCGCCGACGCGGGGGAGATGCGCCGCGCGGTCCGCGCCCTGCTGCGCAGCCTGCAGCGGCCGGCGAGCGCCGTCAAGCAGCCCGCTTGAGCAGCCCGTCGCCCGACAGGCCGAACCCCCGCTTCTCGAGCCACGCCCGTAGGCGCGCGGGCTCGGGGTGGTCCTTCGGGATGGCATTGAACAGGTAGCGCAGCCCCGCGCGGCGCGACTCCTCCACGAGGTGGCGGAGGAGGAACGAGCCCACCCCCTCGCCCTCGACCGCCGGATCCACGGCCATCCAGACCTCGGCGTCGCCCCACGTCACGTCCATCCAGGCATAGCCGACGACCTGCTCGCCTTCGCGCTCGGCACGCCACCACCGGCCGGGCAGGACGGCCCCCTCGTCGGCCTGGCACAAGCTCGGGAAGGACCGCGGCCACGCGCCCACGACACGCCGCTTGTCGGCGTTCCAGAGCGGAGTTGGCTCCGCCACCCACGTCAGCTCCACCGCGCCTCCTCACGCGCCCATTAGCAGATCCGACCTGCATTGACCTCAACCTTGGCTCGTAGGTCCCGTTGAGGGAACCATGAGCGTCATGGCCCGACCGCTGCGGCCCCAGGCATGGCACATCGCGGTGATCGCGGCGGCCCTGCTCACCGTGTTCGTCGCCGCAGACCACATGTACGCGCGCCGCGCCAAGGAGAACTCGCTCCTCATGGTCGACGTCGCGATGACCGCCCTGCGGGCCCGCGTCGAGCAGCTAGGCGAGGTCCGGCGCACCCCGGAGGGGCTGATGGCGGGACAGACCCCGCTCGCCGAGCACCCCGTCGTCCACGACCTCCGGCGGAGCACCCACCTCGGCGCCAGCATCTTCGCCGACGACGTCCGGATCTCGACCACGGCCACGGAGCACGGCTCCCAACAGCTCGCCGTGGGCACCCGGTCGAGCGAGGCCATCCGGCAGCACGTGCTCGAGGAGGGGCACGTGTTCCGGGGCGTCACCGACACCATCGGGCGCACCTGGGTGATCCGCTACGAGCCGCTCCGCGATCACCGAGGCGTCCCCGTGGGGATGCTGTCGACCTTCGTGGACTACCGGGACTTCCTGAGGGGCATCCAGCCATTCCGGATCCTCCTGGGGAGCACGCTGATGGTGCTGTTCAGCGTGGTCTCGGGGCTGTGGCTGGCGTCGGGGCGGTTCGCCGACGCGATCGAGCGCCAGTCCACGGACATCGAGGATCGGAACGCGAAGCTCGAGCGGGCGTACCACCTGCAGCGAACCCGCGAGGTCGAGCTGATGGCGGCGCGGCGGGAGGCCGAGGCCCAGCGGCGGGCCGCCGAGGCCGCGAACCGGGCCAAGAGCCTGTTCCTCGCCAACATGAGCCACGAGCTGCGCACCCCCCTCAACGCGATCATCGGGTACGGCGAGATGCTGTACGAGGAAGCCCAGAGCGCGGAGTGGCAGCGCGATCTGCAGCGGATCGTGGGCTCCTCCCGGCACCTGCTCGCCGTGATCAGCGACATCCTGGACGTGAGCAAGGTGGAGGCGGGGCGCCTGGAGCTCGACATCCAGGACTTCGATCTGCAACAGCTCGTCGGGCAGCTCGTGGACGCCGCGCGGCCCCTGGTCGAGAGCAACGGCAACCGCCTGGTCGTGGCCATCGACCCCGCGCTCGACCGGCTGGAGTCCGACCCCACCCGGCTGCGGCAGATCCTGCTGAACCTGCTGTCGAACGCGGCGAAGTTCACGGAGCACGGGCAGGTCACGCTGCGGGCGGAGGCCACGAGGACGCTGCACGGCGCGGGGGTTCGCTTCGTGGTGGAGGACACCGGCATCGGGATGAGCGACCAGCAGGTGCGCCGGGTGTTCAACGCCTTCGTGCAGGCCGACGCGTCTCACACCCGGCGGTACGGGGGCACCGGCCTGGGGCTCACCATCGTGCGGCTGCTCGCGGAGCGGCTCGACGGCAAGGTCTCGGTCGACAGCGAGGAGGGGAAGGGCACGACGTTCGTGGTCGAGCTCCCCTGCCGGATGAGCCAGCGGCGGCGCCAGCTGGAGCGACCGACGGTGGTGCCGACGGAGTGAGCGGGGAAGACGGACCCCGTGCCCCTACGCTCGCGGCCTCCCGGAGCCCGTCCTCGCAGCCCGCCCCTCGTGGATCGCCCGCACCGTCGCGATCGTGTCCGCCTCGCTCGGGGCCTTGTCGGGGCGGAAGTGCTTCACCCGGGCGTGCCGTAACGCCAGCCCCCCAGGGTACCGGGGGCTCGCCTGGGCGTCGTTGAACGCGATCTCCACCACCAGCTCCGGCCGCACGTACACCACGTGGCCGTCGCGCCGGACCTCGCGCGCCAGCAGCTGCTCCGTCTGCCAGGCCAGCAGCTCGTCCGTCAGCCCCTTGAACGTCTTGCCGAGCATCACGAAGCCGCCCTCGCCGTCGCGGGCCCCGAGGTGCAGGTTCGACAGCCAGCCCTTGCGCCGCCCGCTCCCCCACTCCACCGCCAGCACCACCAGGTCCAGCGTCCACGCCGGCTTGATCTTCAGCCAGGCCGCCCCCCGGTGGCCGGCCTCGTAGGCAGAGCCCCCGTCTTTCGCCATCACCCCCTCGTGACCGGCGTCGAGGACGCGCCCCAGGAACGCCTCCGCCCCCGCCGCGTCGGGCTCGTCCAGCCGCGGGACCCGGAGCGCCTCCGAGAGCAGCGCGTCGAACACCGCCGCGCGCTCCTCGAGCGGCCGATCGACCCACGTCTGGCCGTCTACGTGCAGCAGATCGAAGAAGAACGGCGTGAGCGGCAGCGACGCCCGCAGCCGGGCCACGTCCAGCTTGCGACCGAAGCGCCGCATCGTGGTCTGGAACGGGTGCGGCCGACCGTCGGCCGACAACGCGAGCACCTCCCCGTCGAGCACCACCTCCTCCACGGGCAGCGCCAGCACGGCCTCGACCACCTCGGGCACCGCCGCGGTCACCGGCCGGAGCTGGCGGCTGAACACCTCCACCCGATCCCCCTGCCTGTGCACCTGCACCCGCGCACCGTCGAGCTTGGCCTCGAGCCGCGGGGCCGCGAGGCGCGCGAGGGCGTCCGCCGGATCCTCGGCCGTCTGGGCGAGCATCGGCTGGACCGGCCGGCCCACCTCGAGCCGAAACGCGGCGAGCGCCCCCACCCCGCCGGTGAACGCGGCCAGCGCCGGGCCCACCAGGTCGCCGGTGAGCATCGCCGCCCGCCGGACCTCGGCCGCAGGCACCCCCGCGGCCTGGGCCACGGCCTCCGCCATCACGCCCGCGAGGGCGCCCTGGCGGAGCTCGCCCGCGAGCAGCGCCACCAGGAAGGCCTGCTCCGCGCGCGTGGCGCGAGACAGCAGCTCGCGCAAGGCGGCCAGTCGCCGGGCCTTCGACCCCGCGCCCGCGATCCCGGCCAGCGCCTGGACCCCGTGGTCTACGTCCTCGACCGTCAGCGACGACGACGCCGCCGGCGGAGTCCCCCGGACCTCTCCGAGTGCCGCGTACCCCACGCCGATGCGGCCCTGCCGCAGCTCGCCCGCGAGCCACGGCACCACGACCTCCAGCGTTGGCTGCGGGGCATCCGCGAGCAGCTCCGCGAGCTGCGCGGTCTTCGCGTTGCGCGAGCGCGTCGACGTCACCGCCTCGCTCGTCTGCACCACCCGTGCGAGCTTCATGCCGGAGAAGGTATCTGACGCCCTCGGGTCTGGTGACGCAGCGGATCGCGAGACTCCCACACGAACAGCTCCGGGAGCTCGAGCGCGGTCAGGAACCCGCCCTTGCCGCAGCCCGTGTCGAGCGCGATGACCTGCTCCCCAGCCCACAGATCCTCGGGGTTCTCGGGGTCGTAGCAGGACAGCTCGGGCGGCAGGAGGCTGGTGACCGTGTGTCCCACGATGCAGGTCTTGCCGCGGTAGTTCTGGAAGAAGTCCAGCGTGCGGGTCCACAGGAGCACGGAGCGCTTCTCCACCTCCGAGGGGTGGCAGAACCCTCCTTCCTTCTTCGGGAGCCCGGCGTGCACGTAGATCGCGTGCTCGTCCTCGTACCAGTAGGGCAGCGACCGCAGCCACGCCTTCACGTCGTCGGGGAAGAACGAGCCCGTCATCAGCTGGGCCCACTCCTCGTCGGTGCCGGGCTGCTCGCGCGGCGCGGGCGGGGGGCCTCCGGTGTAGCTGCGCAGACAAGCCAGGCAGCCGTTGCCCGGTGGCAGCACGAAGCCGTCCCAGCCCGAGTCGAGCACGCGCAGCCAGCCGTCCTCGTGGTTGCCGCGCAGGGTCACGACCTTGGCACCCAGCTTCGGCACCTCGAAGCGCAGGAACTCCACCACCTGGCGGCTGTGTGGCCCTCGGTCGAGGTAGTCGCCGAGGAAGACCAGCGTGTCGTCGGGCTCGAACGGGCCCATCCGACCCAGCAGGTCCTGGAGGTGGCCGATCTCCCCGTGAATGTCGCCGATGGCGAAGGTCCTGCCCATGACTCGACGGCTTCCGAACCCGGTGGTGGACGTCCCTCATCGACGCAGGGCCTCCCGGGTTTGAATCCGTCGTGGGCTCGGTTACTGCACCGCTTCGCGATTCGTAGGACCACTCCGTCGGGAGAAGCCCGTGCTCAGCCGTCGTCGCAACAAGTCCGCCCGCCTCAAGGCCGCGCTCAAGCGCAAGAAGGCCAAGGAGCGCCTGCGCAAGGCCGGCCGCCTCAAGAAGCGGCGCGTCGGCGGCCGCCTCGTGAAGGTGGTGCGGAAAGCCTGACCGGCTTAGGCACCGGGCGGGTGAGCCCCCCGGTGACGCGATGTCGCAGCGCGGTGATCTTGCTCTGTTCGGTCCTCCGCCGGAGCGTGTGATCGTGGTCGGCGCAGGCGTGGCGGGGCTGACCGCCGCGCGCCTGCTCCATCGCGCCGGCCTCGAGGTCGTCGTGCTCGAGGCCCGCGACCGTCTCGGCGGCCGCGTGTGGACGGCCCAGGCCGACGACGACCCTCCGGTGCGCGGCGTCCAGGGGGCGGTGGACCTCGGCGCGGCATGGATCCACGGGCCCGAGGGCAACCCCGTGACCGGGTTCCTCGACCACCACCAGCTCGCCCATGACGACGCCCCCCAGCTCTCGCGCCTGCTCGTGCGCGACATCGACGGCGACACGGTGGGCCTCGAGGCGCTCGCCGAGGCCCGCGCCTTCGCCGACCGGCTGCACGAGGCGGCGGGGGTGCTGAGCGCGGGCGGCGACGTGTCCGTCCAGCAGGCCATCCGGCGGCTGCTCGACGAGGAGGGGTGGACCGGCGCGGCGCGCCGCCGGCACACCTTCGGCGCCGAGATCCTCATGATCGAGGTCGACTACGCCGCCCCGGTCGACCGGATCAGCGTGCGTTCGCTGGTCGACGAGGCGTTCCCGGGCGCCGATCGGATCCCTCGCGGCGGCTACGCCGCGATGATCCGCAGGCTCGCCGAGGGGCTCGACGTGCGGCGGGGCCACCGCGCCGTCGAGGTGGTGCACGACGCGGGCGGCGTCGAGGTCCAGACCCCGCGCGGGACGTTCCGGGGCAGCCACGTGATCGTCACGGTGCCGCTCGGCGTGCTCCAGAAGGGCGGGCTCCGCTTCGTGCCGGATCTGTCCGCCGCCCGCCAGCAGGCCCTGCGCCGGCTCGACATGGCCAACCTCGAGAAGGTCGTGCTCCAGTTCGACGAGCCCTTCTGGCAGGCCGAGGGCAGCGCGTTCGCGCTGATCGACGAGGCGGTGAGCGGCGCCTCGCCGGTGTGCATCGACTTCACGGCCCACGCGGGCGCGCCCACGCTCGCCGCCCTCGCCGGAGGCCGGTACGTGCGGCAGGCCTGGTCGGCGATGTCCGACGAGGCGCTGGTGGCGAGCACCCTGGAGCAGCTGGCGGCCATGCTCGGCCGCTCGCGAGTGCCGCTGCCGAACGCCGCCCTGGTCACCCGCTGGCGCGAGGATCCGCTCGCCGGCGGCTCCTACAGCTACGTCCCGGTGGGCGCGACCCGGGCGGACCTGGATCGGCTCGCGGAGCCCGAGGGGCCCCGGGTGCTCTTCGCGGGCGAGCACACCGCCGGCCTCGCAGCGTCGACGGTGCACGGAGCGATGATGTCGGGCCTCCGGGAGGCGGCCCGACTCGGTGTGGCGGGCGCTCAGCCCTCGTCGTCGTCGCTGCCGCCGCCGCACCCGAGCAGGCACAGGCTGCCGCGACCGGTGGCGTCCACCGCGTAGTCGATGGTGGCGGTCACGTCCTCGCCCACGAAGGTCTTCTGCACCGCCGCCAGGGGGACCTGGATGGTGGTGGCGCCCTCCACGGGGAGCTCCTCGCCGTCCTCGATCGAGTCGTTGATCTGCGTGATGAACGGGCTGTCCTCGTCGCCCTCGAACACCTCGACGACGTCGCCGCCCTCGAGCCGCTCCACGTCGGCCAGGGTGATGTCGAAGATGTCCAGCCGCTCTTCATCCTTGAGCGAGTCCATGCCGAGGTCGAATCGGCTGATGTCGGGCCGCTCCACGCTGAGCTCGGCCCCCGTGAGGTTCACCCTCATGGAGATGATCCGCGCGCGCACCCGGTCGTTGCCGTCGGTCGCGTCGTCGATCTGGTCGTTGATCTCGGCCGTGTCGACCAGGTTGAGCCCGGTGCAGATCGCGGAGATCTCGCAGATGGACGCATCGGTCGCGAGCGGGCTGTGGGTGACCGAGCACTCCGCGGGCACGGTCTTGCCGGCCTGCTCGACCTCGTAGACCGTGGTGTCGAGCTCGCACTGGTTGTTGAAGTCGCCGAGGTCGATGGTGAAGGAGCCGGTGGTGCTCGTGTCGAAGTCGACCGAGCAACCGGCCGTCAGGGCCGCCATTCCCAGGATGAGCGCAGTACGCCGCACGAGTCCTCCAAGACTGCCCGCCTAGCGTATCGCAGCGGCCCTCTCCCCGCAGGTCGCAGGCGCGCGATCCTCGGAAGGCGCGTTACCCGGGAGCAGCGGAGGGCCAGTCACCCGTGAAGATGCTGCAGATCGGCGCCGACTTCTGGAACATCCAAGGATCCTTCAAGATCGCGGGCCTGATCGACATCGGCACCCACGTCTCGCTCGTGCGGCGCGCGAGCGGGCGCTTCCTGTTTCTCGACGGGTACACCCTGTCGGGCGAGGTCGAGCGCGAGGTCATGGCGCTCACCGACGATGGCGCGGCTGTCGAGGCGGTGCTCCACCTCCACCCGTTCCACACCGTGCACGTCGAGGCCATGCACCGTGCGTTCCCCGGCGCCAAGCACTACGGCACCGCGCGCCACGTGGCGAAGGCCCCCGAGGTCCCCTGGGAGCCGCTGCGGACCGACGAAGAGGAGCTGCACGAGCTCTTCGCCGACGACCTGGCGTTCTCCGTCCCTGCCGGCGTCGACCTCATCTCGGCCAACGAGCAGGTCCACTTCTCGTCGGTGCTCGCGCTGCACCGCGCCTCGCAGACGCTCCACGTCGACGACACGCTGGTCTACGTGCGGCTGCCCAAGCTCGCGCGCGTGTTCGGGGCCACCGACGTGCTGCGCTTCCACCCCACGCTGTCCCAGGCGCTCGAGCCCCGTCCGGGCGCCGCCGAGGACTTCCGGCAGTGGGCCGAGGGGCTGATCGCGGACTGGTCCGAGGTGCAGAACCTCTGCACCGCCCACATCGGCGTGCTCACCGCGGAGCGAAACCAAGGCGCCCCGATCCCGGCCCGCATCTCGGCCGCGCTCGACGCGACCAAGGGTACCCTGCGGGCCCATGCTCGCCGCTATGGCTGAGAGGAGGTTCCCCATGTTCGCCCATCGGATCCCCTGGCTCACGCTCCTCGCGGGGCTCGGGCTCGTGCTGCTCGGCCCGGGCTGCGGAGAGTGCACCTTCACCCGAGAGGTGACCGGCCGCGTGGTCGACGCTGACGGTGAGCCGGTCGCCGGCGCGGAGATCACCTCGTGCGAGAGCGGAAACCGCTGCGAGGCCGACGACGACGACCTGGTGTGCTCTTCCACGAAGAGCGGCGCCGACGGCGCGTTCACGCTCGTGGTGCGGATGTGTCGGCCCGCCCCCGGCCAGTGCGAGCTCCGGCCCCTCCTGATCACCGCGAAGGACTGCGAGCCCCTCGTCGAGCAGCCCGCGGGTCTCGGCGAGGACGCGCAGGACTACGCGCTCACCTGCACCTCGAGCTGAGCCGCGGCGCGAGCCTCCGCCACCAGCGCGGTGACCCGCGCGACCACGCCCTCGAGCGGCACGCGCTCGTCGAGCGAGCCGTCGCGCCGCTTGAGCTCCGCCTCCCCCGCGCTGACCGCGCGCGAGGACACCACCGCCCGAAACGGCACGCCGAGCAGGTCGGCGTCGGCGAACGCGAACCCCGCGCCCTTGTTCCGGTCGTCGAGCAGCACGTCTACGCCCGCGGCGCGTAGCTCCTCGTAGATCTGGTCGGCCAGCTCCCGCACCGGCGCCTTGTTGTAGTTGAGCGCGACCAGGTGCACCTCGAACGGCGCGATCGACATCGGCCAGATCGGGCCGCGATCGTCGTGGGCCTGCTCGATGACCGAGGCCATCGCCCGTCCCACGCCGATGCCGTAGCAGCCCATCACGTAGGGCCGGCTCTTGCCGTGCTCGTCGAGGAACGCGCCGCCCATCGCCGCCGAGTACTTGGTGCCGAGCTGGAAGATGTTCCCCACCTCGATGCCCCGCGCCATGCGCAGCGGCGTGCCGGTCAGCGGGCACGGATCCCCCTCGCGCACGCTCACGATGTCGGCGACCGTGAGCGCGTCGAGGTCGACGTCGCGCTGCGGGTCGAAGCCCGTGAGGTGGGCATCGCGCTCGTTGGCGCCCACGACCAGGTTGTTCGACCCGGCCACCGACGGGTCGAGCACGACGTGCGCGGCCTGCGGATCCACGCCCACCGGCGAGGCGTAGCCGGGCTCGGCGCCCACCGAGCGGATGAGCTCCGGCGGCGCCGGCTCCAGCGTGGGGCTGCCGACCGCACGCTTCAGCTTCGCCTCGTTGACCTCCAGATCCCCGCGGACCACCGCGAACACCAGGCGGGTGTCGGCGTGGACGTAGAACACGGCCTTCGCCGTCTGTGCCGGGGTCACGCCGAGCAACCCCGCCACCTCCTCGATCGTCTGCGTGCCGGGGGTGTCCACCCGGGTGAGCGGCGCCGGCTCGCCCCGCGCGTAGGTCCGCCCGCTGGTCGCCACCTCCCGGTTCGCCCGGTAGGTGCCCGCCTCGTTCACGAACAGCGTGTCCTCGCCGTGGTCGGACAGTGCCATGAACTCGTGCGCCTTGCTCCCGCCCATCATGCCCGTGTCCGACTCGATCGAGAGCACCCGGGGCATCCCGATCCGCGCGAAGATGCGCTCGTAGGCGGCGTGCACACGGTCGTAGTACGCGTCGAGATCCGCTTGTGACGCGTGGAAGCTGTAGCCGTCCTTCATCGTGAACTCGCGCACGCGGATCAGCCCCGCCCGCGGCCGGGCCTCGTCGCGGTACTTGGTCTGGATCTGGTAGACCATCACCGGCAGCTGGCGCCACGACGTGAGCTCGGTGCGCGTGAGGTGCATCACCGCTTCCTCGTGGGTCATCCCCAGCACCAGGTCCTTGCCGTTGCGATCGGCGAAGCGCAGCAGCTCCGGGCCCACGCCGTCGTAGCGGCCCGACTCCTCCCACAGCTCGCGCGGGAGCACCACCGGCATGAGCACCTCCTGCCCATCGACCGCGCTCATCTCCTCGCGCAGGATCGCCTCGATCTTCGCCGTGACCCGCCGGCCCAGGGGCAGCAGGCTGTAGATCCCGGTCGAGACCGGCCGCACGTAGCCGCCCCGGAGGAGGAAGACGTGGCTCGGGGTCTGGGCCTCTTTCGGGACCTCCTTGACCTGGCGACCGAGCAGACGGGACATGCGCATCGGGATCCGTCCTGGGATGAAGCGAGGAGTGAGGGGTAGTTCGCGGGGTCCCGCGCCGTCCAGCCGCAGGATCCCTTGAAGCGGCGCCCCGCTCAGACGATGGTCCGGGGGTGAGCCTCACTCTCGTCGCCGCGCTGACCCCTCCCGACCACGTCGACTTGATCGTCGAGGGGGCGGACCCGCGGGTGACCGGGCAGCGGGTCATGGTGCTCGTCGAGCGGGTGGTCCACGTCGTCGACGACCGCCCCGTGCACGGCGAGAGCGTGCTCGCGGCCTCCTACGTCGAGATGGATCCCGCGGGGATCATCACCAGCCTCGAGCTCCCCGAGCGCCTGCTCTACGAGTATGAAGGCGAGAAGGTCCGCGTGGAGGTCTGGGCCGCCGTGAGGCGCGAGCGCAACGGCTGGTTCAGCCGCGACGAGGACGTCGCGCGCGTGAGGCTCGAGCTGCCGGCCCACCGGGGGGCCCCGAGCCAGGTCGACGCCGAGCTCGTCGAGCCCAAGGACGCGTTTCAGATCGCCGCCAACCTCCGCGCGCTCGACCCGTCGCTGCAGCGGAGCATCCTCGGCGCGGGAGCCGCGTACTCGGTGCTGGTCAGCGTCCTGGGGATCTCTGCGGTCTTCAACGCCGACGGCTGCCTCGCCTTCCTGGCGCTGGTGGTGGGCCTGGTCGGCGGCACGTACACGCTGTCGGCGGCCGAAGTGGACGGGGGCACCGGGCTCTACAAGTGGTTCAAGCGTCTGTTCCGGGAGTACGCCGACCTTCGGCTCGCCGACGTCGGCGTGGTTCGGCCGGGAGACGCGCCCGCGATCGGTGAGGTCGTGAAGGGCGCTCCCTTCGTCGACCTCGAGCGCCCCCGCCTGCGGATCGTCGCCTGCAACCTCGAGTGCGGCCAGTACCGCAGGGGGTCGGGCACCGACGTGCGCACCGTGTCGTTCGAGGAGCCGTTCGGCGCCGTGGTGCTGTTCGACCAGACCGTCGCCCGGTGGCGCGCGAACGCGCCGGTCCACGAGGTGTTCGACGGCCCGGTGGCGTTCGACGAGGTGTTCGCCCACCTCCTGCCGCCCCAACACGCGGACCCCGCGCACGGGGTGCGGGTCCGCTGGGAGGTCCAGCTCCTCGTGCCCGAGCTGGTCGACCTCGAGCTGGTGGGGGCGTCCGACGTCTTCGCGTGGCCCGTGCCCGCCGCCGACTCGTAGTACAGTCGGGGCCTGGCGAGGAGGCGGCATCGTGCGGTGGCTCGTGGGCGTGATGGTGGCGGCCGGCCTGGTCGGGGCGGCGCCCGCGCAGGCGGGGATCGGCTCGCTGCTCCGGGCGGCGGTGAAGGCGGGCTCGAAGGCGGGGTCGGCCGGCGCCAAGACCGCGGCGAAGGCGGGCGCGAAGGCCGGAGCCACCGGCGCGAAGGCGGGGGCCACCGCCGCGAAGGGCGCGGCCGGGCTCGGCGCGGTCGCGCTCGCCGGCGACGTGTTCCGCTACGCCGACGAC
>CAYMSU010000012.1:0-30462 GCA_964393165.1 uncultured Enterobacteriaceae bacterium
CCGACGAGACCATGGGCCTCGACGAGGCCTCGGAGTCGACCATCGTACCCTTCGCCGCGGCCACCAAGGCGCCGAAGATCCGCTACAAGCCCGCGCTCGACGTGCCCCAGTCCGTCATCGACGCCGAGGTCCAGGGCCGGGTGGAGCTGCTGTTGACCGTCGGCACCGACGGCAAAGTGCAGGATCTCGAGGTCGTCGGGAGTCTGCACCCCGACGCCGACGCGGCGTGTCTCGCGGCCACCCGCCGCACCCGCTGGAAGCCCGGTCAGCGCGGCGATGAGCTCGTCGTGGTCAAGGGCATCCCCTACTCCTGCCGATTCGAGCGGACGGTGGACTGATGATCCTGTGGTGGACATGCTGCGTGCTGGGCTGGGCTCAAGAGGCCCCTCCTCAGGGGACCTCCGCCGAGGAGCAGGCCCCAGAGTCCCTTCCAGTGGTGGAGGGGCCCTCGATCGTCGAGTACGTCGAGGCGGACTACCCCCCGGAAGCTGTCGAGCAGGGCCTCGAGGCGGTCGTGAAGCTTCGCATCGAGCTTACTGCGGAGGGCGAGGTGGACTCGGTCGAGGTCGTCGAGCCGGCTGGCTACGGCTTCGACGAAGCAGCGGTCGACGCGGTCCTGCAGATGACGTTCGCCCCGGCGCGGACCGGCGAGGGTCCGATCCCCGTCGTCTTCGACTTCGACTACGGCTTCGAGCTCCGGCCCGAGGAGCCAGAGGAGGTCATCGAGCCTGTCAACGTGGAGGGAGTGGTCCTCGAGATGGCCACCCGGGACCCGATCGCGGGTGCCCAGGTCGTGATCGACGGCACCGAGCTCGTCGCCGAGACCGGTGAGGACGGGTCGTTCGCGCTGCGCGGGGTGCCACTCGGCGAGGTCACGCTGCGGCTACTCCACGTCGGGCACGTGACCACCGAGCAGCCCATCGAGGTTGCAGAGGGCGAGGTCACGGTCGCCCGCCTGTGGATGCGCGCCGAGGCCTACCGCGACAACGAGATCGTGGGCCGGTACAGCCGCGACCGCGACGAGGTCACGCGCCGCACCATCACCATCGAGGAGGTGCGCCGCGTGCCCGGCACCTTCGGCGATCCGCTGAAGGTCATCCAGACGCTCCCCGGTGCGGCCCGCACCCCGTTCGGCACCGGCCTGCTCGTCATCCGCGGCGCAGACCCAGAGGACTCCGGCGTCTACGTCGACGGCATCCGCGTGCCCATCATCTACCACCTGACAGGCACGACCTCGATCCTCTCGCCCGACCTCATCGAGTCCGTCGACTACCTGCCCGGCGGCTACAACGTGAAGTACGGCCGCACCATGGGCGGCACGATCAACGTCAACACCCAGCGGGAGTTCGACGAGACCCCCAAGATCATCTGGGGCACCGACGTGCTCGACTCCCAGGTCTACTTCGAGGGTCGGGTCGGCAAGAACAAGAAGCACGGCATCGCCATCGGCGCCCGTCGCTCCTACATCGACCTGCTCATTCCGCTGTTCCTCGGCAACACCGGCTTCACGCTGCGGCCCCGCTACTGGGACTACCAGGCGAAGTGGGCTCCCATGCTCGACAACGACCAGGAGGCCTCGGTCTTTCTGTACGGGTCGGACGACCGACTGCGCGTCGAGACGCCCGACGACGTGGCTCAGGGCTCTGACCAGGACACCCAGGGCGACCTCGAGGTCCGCTACACGTCCCACCGCATCATCGGGCGCTACGCGAAGTCCTGGGGCGACACGCTCGACTTCGAGTTCGTTCCCAGCGTCGGGGTCGACACCATCGTCACGGCGCTCGGGCAGGACTTCAACATCACCACCCGGCAGGTCCTCCCGCAGGTTCGCGCCGAGCTCTCGTGGCGGCCCCACCCCGTGCTCGAGGTCACTCCCGGCGTGGACTTCCTCGTGGGCTTCAACGACTTCGACCTTCGGTCGCCGTTCAGCTTCGACGTCGCCGACGATCCGCTCGCCGAGCGGGAGCCAGCGGGCTTCGGGGGCTCCGGCGCCTACATCAGCCCCGATCCGTTCCTCCGGGTGGACCTGCGGCCATTCGGCGGGTCCGACCGCTGGCTCGTCAGCCCTGGAATCCGGCTCAACACGACCTACTTCACTGTCGACGGCAGCGTGAACGGTGGCCTGCCGAACCAGGAGGGGTGGGTGAACAGCGTCGACCCACGAATCCTCACGCGATTCAAGGTCTTCGACAACGACCTGCTCACGCTGAAGGCCGCGACCGGCCTCTACCATCAGCCTCCGCAGCCCCAGGAGGCCCTCGGGATCGGCACCCAGAGCACGGTGGGCGCCGAGCGGAGCTGGTCCACGACCGTAGGCTGGGAGCAGCGCCTCGGCCCCGCCATCCAGTACGACGTCGATGTGTTCTACCGCCGGATGGACAACCTCATCGTTTTCGACCAGGCGGGATTCGCCGGATTCGGCACGAACCCGTTCATCAACGGTGGCGACGGCCGGGCGTACGGCATCGAGGTGATGGCTCGCCACGACCCCGTGGGCCGGTTCTTCGGCTGGGTGAGCTACACCCTGTCGCGCGCCACGCGCCGGGATCCTTTCGAGTGCGTCGAGGAGGGCAGCGGCCCCGAGGACCGGTTCTTCGGCACGGGCCCCTGCTGGTACGCCTTCGACTTCGACCAGACGCACATCTTCAGCGCACAGGCGGGCTACGACCTGCCGCGGGACTTCGGCATCTCCGCGCAGGTCCAGTACGTCACCGGCAACCCCTCGTCGGTCTTCAACGCCGGCATCTACGACGCCGACACCGACAGCTACTCCGGGTTCCGCGTGGGGCAGGTCAACAACGACCGCCTGGCGCCGTTCTTCCAGACCAGCCTGCGGTTCGACAAGCTGTGGACGTTCCGCAAGTGGCAGCTCGAGACCTACATCGACCTGCTGAACACGGTTCGCGGGGTGAACCCCGAGTTCACCGTCTACAACTACGACTTCACCGAGGCCGCGTTCGTCCGCGGCCTGCCCTTCATCCCGAACATCGGCATCGAGGCGAGGTTCTTCCCGTGACGACCCCGTCCGCTCCGCTCTCCCTGCTCCTGCTGGTCGCGACCGGCGGCTGCGTGATCAACGGCAACAAGTACACCCGGCCGTCCGAGCTCGAGCAGAGCTGGTTGGTGAGCCGCACGCGGATCCTCGGCATCCGCGCGGAGCCTGCCGAGATCGCGCCCGGCCAGCGAGCGTCCTTCGAGGCGCTGCTCGTGGGTCCTCCCGGGGAGGAGGAGCAGCTCGTCCGTTTGTGGCTCGCCTGTCCGGACGGCGGCACGGGCTGCGCGACGGCCGAGCTCGAGGGCCTGGATCTCGAGGATCCCGACCCCGAGCAACTCGAGGAGCTCGGGTTCATCGGGTTCCAGCTCGGCATCCCCGGCGAGGCCGCGCCCGAGTACACTGCGCCCCCCGACCTGCTGGACGGGCTGGACGAGGCGGCGAAGCTGGAGGGGCTCAACGTGACCGTGCAGCTGACCGCCTTCCCACTCGAGCAGCTCGACTCGTCGACCACCGACATCGACTTCAACGAGGTGGAAGCAGGGTTCAAGCGGCTCGTGGTGAGCGAGGCCTCCACACCGAACAACAACCCGCGGCTCGACGGCTTCGCCGTCGACGAGACGCGTCTTCCCGATGAAGTGGAGACCGTCCTGGTCGAGCCAGGTCAGCAGTACGACCTGGCGCTGTTCCTGGCAGACCCCGGAGGAATCGAGACCTACGAGTTCCTGAACTCCGACGGCGAGGTCGAGGAGCGCGTCGAGGAGCCCTACGTGAGCTGGTTCACCACCGGCGGCGTGCTGGTGGAGTCGCTCGGGCTGTGGCCGTTCCTGGACGCCAGCTGGGAGGCCCCCGACGAGGTGGGCACGGAGGGAACCTGGTTCGCCGTGGTGCGCGACCGCCGCGGCGGGATGTCCTGGTGGCGTCAGGACTGGGTCGTCACCGACGAGCCCTGAGCGGAGCGAGGTCCGCGTCGGCCCTGGTGATCCGAAGGAACCCCGAGGGGGACGTTCGCCCGTGAGCGGCGTGCGCCTTCGCTCGCCTTGAGCCTCACACATCGGCGTACTGCGAATTCGGGCTGATTTCTCGGAACCGCTGTGAGGGGCCCGGTGACAAAGAGTTGACAATGAGAGCCGGTTTCTGGGGAGCGACCCGCTTCCCTCCATACGGAGAGCGGTCGTGCGCCGC
This sequence comes from uncultured Enterobacteriaceae bacterium, assembly GCA_964393165.1. Taxonomy (GTDB): domain Bacteria; phylum Myxococcota_A; class UBA796; order UBA796; genus DRPG01. The sequence goes on from CAYMSU010000012.1 coordinate 4,178, forward strand.
GGACGCTGTTCGGAGGGGCTGTTCCGGGTCCTCCATGCTATGGTCTCGCGGCTGAAACCCGGGGGGCGGGAACCCCGGTAGCACCGGAGATACCTGGATGAACCCACCGATAACTCAGAGCCTACTCTCCCAGGCAACCTGGCTTCCCGTGGCTGCGGCCGCACTGCTCGGCCTGGCCTGGACCCCGTCGTCGGCGTCGGCCCAGAGTCCAGGTCTCGAAGCGGTCGAGGCCTTCAAGGAAGGGCGAGCGCCTCGCCCGGCCGTCGAGAACCGCTTCTTCCGGAAGGAGGGGCGCCTCGAGATCAGCCCGATGTTCGGCTACGTGCCGAACAACCCCTTTGCGCGCCGCTTCGTGGGGGCCGCCACCCTCGGCTACCACTTCTCGGAGGCATGGAGCGTTCAGGTCAACGTGCAGTACTCCCCCGACCTGGAGGAGAACGACCTGAAGGACCTCACCTCCATCCTGCTCCAGCGCGCGCAGGACCAGAGCGCCTGCAACCAGCCCAACGCGACCGCCAACTGCGGGAGCGAAGACTTCCGACAGCCGCTCGACAAGGTAGTCCTCGGCGCGTCCCTCGGGGTTGCGTGGGCTCCGGTCTACGGCAAGATCAACCTCGTCGGCGAGACCGTGCTCAACTTCGACTTCTACCTGTTCGGCGGCGTGGGCATGGTGTCGAAGAACGACTACGCGGCGACGTACGACGACTCGAACCTGGCGAACGACCCAAACGACGTCGTGAGCCTGAACGAGCCGATCTCGTCGGTGCTCGTCGGGCCCTACGTGGGGCTGGGACAGAACTACTTCGTCAACCAGACCATCGCGATCAAGCTCGACCTGCGGATGGCCTTCTACGTCGACGATGCACCGCGGTACGACCCCGACGCGGAGGTCAACCAGCGGCTCTACAACAACTTGGTCGCGGGCGTGGGCGTCGCGCTCTTCTTCCCGAAGATGAAGCCCCGTCTCTACAACTTCTGATCCCGTTTCCCCCCTTCCCTGGCGTTCTCATGTCCAAGACCACGTCAACCATCGTCCAACTCGGCCTGTTGCTCCTCGCGGGGCCCGCGCTCGCCCAGAGCCCGCCGGATCTGCCGGATGACATCTTCGGGGAGACGGAGTCCGAGTCCTCCACCGCAGAGGAGCGCCGAGCGCTGCTCGAGGAGCCTGACCAGACCGAGGAGGAGCCCGACGAGGGCCCCCGCAGGAAGCGGGTCATCCAGACCCTGCAGCGCAAGCGGTTCATGAAGATCGGGCGCTACGAGATCGCGCCTCACATCGGGTTCGTGAGCAACGACCCGTTCATCAACCGGTACCTCTTCGGTCTGTCGCTCGGCTACCACATCACCGAGGTCATGGGCGTCGAGCTCAGCGGGACGTACAGTCCCGATCTGCAGGACGGGGACTGGAAGCCGGTCACCCGTCAGCTGGTGGAGTTCAACCAGGTCAGCCCCGACATCTCGAAGATCCAGGCCATCGTCAGCGCGAACTTCCAGTTCTCGCCGATCTACGGCAAGCTCGCTGTCGGCAAGGGCCGGATCATCAACTTCGACATACTCGGCACCTTCGGCATGGGGGTGGTCAACACGGTCGACGACGCGCAGGCGTTCGGCGCCGAGGACTCGGACGAGGACTTCAACGAGACCCAGTTCCAGTTCCACCCCACGCTCAACTTCGGCGCAGGTGTCCGCGTGATCTTCACCGAGGCGTTCGCCGTCCGCTTCGAGGGGCGCGGCGTGTCCTACATCGAGGTCCTCGAGTCCACGAACCTCGAGATGAAGAACAACTTCACGCTCCTCGCGAGCGCTTCCCTCTTCTTCCCTGGAATGAAGTAATGCGTTGGCTGCCCACCTTCGTACGGTCCTTCGTCGTGAGCGGGCTCATGGGTCTGCCCGCCACCGCGTTCGCCCTGAACTGCGAAGAAGTCATGAACATGGTGACCCTCAACATCCCCGCCGACATCGTGGCCGACACGGTGCGGAACGCGGGGTCGCTGAGCGCAGCCGACGTGCAGTGCCTGGAGTCCCGCAACGCGCCCGCGGCGGTCCTCGAGGCGGCACGTCGCAAGGCCAATGCCTCCACCGCGGCGTCGCGGCCTGCGCCACAGCCGTCCTCGGCGCCCGCCGAGCTCGACGAAGAAGACGAGGAGGAGCAGCTCTCCGACGAGATCATCGACTTCTCGAAGATCGGCACCGACGCAGACGAGCCCGAGCCAGACGAGGGGGACCGCCCGCCCGCGATCGAGGAGGCCATCGAGGCGTACCGGGCGAACAAGCCGGCCACGGCCGCCCAGGAGCTCCACCGTCTGCTGCGCGACGGGATCTTCCCGAAGCACGAGACCACGCTGCTGTACTACCTGGGCAAGTCGCTGTTCGACCTCGAGATGTACCACTCGGCCCAGCACTACTTCTTCGAGGTCGTGCGCAAGGGCCCGAGCAATCCCTACTTCAAGTACGCGCTGCCCCGGCTGGACGCCATCGCGAACCTGACCGGCAACAACTACGAGTTGCTGCGCGTGGTGGCGAAGATCCCGCCCGAGGCATTCCCGCGTCAGGCCCGCAACCGGCTGTACTACCTGCTCGGTCGGCGTCACTACATCAGTGACGACCTCTCGGGCGCCCTCGAGCACTTCGGGCAGGTCTCCGAGAAGTCCCCGCTGTACCTCCGCGCGAAGTACCACGAGGGCGTGATCAACCAGGAGCGAGGCAAGCTCCGCAGCTCCGTCATGGCCTTCCGCGAGGTCATCTCGACCAACCCCGACAGCCTCGGGGGGGACCGGGCCCTGCGAGAGGTCGAGGACCTCAAGGATCTCGCGTACATCAACATCGCGCGGATCTACTTCGGGCTCGAGCGCTTCGAGAATGCCGACACCTACTACTCGATGGTCGAGCGGGACTCCTCGTACTGGCCCACGAGCCTGTTCGAGCGAGCCTGGACCAACTTCTGGAAGGCCGACCTGAACCACACGCTCGGCCTCCTGCTGACGGTCGACAGCCCCTACTTCTCGAAGCGGGAGTTCATTCCCGAGGTCACGATCCTTCGCGCGCTGACCTTCTTCAACTTCTGCGAGTACAGCGAGGTCGAGCGGCTGCTCCGCGAGTTCGAGCGAGACCACAAGCCCATGCAGGCCGAGCTCGAAGCGTTTCTCGAGAAGTACGGCAAGGAACGCACCATCTGGGATCAGGCCTACGAGTCCTACTTCGAGGCAGAGCACGAGGAGTCCGCGCTGTCGCAGGCGCTGTTCGGGCGCGTGCTTCGAAACCGTCAGCTCGCGGCCCTCGTGAACCACCTCGAGATGATGGACGAGGAGATCGCGGGCATCGAGCTTCGGCCGACCGCCTTCCGCAACGGCATCGGCGAGTCGCTGCGAACCATGATCGAGGAAGACCGCCAGCGGTACAAGAAGCAGGCCGGCCGGGAGCTCCTCCGGGAGCTGAGCGCCCAGAACGACGCGCTGTCCGGGCTACTGGTGCAGTCCGAGATCATCCGCTTCGAGGTCGTGGACGCCCAGAGAAGTGAATACGAATTCCGGGCTCAGAACATCAACGAGCTGCAGGCAGGGGACCAGCAGCGGATCGACTTCGCCGTCAACCGGGACATCATCTATTGGCCGTTCAACGGCGAGTTCTGGCGGGACGAGCTCGGCTACTACCGGTACACCGAGAACAGCGCCTGCCAGTAGCCCCAGTACAGCACCTCAGCATCAGGAACCGCAGGAGACCGCACATGAGCTCCGCTTCCCTCATCCGCCGGGCCTGTGCCCTCGCGATGGGCTTCATCCTCGCCGGCACCGTCGCCGGCGGGACCATGCCGGCCATGGCTGCCGACGACGAAGAGCCCGAGGCGTTCGACCTCGAGTCCCGCACCGGCAAGGACATCAAGCTCCGCAAGATGGAGTCGGTGGACCTCCAGAGCGAGTACCAGCGGCTGGCCGAGCAGAAGCGGCTCGAGTCGATCGACCGGCTCCGGGCGCTGCTGTCTCGCGGGGTGCAGGACGAGACCAAGGCGGAGATGATGCTCCGCCTGGCCGACCTGTACTTCCAGCAGGGTCGGTACCTGTATCTCAAGGAGATGGAGGTCTTCGACAAGGTCTTCGACGACTGCTTCAACTCCGAGAGCTGCAACCCGGAGCTCCTGAAGCCCGACAACCGGGGCTCGCAGGAGTGGCAGGAGAAGTCGATCAAGCTCTACAACTCGATCCTGCAGAGCTACCCCCGCTACGCGCGAGCGGACCAGGCCACCTTCTACCTCGGCTCCGCCTACAAGGATCTCGGCCGCGAAGAGCAGGCGGCCGACGCCTTCAAGCAGCTCGTGAAGATGTACCCCCAGTCCGAGTTCCTGCCGGATGCCTATGTGCAGATCGGCGAGTACTACTTCAACGTGAAGGCCAACGCATTCGGTGCGCTCAAGGCGTACAAGCGCGCGTCCAGCTTCACCGACAGCCCGAAGTACAGCTATGCGATGTACAAGCTCGGCTGGTCCTACTACAACGTCGGGGACTACGAGAAGGCCATCGAGACCATGAAGACCGTGGTCTCCTACTCGATGTCGCAGACCGAGCAGACGCAGAGCAACCTGCAGCTGCAGGACGAGGCGCTCAAGGACCTGGTGCGGTTCTTCGCCGATGCCGACGCGATGAACGAGGCAATCGAGTACTTCACGAAGCTCGGCCGCGACGATCTCATCCGCTCGACCCTGAAGAAGCTGGCCTCGACGTTCTTCGAGCAGGGCAAGTTCGACCGTGCCATCGAGATGTACCGGCGGCTGATCATCGACGCGCCGACCGCTCGGGACAACCCCGAGTACCAGGTCGAGATCATCAACGCGTACAAGAAGATGGGTCAGCGCGAGAAGGTGCTCGAGGAGATCAACCGCCTCCGCACCGACTACGGCAAGGAGAGCGCCTGGGCCCGGGCGAACCAGGACGACCCGGACACGCTCAAGGAAGCCGAAAACTCGATCGAGAGCCAGCTTCGCAAGATCGCGATTCAGTACCACGACACCGGCAACCAGTACGAGAAGACCCGGCGCCTGGACGACGCCGAGAAGCTCTTCGACCTGGCACGCAACGCGTACAAGACCTACATCGAGCTGTTCCCGAACAACGAGCACGCCTACGACGTGCACTACGCGTACGGGGAGCTGCTGTACAAGCAGAAGGACTACGCGGGCGCCTACACCGAGTACATGATCGTGGTCGACCTCGACCCGAAGGGGAAGCACTCCCGCTTCTGCGCCGAGTCCGCCGTGTTCGCGGCCGAGGAGCAGATCAAGCGCGAGGGCGGCGCCGACGCGAGCGGCAAGGTCACCAAGATCAAGATCACGAAGGACACGAAGCCCGAGGAGCTCTCCCTGTGGGAGCAGCGCTTCGTGGATGCGTGCCTGAAGTACGCGGAGCTCTACCCGGCGGACAAGAAGGTCAAGGACATGATCTACAAGTCCGCCTACATGCTCTACAACAAGTTCCAGTTCGATCAGGCGGCGCGGCAGTTCCAGGCCGTCATCGCCATGGACCCGCGGTCACGTGAGGCCGAGTACGGAGCCCAGCTCATCCTCGACGCGCTGGTCGTCAAGGAGAGCTGGGACGCGCTCAAGACCACGGCGAAAGCCTTCTACGACCAGGAAGGGCTCGGCGGCAAGACGTTCAAGAAGGACACCTACAACATCTACGAGCGCTCGTCCTTCAAGCTCATCGAGGTCACGTACGACAAGGACAAGGACCACGGCAAGGCCGCGGACTCCTTCGTGGCATTCTACGAGGAGTTCCCGCAGGCCGACACGGCCGCTCAGGCCCTGAACAACGCCGCGGCCTACTACAACCAGGCGGGTCGCGTCGAGGACGCGGTCGAGGTGCGCCACATCCTGGTCGAGGACCCGAAGTTCGGCGACAAGACCAAGTACTACTACGACCAGGTCGGGTTCCTCGGCTTCGACTACGAGCGCATCGCGGCCTACGACAAGGCCGCCCACTACTACGAGAAGCTGTGGAGCCTGTTCCCCGAGTGGTCCGAGAAGGACGCCTACGAGGACAAGGTCGAGGACATGAGGTCCAAGGCCGGCGACGCCATCTACTCTGCCGCGGTGTTCCGGAAGGGACTCGGTGAGTGGGAGAAGGCGATCGACAACTACAACCAGTTCGTCTCCGCCTACCCGGACGACTCGCGTGTGCCCGACATCAAGCTCCGCGTGGGCAAGATCTACGAGGAGAACGAGCGCTGGGAAGACGCGGCGAACGTCTACCAGGACTTCTACTCGGACCCGCCCGCGGGCGCGCCGCTCGAGGCCACCTACTTCGCGCGGCTGCACTATGGGCTGGCGATGCAGGAGCTCGGCAATATCCGGCGCCGGAACCAGGTCTACGACGAGACCATTGCGCTCTACCAGAAGTACGCCGAGGGCGGTGGCGAGAAGGGCCCCCACACCGAGTTCGTGGCCGAGATGATGTACACGAAGGCCGAGCCCAAGCTCGAGTCCTACATGGAGCTCGAGATCCGCGGCATCGGCAAGGGCTCGCGGAAGCGCGAAGACAAGGCGCTCGTCGACAGCCTCGGCAAGAAGGCGAAGGCACTGGTCGATGTGGAGGCCCTGTTCACGGAGGTGGTCAACCTCGGAGCCGGCGAGTGGGGCCTCGCCTCGCTGGTGGCGCTCGGCAAGGCCTACGAGAACATGGGCCGGACGCTCCGCACCGGTGACGCGCCGTACTACCTGACCGAGGACCAGCTCGAGATCTACAACATGCAGATCGAGGACCGGGCCTACGTTCAGGAAGAGAAGGCGGTCAACGCCTACAAGCTGGCGCTCGACAAGTCCTTCGAGCTCACGCTGTACAACGACAACACCGCCTACGCGACGCGCCGGCTCGGCGAGCTGCGGCCCGACGACTATCCCGGCCTCTCCGAGCAGCTGCTCGACCCGCGGTGGACGTCGTCCAAGGGCAGCAAGCAGTTCGGCTACGAAGAGCGGCTCGAAGACACCACCACCCCGGCGGAGTAGCAGACCACGATGCGGATTCTGACCATCCTGTCCCTGGCCGGGATCTTCGGCCTGGCCGCCTGCTCGAAGAGCGGGAAGACCGACACGTTCAGCGAGGAGCAGCTGGCGACGAACCCCGCCGCCAACTTCGCCTCCGGCGTGATCACCCTGCAGTCGCCCGACCGCAAGACGGGCGCCGTCGACTACGCCCTCGCCTACAAGCGGTTCAACGCCTCGGCCAACCTCGGCGGGGGGCCCCGGGCGAGCTTCAACGCCGGCTGGGTCTCCGAGAAGCTCGGGAACCTGGAGCAGGCCGAGGAGCACTACCGCGCGGCGTACGAGGCCGACAAGACCTACCAGGCGGCGCTGTTCTCGCTCGCCCGGGTGCTCGGCGAGCAAGACAAGCACGCCGAGGCCGTCACCCTTTACAAGGGTCACGCCGAGTCCAACCCCGACGACCTCGAAGCCCGAAACGATCTGATCGCGGCCTACGTCCGGGCGGGCCAGTCCGACGAGGCCATGGCCGAGGCGCAGAGCGTGTTGCGGTACAACCCCGACAACGCGAGCGTGTACCGGAACCTCTCGGCGATGTACTACGCCCAGAGCAACTACTCCATGAGCCAGCTGACCGCCGAGAAGGCGCTCGAGCTCAACGACAGCGACCCGGGCGTCTACAACAACATGGGTGTGACCTTCCTGATTCAGGGGGACGAGCCCGCGGCCATCGAGAAGTTCAAGACGGCGCTGAAGATCGCCCCCACGAACTTCGAGGCCAACATGAACCTCGGGTACACCGCTCTGAACTCGGGCGACTACACACTCGCGCTCACGTCGTTCCAGAATGCCCTGAAGGACAGCTCCGGGAACCTCGACGCGAAGCTCGGCCACGCCGTCGCGCTGCGCGGTACCAAGGAGTACAAGGCCGCCGGCGAGATCTACGACGAGATCATCGCCGCGGACCCGAGCTACGAGGCGGCCTACTTCAACGCGGCCACCCTGCACGAGAAGTACACCAAGGACTTCAAGAAGGCCATGGGGTACCTGCAGGCCTACATCGACGCGCACCCGGGGGAGGTCTCGCCCACCCACCAGGTGTTCGCGCAGATGGAGCGGGTGCGACTCGCTCAGGAAGCGGAGGAGGAGCGCAAGCGCCAAGAGGCGGAGCGCATTCGCCTCGAGAAGGAGCGTGAGCGCCGGAACGAAGAGCTGCTCGAGAACATGGGCGCCCTCATCGTCGAGACGGGCAACAAGCTCGAGACCTACCGCGACTGCCTCGACCCCGGCTCGATCGAGGAGGTCAGCATGATCCTCGAGCAGGCCCAGATGGTGGTCGACGCGAAGGACGTCGACCTCGCCCAGGACATCCAGCAGCTCATGGACGCCTACGTGCCTGCGGTCGACGCGGCGATCGAGGGCTGCGAGCCGTCGGCACCGGCCGCTCCAGCGGAGGGCGGAGCGCCGGCCGACGAGTCCGAGAGCGGCGGCGAGGAGGAGGCCTCGGAGACGGAGACAACCGAGGAGGCCGCTCCCGAGGAGGCCGCTTCCGAGGACGACGCGACAGGCGACGACGCGACCGGCGACGAGTAGCGACTGGCTCGTTGCCCTTGCCGCGGCTCCGCCTCGACCATGGCCCGGGATCGTTCCCGGGCCATTCTCGTTTACCGACCCTTGACGAACCCGCGGCCGAGCCTGCGGTCCTTACCACTGCGGGGAGCGAGAGCCTCGACGGCTCGAAACCCAAGCTCCACCGATGCCGCCCTCATCGACGACGAGGAACCACCTGGACCCTCCGATGTCGGATGGGCCACGAGAACGTTGACGCGAACCTGACCCTGTCGAACTTGTTCGGACCCTGATCCCAAAGCACTATACCCTGCGCTCCGACCTGGAGTACGCTGGGACGCCACGGAGGTATCCCCATGACCCGCCCCACCTTGTTCGCTTCTCTTGCCTTGCTGCTGGCTGCGGCCTCCCCTGCTCTCGCCCAGGATGGCGACCGGCAGGTCAAGTACAAGGAGCGCACGGTCATCGACTTCGAAGGACTCGACGTCACCGGCGAGCTCGTGAAGCCGCAGGGTCAGCTTCTCCTCGACCGCCGCAAGGCTGACTTCAACCCGCTCATCAAGCTCCGCACCAACTTCAACACTGAGATGAAGCGGTCGGTGGATGAGGTCAAGTAGGCGTCCCCCCAGCCTTTTACGGAGCTTTCCAGATGCCTAGCAATCTCCCGACCCTCACCTTCGAGATCTTCCGTGGCTCCACGCTGGTGAAGCAGGTCGACTTCCAAGAGCAGAGCATCACCATCGGGCGGGGCGCCTCCGCCCTGCTCGCGGTCGACGATCCCCAGCTGTCCGACCTCCACGCCGTGGTGAACGTCGAGGACAACGGCTCGGTGAGCCTGCTCGATCTCGGCGGCGACACGGGTCTCGTGCTGCGCGGCAGCAAGGTCTCGAACGCCACCCTGGAAGATGGCGACGTCTTCTCCATCGGCGATCTGCACATCCGGGTGACCATCCGCGCAGCGTCCGCCGGCGAGCAGGCGCCAGCGCCCCTGCCGGCGGCTCCTCGGCCGGCCGCCCCGCGGCCCGCGGCCCCCGCGGCAGCGCCGCTGATAACTCCACAGGACGTCGAGGAAGAGGAAGAGGAGCCCGAGCTGCCGACGGAGCCGGTCATGGACTTCGTCCTCCGGTCCGGCTCGGCCCAGGGCGACCTCGGCGTCAACACCAAGCGGCCCAAGGTGCTCGAGGTCAATCAGGTGTGGGGCGAGGTGCTGATCGACACCAAGCACTTCTCCCGCACCATGGGCCACGACGTCACCATCGGCTCGGCGGTCGGGTGGAAGTGGCACTTCCTCGGCATCGACATGGGCTGGATCCCCACGGGCCTGCACATGGTGCTGCCCTACGCCCCGCCCATGTGGTCGGAGGTGAACTCCGACTGGCGCGACGACTTCTACGCGCCCGACGAGCACCTGCAGGGGCTCGAGCACACCCTGTTCAGCCTCGAGAACGAAGAGTTCACCGCTCACGTGCTCCAGAGCTGGAAGGGCCACGCCGAGGTCGGCGGTCGCCGGATGTCCCTCGAGGAGCTGGTCAACGCGGGCAAGGCGGCGAAGACGGCCCGCGGCTACGAAGTCCCGATGACCGACGACCTCCGCCTCGTGGTCGATATCGACGGCGTGGTCTTCGTCTCCCACATGGTGTTCGAGGGCCAGAAGCTCCTCCAGCGCAACTCGGAGGAAGCCGACTACCCCTTCCTCGCCATTCTCTCCTTCATGACGTTCCTCGGGCTCATGTTCGGCTTGGTGATGTACTTCTCGCCGAAGCCTCCCGAGAACGACATGTCCGAGATTCCGGATCGCTTCGTCGAGCTCCTGCTCGAGAAGCCCGAGATCAAGAAGGAGAAGAAGAAGCCCGAGCAGAACCCCGACGCCGGCGAGGGCGCCAAGGCGAAGAAGGAAGAGGGCAAGGTCGGCAAGAAGAAGGCCAAGATGGACAAGGCCAAGGGCAACAAAGTCGAGGTCAAGAAGAAGGAGCTCGATCGACAGGTCGCCGAGAACGCCGGCGTTCTCGGGGCTTTGCGCGATGCAGGCGCCCTCGACGGCATGTTCGGCAGCTCCGGCCTCGATGCCAACCTCACCGGCGGCATCGGCGGCCTGATCGGTGCAAAGGGCATGCAGTTCGGTGCTGGCGGCCTCGGCGCCCGTGGCTCCGGTCTCGGCGGGGGTGGCTCGGCCGAGGGCCTGGGTGGCCTTGGTACGAAGGGCATCGGCTCCGGGAAGTCGGGCTTCGGCTCCGGCGGCGGGAACTTCGGCAAGAAGAGCACCGGCGGGCTCAGCTCGGTCGGCGGTGACCCCATCATCCTCGGTGCACTCGACCGCTCGCTGATCGACGAGGTCATCAAGCGGCACATGAACCAGATCAAGTACTGCTACCAGCGCGAGCTCACGAAGGATCCGTCGCTGGCCGGCAAGATCGTCATCAAGTTCACGATCGCGAAGGACGGAAGTGTGTCCTCGGCGAGCACCAAGACCTCCACCATGAACAACCCCAGCGTGGAGCAGTGTCTGGTTGGCCGGTTCATGCGCATGCAGTTCCCCCAGCCGAAGGGCGGCGGGATCGTCATCGTGTCGTACCCGTTCCTGTTCTCCCCCGGATGAGCCACCGGCAGAGGCGGGGAGCGCGGTCGCGGCGTCTTGGCAGGCCCTTGACGCCTCCCGTGCCCCTGCCTCTGTCCGATCTCCGCCGCGTGTGCTAATCATCGGGCTCTGTGAGGACCCCATGCGAACGTTCGCCGCCGTCTCCATCGCGTTGACTCTCGCCCCCGCCGCGCTCGCCCAGGATGGCGCGGGCCGCCAGGCCGCCCGAGACCTCGAGGCCGATGTCGTTCGTGAGGTCGAGCGCGGCGCCTACGCGAAGGCAAACGTCGGGTCGACCTTCATGCTGAACACCCATGGGCAGACACGGGGACCGGAGGGCACCGGTCCCGGGCTCTTCGCAGGCGTTCTCGGCGTGGGCCTCGGGGTGGGCACCGACTTCGTCGACCGAGAGCGGTTCTCCGCCGCCTTCGAGTTCCAGTTCAATCAGGGGCTCTTCAACGGCCCCCGGGACATCGAGGTCCGCAACCAGACCTTGTCGCAGGGCGACATCCACACCCTGTCGGCCATCGCCACCCTCGAGGCCTCGACCTACATCACCCGCCGGCTCGGCATCGGCGTGCGCGGGGGGGGCGGCGCCATGTTCTTCCCTCTGCTCGTAGAGCCCAACGCGTACCGTGAGCGGCTCCAGGAAGAGATCGGGAGCAACACCGCGTCCGGCGGCGGTAACCCCGCGGAGCTCCACGACGCAGGCATGTTCATCGTGCTCGTGGCAGGGCCGACCATCGAGTACTACACGAAGCTGTCGCACTTCTCGATCGGAGCCGACGTCGACTTGCAGGTCATCACCGGGTTCGATATCGGCATCTATCCTTCAGGGTACCTGAAGTACACGTTCTGACAGCACAACCCGCCACACCGTACGAGGGCCCGCTCGGGTCGTCCAATGCGGAGGAACCATGGCAAACGAGAGCCTCGGCCTGATCGGCCGCAAGGTCGGCATGACCCAGATCTTCTCACCGGATGGCATGGTGCTGCCCGTCACGGTGATCGAGGCGGGGCCCTGTACCGTCCTCCGCGTGAAGACAGAGTCCTCTCCGGATGGGTACAACGCGCTGCAGCTCGGCTTCGGCGAGCGCAAGGCGAACCGGGCCACCAAGCCCGAGCTCGGCCACTTCCGGGCCGCTGGCGTCGAGGGCGCCATGGCGAAGGTCCGGGAGGTCCGGGTATCGGCCGACACTGTGGCGAATACCGAGGTCGGCAAGCAGCTCACCGTGGCCGACGTGTTCACCGAGGGTGGCGCTGTCGACGTCACCGGGCGCAGCAAGGGCCGCGGTTTCGCGGGCGTCATGAAGCGATACAACTTCCGGGGCTTCATCCGCACCCACGGCACCCACGAGTTCTTCCGCCATGGTGGCTCGATCGGTACTCGGCTCACTCCGGGCATGACGCTCAAGGGCAAGAAGATGCCCGGCCACATGGGCTCGGAGCGCGTCACCGTGCAGAACCTGAAGGTTGCCCGGGTAGACCCCGAGCGCAACCTCGTCTTCGTCCAGGGCGGGGTCCCGGGGCCGAACGGCAGCTTCGTGATGGTGCGCCGCGCCGTCAAGGCCGTCGCGGGTGATGCCTAGCGCGCTGTGGTCGCCCTCCGCCGACCGGGTCTCCCGCACCGAGATGGCCCGGTTCCTGGCGGAGGTGGCCCGTCGCACCGGTCTCCCGCTCGCCGGCTACGACGACCTGTATCGCTGGTCGCTCGAGCACCCCGAGGCGTTCTGGAGCGCCGTGTGGGAGTTCACGGGGATTCGGGCCTCTGTCGAGCCCGAGCGAGTGCGGTCCTCGCCCGTGTCGATGGATCAGCCGCAGCCGCCGGGCACCCGGTGGTTCGAGGGCGCGCGCCTGAACTTCGCCGAGAACCTCCTCCGAAGGTCCGACGATGCCGTGGCGTTGATCGCCACCGGTGAAGACGAGTCCTTCGCGCAGGTCACCTACGCGGAGCTTCGTCAGCAGGTCGCGCAGCTGCAGGGGTACCTGCAGCAGTGCGGCGTCGGTCCCGGTGACCGTGTCGCAGGCTTCGTACCCAACCGTCCCGAGGCGGTCGTGGCGATGCTCGCCACGACCGGGCTGGGCGCAATCTGGTCGTCGTGCAGCCCCGACTTCGGCTTCCAGGGGGTCCTCGACCGGTTCGGTCAGATCCAGCCCAGAGTGCTGGTGGCCTGTGACGGCTACCGCTACGGCGGCAGGGCCTTCCCCACCGTGGACCGCATCGCGCGGGTCTGTGAGGCGGTGCCCAGCATCGAGCACGTGATACGGCTCGAAGTTCTCGGCCTGCCGTGGCCGGCACAGGTCCCCGCCATCCCGTGGAGCGGGGCACTGCAGACTGCGCCCAAGGCCGAGCCCCACTTCGAGCAGCTCCCGCCGGACCACCCCGTGTACGTCCTGTACAGCTCTGGCACCACCGGCGTGCCCAAGTGCATCGTGCACGGCGCCGCGGGCACCCTCGTGCAGCACGCGAAGGAGCTCATGCTGCACACCGACGTGCACGCCTCCGACACACTGTTCTACTTCACCACCTGTGGCTGGATGATGTGGAACTGGCTCGTGAGCGGGCTCATGACCGGCGGTCGGGTGGTCCTGTTCGACGGGAACCCCGGCCACCCCGATCTCGGCGTGCTCTGGCGGATGGCCGAGCGATGCGGGGTCACGCACTTCGGCACGAGCCCCAAGTTCCTCGCCTCCCTGCAGCAGCAGGGCCTGCACCCTTGCGAGCACCACGACCTGAGCGCGCTCCGCACCGTGCTCTCCACTGGCGCGCCGCTGTCCGCCGACCTCTTCCGCTGGGTGTATGCGCACGTGAAGGAGGATCTTCAGCTCGCGTCGATCTCGGGCGGGACCGACATCGTGAGCTGCTTCATGCTGGGCTCCCCCATCGACCCGGTATACGCCGGCGAGATCCAGAAGCGCGGCCTCGGGATGGCCGTCGAAGCCTGGTCCGACGCGGGGCATCCCGTCATCGGCGAGAAGGGAGAGCTGGTGTGCACGGCACCCTTCCCCTCGATGCCCGTCGGCTTCTATGACGATCCGGAGGGCCACAAGTACCGCGACGCGTACTTCGAGCGGTTTCCGGGGGTCTGGCGCCATGGGGACTTCGTGGAGATCACCGAGCGCGGAGGGATCGTGGTCTTCGGCCGCTCCGACGCCACCCTCAACCCCGGCGGCGTGCGGATCGGCACGGCGGAGATCTACCGCGTGGTGGAGAGCCTACCGGAGATCACGGACAGTGTGGTGATCGGGCTCCCCTCGGGCGACGACGTCGAGATCGTGCTGTTCGTGGTCCTCGCCTCCGGCGACCTCACCGACGCGTTCGCCACGCGGCTGCGCAGCGACATCCGGCGGGCTTGCTCGCCCCGCCACGTGCCGAAGAAGATCCTGGCCTGCCCCGCCGTGCCGCGTACGATCTCCGGGAAGAAGGTGGAGATCGCGGTGCGGCGGGTGCTCCTCGGCGAAGCGGCCCCGAACCGGGACGCCCTCGCGAATCCCGAGGCGCTCGACTTCTTCGAGGCCCTCGCGGGGGCCCTCGATCAGCGCGCGCGGTAGTTGGGCGCTTCCTCGGTCACGATCACATCGTGGACGTGAGACTCGGACAGCCCCGCGTTGGTGATGCGGACGAAGCGCGCCCGCTCCTGCATGTCGCGCACGGTGGCGGACCCCGTGTAGCCCATGGCGGCCCGCAGCCCCCCGACCATCTGATAGACGACCTCTCCGAGGGGCCCGCGGTAGGGCACTCGCCCCACGATGCCCTCGGGCACGAGCTTGCGCGTGTCCGCTTCCGGATCCCCGGTCTCGTCGCGATCCTGGAAGTACCGGTCGGAGGAGCCCGCCTTCATCGCCTCGATCGAGCCCATGCCGCGGTAACTCTTGTAGCGCCGCCCCTGGAACAGGACGACCTCGCCAGGGGCCTCGCGCGTGCCCGCGAACAGGGAGCCGATCATGCAGCTGTCGGCGCCCGCGGCCACTGCCTTGGCGATGTCCCCGCTGAACTTGATCCCCCCGTCGGCGATGATGGCCACGCCCTGCGCGTGCGCAGCCTCGGCACACTCGGCAATCGCCGTGAGTTGGGGAACCCCGACGCCGGCGACCACCCGCGTGGTGCAGATCGATCCTGGCCCGATCCCAACCTTGACCACATCAGCGCCAGCGTCCACGCAAGCCCGCGTGCCGTCGGCGGTCGCCACGTTGCCGACCACCAGCGCGATATCGGGGTGGTCGCGCTTGACCTGGGCGGCCGCCTCGAGCACGCCCTTGCTGTGGCCGTGGGCGGTATCGACCACCACCAAGTCGACGCCGGCCTCCACGAGCTCGGCGACCCGCTCCTGCCGATCGCCCCCGACGCCCACGGCGGCTCCGCAGAGCAACCGGCCCTGCGCATCCTTCACCGCGTGAGGGAAGCGGTCGAGGGACTCGATGTCCTTGATGGTGATGAGGCCCTTCAGCCTCCCCTCCTCGTCGACCACCAGCAGCTTCTCGATCTTGTGCTCCTGGAGAAGGTCCTTGGCGCGCTCGAGGCCCGTACCAGGAGGCACCGTCACCAGCCGCTCGCTCATGACCTCACGCACCGGCAGGTCGAGGTTCCGCTCGAAGCGAAGATCGCGGTTCGTGATGATCCCCACCGCGCGGCCCTCGACGACGACGGGCAGCCCACTGATGTCGTGGCGCAGCATCAGCCGACGCGCATCGGACAGCGGAAGGTCCGGCGAGACCGTGACCGGATCGGTGACCGTGCCGGTGACCGCCCGCTTGACACGGCGCACCTCGGCGGCTTGTCGCTGCGGGGACATGTTCTTGTGGAGGATCCCGAGTCCGCCCTCGCGCGCCATCGCCACCGCGGTAGCGGACTCGGTGACGGTGTCCATTGCGGCGGAGAGAAGCGGGATGTTCAGCCGGATCGGGCCGAGCTTCGTGCTCACGTCGACCTGGCGCGGCAACACCTCACTGTGCCCGGGCACCAGCAAGACGTCGTCGAACGTCAGGGCCAGGGGTGGCTCGCGCTCAAGCATGTGGACTCCAGGGCTTCCACCAGGGGCCCTCGGTATCCGTTGACATGAGACGGCGCCAAGAGGTACGAACGCGGGCTGCCGGACAACGATCGGAGGGGAAGGATGGGTTCACACGACCGCCGCGCCTGGCTCACCTCGAGCCTGCTCATGATGGGCCTCGCAAGTGGGTGCAGCAAGCACCCGGGTGCCTATGAGACCGCCACGGGGGCACAAGAGGATGCCACCGCGATCCTCGCCAAGGGAGAGGCGCTCTGGAAGCAGCGGCTCGACGAAGGCAAGCTGCAAGAGTCCATCGGGACCTTCGAGTCGGCGCTCGAGAAGGACGCCAACTCCCGCAAGGCCCTCGAGCGCTTGGTCCGCGGCTGGTACTTCTGGGGAGATGCGTTCACCGAGGATGAGGAGACGCAGCGCGAGCGCTACTCCCGCGCGATCGAGTACGGCACCCAGTGCCTGGCCCTGAACGAGGGCTTCCGCACGGCGATCGCCAACGGGGAGAAGGAGAAGGACGCGGCGGTCTACGCGAAGAAGGAAGCCGTGCCGTGCCTGTACTGGACTGCCTCGGCCCTCGGCAAGTGGGGCAACACGATGAGCATCGCCACCCGCGTGAAGCACATCGGCACCGTCAAGGCCTACATGACCAAGGTCGAGGAGCTCGACCCGACCTACTACAACCACGGGCCCGCCCGGTACTGGGGCGCCTACTACACGCTCGTCCCGAGCTTCATGGGTAAGGACCTCGACAAGGCCGCCGACTACTTCGAGAAGTCCGTTGAGGGCTCGCCCTTCTACCTGCCCACGCGGGTCCTCCGAGCGCAGGACTGGGCCGTCAACTCCGGGGATGTCGCACAGTTCGACGAGGACCTCGTCTACGTGCTCGCGGCCAACCCGAACGAGAACCCCGACGCCGACGTGATGCCGGAGAACGTCAAGGAGCAGGAGAAGGCGCGCAAGCTCTTCGAGCGCCGCGCAGAGCTGTTCGACAAGAAGGCGATCGAGGAGGCTGGCCCGGCCCCCGAGATGCCCGCTCCCTACCAGCCTCCCGCCGAGCCTGCGCCGCCTGCGCCCGAGGAAGGCTCCGGGGACACCGCGGGTACCACGGAGGGCGCGCCCGACGACAGCGCCGACGATTCGGATTCCTCCGATTCCTCCAACGACTAGGGAGACCAGATGTCCGTGTTCACCTGGCTTCGCTCCGCTCTCGCCCTGACCGTGGTCTCGCTCGGACTGTCGAGCGCCGCCCACGCCCAACAGTTCCAGCTGAACGTCGGGAGCCTCGCGCCCGACGGCACGCCCTGGATGGATCTCCTCGAGCGCTTCGAGAAGGAGGTCGAGGCCGAGTCGGGGGGGCGGATCGCCGTTCGAATCACCCCTCCGGGGGTGATGGGCGAGGTCGAGATGGTCCGCGAGACCCGCAGCGGGTCCCGCCTACAGGGCTGCGCCGTCACCACGGGAGCGATCGCCGAGGGCGGCAACATCCCGCAGCTCAACATCGTCGAGCTTCCCTTCCTCTTCAACAACAACAAAGAGGCCGACTACGTCCTCGACAACGTCCTGTTCGACACCTACCACGGCATTGTGGGACGTCGCGGCTTCAAGTTGGTCTCCTGGTCGGAGAACGGCTGGCGGTCCTTCGCGACCAAGAGCAGCCCCGCAAAGACTCCCGCCGACCTCAAGAAGTTCAAGATGCGGTCGCAAGAGTCGGACGTTCACATCGAGATGTACAAGACGTTCGGCGTGCAGGCCGTGCAGAAGCCGATGACCGAGGTGCTGACAGCGCTGCAGTCGAACGTGATCGACGGGCTCGACAACACGTCGCTGTACCTGCAGGCCGCGGGTCTCGCGGAGCCGCTCGACCACCTCGTGATGACGCGGCACATCTACCAGCCTGCGGCCATCGTGCTCAACAAGCGCTGGTTCGACAGCCTCCCGCCCGACCTGCAGAAGCTGGTCGAGTCCAAGAAGAACCTCGGCCCGGCCGGCCGTGTCGCCATTCGTAGCGAGGAGAAGGCGATGGTCGACAACTTTGCCTTCTTCGACGTGACCGTGCACGAGCTGTCTGCGGCAGAGCGTAAGGCGTTCGCGGACATCGCGAAGACGATGCACGACTCCTACGCGGGCTCGATCGAGGGAGGCGCGGCCATCCTGAAGTCGGTCCGAGACGGGATCGCGGCCGCGCGATGAACCCGCTGACCGCCCTGCTGTCCGCTGTCGCCGTCCTCGTCCGCGCGGTCGATGCGGTCACCACGAACCTGTGGTCCCGACTCGGCCGAGCGCTCCGCGAGTTCGCACGAGGGCCCCTGCAGGGCGGTCTGTTCTACGCACTGATCGGGATCACGGGCGTCGTGATCCTCGTCGAGGGCATCGCTCGCATCCTCGACCGAATGATGGGCTGGATGGAGCGCGCGTTCGTGAGCATCGCGCTCCTCGCCATGTCCTTCCTCGCCTTCAACGAGTACCTGGCCCGCGAGCTCCGCACGTCCCTCGGCGACGCCGGCGGTCTGTGGGCCCTCGAGGGCCAGATGAACATCGCCCTGCTGCTCATGGTGGTAGTGGGGTTCCTCGGCGCGTCCCTGGCCACCCAGGAGCGCAGCCACATCGCGATCGACGCAATCGACCGAGTGCTGTCACCGGGACCGTCCCGGACCGTCAAGCGCCTGGTGTCGCTCGTCGCCGCGGGCCTGTGCCTGATCCTGGCGCAGGGCTCCTGGAAGGCGGTCTTCTCCCACTCTCAGGACGCCTTCGAGGGCGCCTCCGTGTGGGAGCCGATGGTCGCGCCGATCAATGCCATGACCAGCCTGATGCCGGGAGACAAGTACGGGCCGGCGAGCTGCCGGGACCTCGACGAGCGCGAGCGAGCCGCCGAGGCTTGCCCCGAGGTCGACTACGGCAGCGGCAACGACTGGATCGACGCCCAGTACGACCGAGGCCTCGACCCCTTCGAGGGGGACTTCGAGCACATCAAGGTGGCGGTCGAGAACCCGACCTCCCAGGACGTCACCGTGGAGCTCGTCGTTCCGGGCGAGCCCGAGCCGACGCGCATGACGTTCTCCGCTCCCGCCGACGGCGCTGCGGAGTTCCAGAAGATCGACGTCGAGGAGCGACTGAAGGCCCGCCTCGAGGTGAGCCAGGGGACCGTGGTCGCCGGCGAGGTGGTCCTCTCCCCCGGGGTCCTCAACGTGATCACGGTGCGGCCCCGGGGCCCTCCCCTCGTACGCGACGAGATCATGGCCGCATTCGGGTACGTCGAGACCGGCGAGCGGTTCCCGCTTTGGGTGCCCCTGCTCCTGCTCGTCGTCGCCTTCGGGACCATGGCGCTCCGCTTCCTGGCCCACGTGTTCCGTCCGGTTCCGCCGGGCACCGCCGCCTCGCCACCGATCCGGTCGGGCACTCGCTCACCGGCGGACGTCATCCTCGCGGGAGCGCTGCCTGGCGGGCTCGTCGCCCTCGGTCTGGGGGCGTGGCTCGGTCAAGGCTGGCTGATCCTCATCGCCTCGATCCTTCTCGTCCTCCTCGGCGCGCCACTGTTCGTGGCGGTCGGCGTGGGCACCCTCGCCTGCTGGGCGTTCCTCCGCGACGGCAGCGCCGAGACGGTCGTCGCCGACATGTTCGAGGCCACGAAGAAGCAGGAGCTGCTCGCCATTCCCTTCTTCGTGCTCGCCGGCAACCTCATGACGCGCGGCTCCATCGCCACGCGCCTCATCGAGTTTGCGCGGGCCTTGGTGGGCGGCATCCCAGGGGGCCTGGGCGCCGGGGCAGTCGCCGCCTGCGCCTTCTTCGCGGCGATCTCGGGGTCCTCCCCGGTCACCGTGATCGCCATCGGCAGCATCATGTTCCCGATGCTCGTCCGCGAGGGCTACAGCGCCCGCTACTCGATGGGAGTGCTGACCACAGCGGGCGGCCTCGGCATCATCATCCCGCCGTCCATCCCCATGATCGTGTACGCGATCATGGTCAGCGGTCACCCCGACGTGGGCGTGGTCGACCCCGCCACGCTCTTCAAGGCGGGGATCCTCCCCGGCTTGTTCATCGCGCTCGTCCTCGTCAGCTACACGTTCTTCGTGCACTGGCCGCGGGATGGTCGAGACCTCGAGCTGACCCAGCCCTTCTCGTCGATCGCCCTGGACTGGCTCGTCGACGTCGCCATCCGCGGCCTGCGCGGCCTGCCGAGCCTGCTCTTGCCCGTGCTCATCCTAGGGGGCATCTACGGGTGGCTCGACCTCGGCTTCTTCTCGATTCAGTTCACGGTCACCGAGGCCGCCGCAGTCGCTGTGATCTATGCGCTGTTCGTCGAGCTCGTGATCCACCGCGAGCTCAAGATCAGGCAGCTGCCCTCCGTCTTCTCCGAGTCGGCGATCATGATGGGCTCGCTGTTCCTCATTCTCGTGATCGCGATCTCGCTCAACCGGTTCTTCGTCTTCGAGCAGGTCCCCGAGGCAGCCACGGCCTGGATGCTCGAGCGGGTCGACAGCCCCCTCGGCTTCCTGATCATGGTCAACCTGTTCCTCCTCGCACTCGGCTGCGTGATGGACATCCTCTCCGCGATCCTGATCGTGGCCCCGCTCCTTGCGCCCATCGCTGCCTCCTACGGCATCCATCCCGTCCACTTCGGGATCATGTTCATCGTCAACCTCGAGCTCGGCTACCTCACGCCGCCCCTCGGGATCAACCTGTTCGTGGCTTCGACCGTGTTCAACCGGTCTATCCTCGAGGTCATCCGCGCGGTCGTGCCCTTCCTGCTGCTCATGCTGTTCTGCCTGGTGGTGATCGTCTGGGTGCCCAGCCTGTCGCTGTTCCTGGTGGAGCCGTGACGAGCGGTCGAGCACGGCTGATCGAGATCCTGCGCGAGCGTAGCGTGCAGCGCGGCGACTTCACGCTCGCGAGCGGCGCGAAGAGCGACTTCTACCTCGACGTGCGCCAGACCACGCTGAACGCCGAGGGCGCGGCCATCGTCGGGCGCCTCGTGCTCGAGCGTCTTCACCCAGAGGTCGTGGGCGTGGGCGGCCCCACGTTGGGGGCCGACCCGATCGCGTGCAGCGCAGCCGCACAATCGCTGGCGGTCCTCGGGAAGCCCGTGCACGCCTTCCTCATCCGCAAGGAGGCCAAGGGGCACGGCACGCGGCGATACGTCGAGGGCATGGCGAGCCTCGCCCCCAACGCTCCGGTATGTCTCGTGGAAGACACCACCACCTCGGGCTCTTCCCTCCTCGTCGCGGTCGACCGCGCTCGGGAGGCAGGCCTCGACGTGGTGCAGTGCATCTGCGTGGTCGACCGCCAGCAGGGGGCCGCCGAGCGGTTCCGCGCCGCTGGGCTCACGCTCGACTCCCTCGTCGACCTCCAGGAGATCCTGTGAACTCCGAACGCCACGCGGCGCGTCGCAGCCGCCTGCGTCGCGCCGTGGAGGGGCCGATCCTGCTGCTCGGCAACGGCCCCCGCGCCCGCAACCTCCCGATGAACGAGCTGCCGTTCCGGCAGGACAGCACCTTCCTCTACTTCACCGGCTGCACCGTCCCAGGTGCCGCGTGTCTCCTCGACGACGACGGATACACGCTGTTCCTGCCTCCCAAGCCGAAGGACGACGCCCTCTGGCACGGGCCCTCACCGAGCTTCGAGGACGTCCGGCAGGACCTCGGAGCCGATCGCGTGCTCGACGTTGCCCAGCTGGAGCAGCGGATCCCCCGCGGCCCAGTGCGCACGCTGGCCGTCGCGGACGCCTCGGCCAATCGTCTCGGCACGGCGCTCACCGGCCTGGCGCTCGAGTTCGGGCGGCAGCCCGGAGACGAAGCATTGATGGACGCGGTGATCATGCTGCGGAGGGTCAAGGACGACGAAGAGATCGCCGAGATGGTGGAGGCCGGGCGAGTGAGCCGCCTGGCGTTCGAGCAGACGATGCGCGCGACGGCCGCCGGTAGCCACGAGCGGAGCCTGTGGACCTTGTTCGAGGGCATTCTGCGCCTGCACGGCTGCGTGCCCGGATACCAGACGATCCTCACGCAGTCCGGGGAGATCCTGCACCACCACGGGCACGACGCGCCGCTTCAGGACGGGCGGATGGTCCTGCTCGACGGGGGCGGCGAGCTCGAGTCCAGCGGCTACACCGTCGACATCACCCGCACGTGGCCGGTCTGCGGCACCTTCACGAGCCGTCAGCGGGCAGCTTATGCAGCCGTGCTCGAGGCCCAGGAGGTCGCAATCGCTGCCTGCCGCGCGCAGGAGCGATACCGACACGTCCACGACGCGGCCAGCGCGGTGCTCGCCCGCTTCCTCGTCGACGAAGGCCTGCTGAGGGGAACCGTCGAGGAGGTCCTCGAGCGACACGCTCATGCGCTGTTCTTCCCCCACGGCGTGGGCCACCACCTCGGGCTCGACGTGCATGACCTCGAGAACTTCGGGGACCGACCCTCGTATCCGCCCGACCAAGGTCGCCCTGCGGAGTTCGGCACGGCGAACCTCCGCCTCGACCTCCCGCTCGAGGCAGGCTGGGTCGTCACGGTCGAGCCGGGATTCTACATCGTGCCCGGCATCCTGCAGGATCCCGAGCTGCGCAGTCGCTTCGGAGACCTGCTCGACGACGCGAGGCTCGAGGCCTGGGCCGGGTTCGGCGGGATCCGTATCGAGGACGACGTGCTGGTCACCGAGAGCGGTCCCCGAGTCCTCACTGACGTACCCAAGCAGATCTCGGACATCGAGGCGATCGTCGGCCAGGGACCGACCGCGGAGTCGCGCCTTTGTCCGTCCTGATCGTCGTCGTTTCCATCTCGGTGGCCGTCTTCGCGGGGTTCGCGGCGTGGCAGGCGCGGTGGGTGGACCGACGACGACCCACCCGCTGCGGTTCCTGCGGGGGCACCCTCTCACGGCTCGTCGGGGAGATGCAGACGTCCACCGGGGCATCTCGCAGCCCCGGCTACGAGGTCTGGGCATGCGAAGCCTGCGACGAGCTCGTCACGACCGTCCACGGGGTGCGGTCAGCATACGGCTACTGCCCGTCCTGCCTACAGCTCTCGCTGGCGCTCGAGGTCAGTGAGGATCGCCACCATCTCGAGGAGCGCTGCTCCATCTGCAGCCACGCGGCCCGCCTGCGCGTCGAGCGCCCCCCTCTGGCCGAGGTCATCGAGCTCACGAGCGCGCTGCGTCGGCGGGCGAGGCGCCACCGATGATCGAGCGCATCACAGCCAGCGGCGAATGACTGTGTCGCCCACGAACCGCGTGTCGGCCTCGGGAAAGTCCAGGGTGTAGTGCAGACCGCGGCTCTCGCGGCGACGGAGCGCGCACTTGATGACCATGTCCGACACGTTCACCAGGTTCCGGAGCTCGACGAGGTCGGTGGTGAGCTTGAAGTCCCAGTAGTACCCGTTGACCTCGTCCTTCACGAGGCGGATCCGGCGCAGGGCTCGGCGTAGGCGGCGGTGCGTGCGCACGATGCCGACGTAGTTCCACATGAACGACCGGATCTCCCTCCAGGTCTGGCGGATGACCACGAGCTCGTCGGAGTCCACTGCGCTTCCCGGGTCCCAGTCCGGCACCTCGGGCTCGATGCGCACGTCTCCGATCCGGGCACCCAGCGTCTCCGCCGCCTTCTGGGCGAACACCACCGCCTCGAGCAGGCTGTTGCTCGCGAGCCGGTTCGCGCCGTGCAGGCCAGTGCACGACGCCTCCCCGACCACGAAGAGGTTGCGGATCGAGCTCTCGCCGTCGAGTCGAGTCTGTACACCGCCGCACATGTAGTGAGCCGCCGGCACGACGGGGATGGGGTCCTTGGTCATGTCGATGCCGAGCGACTTCAGCATGCCGTGGATGTTCGGGAACTTGTGCTCCGCCTCGGCGGGCCCGAGGTGCGTCATGTCGAGGTAGACACAGTCGAGCCCCCGGCGCTTGAGCTGACTGTCGATGGCGCGGGCGACGATGTCGCGAGGCGCGAGCTCGGCCCGCTCGTCGATGCCGGGCATGAACCGAGTGCCGTCGGGGAGCACGAGCTTGCCCCCTTCGCCGCGCAGTGCCTCGGAGACGAGGAAGGTGTGGACTTGATCGTGGTAGAGGCACGTGGGGTGGAACTGCACGAACTCCATGTTGGCGATGCGCGCTCCCGCTCGCCAGGCCATCGCGATGCCGTCGCCCGTGGCGATCCGGGGGTTGGTGGTGAACTGGTAGACCCGGCCGGCGCCGCCCGTAGCGAGGATCGTGGCCTTGGCGGGGTAGACCTCGACGGCGCCGGGCCCCCCGCGCTGGTCCAGCACGTAGGCTCCGAGCACCACGTCGTCTTCTGGGGGAATCAGCCCCTTGCGCCGAGCGAGCCAGCGGGCGGTCACGAGGTCGACGGCCATGTGGTGATCGAGCAGCGTGATGCGAGGATGCTCGACGCAGGCTTGGTGAAGCGCGCGGACGATCTCCTGCCCCGTGAAGTCCGCGGCGTGGAGGATCCGCCGGTGGCTGTGGCCCCCCTCCCGGTGGAGGTCGTACTCTTCGGGGGCGTCGCTGCGGCGGGTGAAGTTCGTGCCGAACTCGATGAGGTCGCGCACACGGTCGGGCCCCTCGCGGACGGTCTGCTCGACGGCCTCTCGCCGGCACAGCCCCGCCCCCGCCACCAAGGTGTCGCGCACATGGTCGTCGAACGTGTCCTCTCCGGACCAGACCGCGGCGATCCCCCCCTGGGCGTACCGGGAGTTGCTCTCCTGGGCCTCGCCCTTCGTGATCATCGTGACGCGGCCGTAGCGAGCTGCGTTCAGCGCGAACCACATTCCGGCCACGCCGCTGCCGATCACCAGAAAGTCCGTGGGCTCTGCCATGGCGCGCCTCCACTGGAGGAGCTATCCCCGGCGAAGCGGAGCTGCTCGTCGTCCGGCACGTCCCCAATGCCATCACCTCGCTCCGCGGGCTCTGCGGGCCCGTCGTCGCCGGGCTGTTGCTGGGCGGGATCCCGGTGCCCGAAGACGGACTTCCGCCGTACCAGGTCGCCTTCTGGGTCTTCGTGGCCGCCATCGTCACCGACCTGCTCGACGGCTGGGCCGCGCGCCTCCTCGACGCGCACTCGGAGACCGGACTGTGGCTCGACCCGTTGGCCGACAAGATGCTCACCGACAGCACGTGGGCGGCCCTCGGATGGACCGGGCTCGCGCCCGCCTGGCTGTGCATCGCCATGGTCGCCCGCGACGCGATCATCCTCGTGGTCTGGGCGGTCGTGCTCACGACCGGCACTCGCCTGCGGTGGGCGCCCTCGGCCACGGGGCAGGTGATGGTGGCATTCGAAGGCGTCGCGTTGTGCGTCTTCCTCTTCCACGGCCCGTGGCTCGACGTGCACTGGCCGTCGGTCGCTACGGTGCTGGGGGGGGGTGCCCTCGTCCTGTCCCACGTCTCCCTCGCGCAGTACGCGCTGAATGGCCCGGAGCGCACATGACCGGCAAGCCTCGGCCTCCCGTCCACCCCAACGTGATCACGGCGGCGCGCCTCCCCCTGGCTCCCATCGCCGTGGCCTGCATGGTCCTCGACACCGCGGGTGGCTTCGTCGCCGCACTGGTCCTCGGGATCCTGCTCGAGATCACGGACCTTGCGGACGGCCACGTCGCGCGGCGCTACGGCGTCGTGACGAGCTTCGGGAAGCTGTTCGACCCCTTCTCCGACGCATTCAGCCGGTTCACGATGTTCCTCGGGTTCTTCGCGATCGGCGTCGCCGACCTGTGGATGATCGTCCTCATCTTCGCGCGTGACTCCTCGGTCTCGTTCTTCCGCTCGGTCGCCGCGGTCCGGAGCGTCGTCGTGGCGGCGCGCACGAGCGGCAAGGTCAAGGCGGTGGTGCAGGGGCTGGGCACGCAGGTCATCCTGATCGCGCTGGTCGCCTCGGCGGGGGCGGACGACCGGACGGCGGCGTACAGCGTGGCGTGGTGGGCAATGCTCGTGATCACCGTGGTGACGACCTGGTCCTTCGTCGACTACTTCCTCGGGAACCTGCCCATCCTCCGTGCCGCCTGGAATGACGAGGACGCCTGATGCTCGATGTGACCTGGCCGCTCGTGCGCCCGCTGATGTTCAGCCTCGACGCAGAGCGCGCCCACAGCCTCACGCTGGCGGCGCTGGAGCGCTTCGGTGGCCCGCTCGGCGCGCTGGCCTCGGCCACGATGGGACCTCCGCCTCCGGCGCTCTCCCGGCGCGTGGGACCGCTCACCGTGAGGGGGCC
>CAYMSU010000013.1:0-30291 GCA_964393165.1 uncultured Enterobacteriaceae bacterium
AGCCCAGCTTTGCTGGGCTAGAATCTCGGCCGACCGAGCGCGGAGGCGCCGGAGTTTCCAGGTAGGTGCGTGGGCACGGGGCACGCGTGCGGCGGCACCGAGAACGGCCCGGCGGGCCAGTCCGCATCTGCCCCCCAGCAGGGGGCACCGAACGTGATCACGCCGCACAGCCCGGGCGGGGCGTGGGCTGCCACCTGGAGCACCACGCTTCCCCCTACCGAGTGGCCGACGAGGACGGTCGGCGCGCCGGTGAGCGCCTGCCGGAGCCGAGCGGCCCAGACCTCGGCGTCGGGCGCGGACGGATCGGGCATCGTGAGCGGCGTGAGCCCGGCGCCCAGCCGCTCGAGAAGCGCCTGGCTCACCGCCGGCCCGCCGGCCCCGTGGACGAACAGGGTACGCACGCCGAGAATCGTATACCAATGGACGGACTCGCGGAGAGCTCCTTGTTCGACGCCTTGACCGTCCACAGTCGTCTGCAGGCCCAAGGGGGGGTGATTCCGAACGTGGTCTTCGGCCGCAGCCGTCTGCAGGCCCACAGGCACGCGATCCCCACGAGGAGCCGGTGAGCGCCCTCGACGGAGGCCAGCCCGGCACCGCCTACGACGCCGCCTGGTGGGCGCGGGTGCATGCGCTCTACGAGCAGGCGTTCCCCGGCCTTCCCGCCAAGATCGCGGCGGCCGCGGGCCTCGGCGCCGTGTGGGCGGAGACCACCACGCCCTTCGTGCGCTGGGAGGGCGACCGGGCCGTCGGGCACGTCGGCGTGCTCTTCCACGACCTGTGGCTCGCCGGCGAGCGCGTGCGCGTCGCCGGCCTCCACGCGGTGTGCACAGCCGCCGACCGGCGCCGCGAGGGCCTCGCGCGCGAGCTGCTGACGGAGGCGCTGCAGTGGGTCGACGCGCAGGTCCCGCTAGCGAAGCTCCACACCGACCTGCCGGGCGTGTACGCGCCCCACGGGTTCGCGCCGCGGGCCACGACCCACTGGCGGTCCCGCGCCGAGGCCCGACCGACCCGCTCCCGGCGGCTGCGCCCCCGCGAGGACGCGGCCGACGCCGCCCTCCTCCGGCGTCTCCTGGGGGCCCGCGCGCCGGTGTCGTGGGCCTGTGCCACCGCCGATCCCGGCTGGCTCGTGCTGGTCGACAGCGTGCTGTCCGGGATCGTCGACGGCGGGTGGCGGTACCTCGTGGACCACGACGCGGCGGTGGCCTGCACCGGGGCCGACGGCGACGTGCTCGTCGCGGACGTGGTCGGCCCGGCGCTTCCGCCGGTGGAGGCGATCCTCGGGTGCCTGCCTCGCGGGAAGGTGCGATGGGCGTTCCCCCCCGACCGCCTCGAGCCCCTGGCGGAGCCCGTCCCCGCCGACGCAGGGCTGATGGTCCGGGGCCCCTGGCCCGACGTGCCGCTCGGCATCTCCCCCCTCTGGGAGCACTGAGCCGCCCGCGACCCCCCACGCGACCCGGGGTCGGCACACGGGAGCCGCGCAGCCGGATCCACCAGACCCTGGGTCTGCCCCCCCGTGGGTTCCCGCTCCTCGATCCAGACCCCGGGTCTCGGCGATCCAGTCATTTCCGCCCGCGGCAACACCTCGGGTCTGGTCTCCCGTCGTTCGACGCCCCGCGACGAGACCTCAGGTCTGCCCACCCGGCGCTCGGGCACCCAGATCGAGACCTGAGGTCTGCCCGCGATCGGTCGATCGAGGGGGTCGGCAGACCCGAGGTCTGGCTCGACGGCCAAAAAACGGTCCGATCGAGACCTGAGGTCAGGCCCTCGGCGCGAAATTCGAGGGCGGTCGGGACCTGAGGTCTGCCCCTCGCGGCGATTCACCCGATGCGGCCAGACCCGGGGTCACGCCGACGCGGCGGATCGGGTCTTCCGCGAGACCTCAGGTCTGGTCCCGAGCGTGCCACAGGCGCAATTACTCCGGTAGGAGAGCATGCACCTAGACGATCGCGTCTTGACATTTCCATGGTGGCGCATACCTCGGATCTTTGGCCTTGCTGTCGGTGGGTACTTCACAAGGGTACCCAGAGGAGACATCATGAAGGACTTTGTGATCGAGAGTATCGTGTACACCCCGTCGCTCACGGCGGGGCGTCGCAAGCTGGCGCTGGAGCGCATGCTGCCGGTGTTCGAGGCGGATGCGCGCGCGTCGGCGCACGTAGGGCTGGTGCAGGAGGCGATTGCCAAGCAGATCGTGGTGATCGACCTGCTCGCGGCCCGCAAGGGGCCCGAGAGCGCGATGCACGCGAAGCTCGCGCGGGAGCTGGACCTGAAGCTGGACCGGGCGATCAACGCGCTCGACAAGATGCTGGATCAGACGATGCGGGCCTACGAGCCGGAGTCGCCCGATGCAGATGCGGCGCGCAAGCTGCAGGAGGCGATCCTGCCGGGCGGGGTGCGGGCGGTCACCGCGCTCCCGTTCGTCGATCAGCACGCGGTGGTGGCGCGGATCACCGAGCGGCTGCGGGGCGATGCGGAGCTGGCCGCGGCCGCGGGGGTGCTCCAGCTGGAGCGGCTGGTGGCGCGCATCGAGGCGCTCAACGAGGAGTACGGGGAGCTGCTGACCTGGCGCAGCCGTTCGTCGGCGCTCGACCTGCGGGCGGCGCAGCGCGTGGCGAAGCGGGCGCTCGCGACGGTGGTGGCCGTGGTGGCGGGCGCGTACCCGCACCCTGAGGACGAGGAGGCGCGCCGTCGGCTGCTGCAGCCGCTGAAGGATCAGGCGGACGAGCTGGCGCAGCTGCGGGCGCGGCGGGCCCGCGGGGGGCTGCACGACGAGGAGGTGGACGAGCTCGAGGAGGTGGACGAGCTCGAGGGCCTCCTCGCGGGCGCCGCGGAGGAGTAGGCCGCTGAGGCCGGCGGCCGGGGCCCCCCGCGTGCAGAGCGGGGCTCCGGTCGCCCTCCGGCGGCGCCCGTCCCTCCAAGGATGGATGTGAGGTCGTGGCGGCCCCGTGTAGGCTGCGCCTTCCCGTTACTCCGGAACCTCCGGCGCCTCCGCGCTCGGCCTCGGTCGCGCTCCGTCGGCGGATTCGGGTACGCCGCCTGGAGGCCTCCATGCTCTGCGTCCTCGTGAAGACCCGCACCCAGCCCGGCCAGCGCGACGCTGTGCGCCGGCTCTGGGCCACCCACCTGCAGCCCCGGATCGTCGCGCAGGGCACTCACGCGGCCTACGCCTGGGTCGACGACCAGCAGGATCCCGACGCCTTCGTGCTGTTCGAGATCTACCGGGATCCCGCGCAGCTGCAGGCCAACGCGCGGGCCGAGTGGTTCGCTGCCTACCTGGCGCAGGCCGGGCCGCTGCTCGCCGGTGAGCCCGAGGTCACGGTTGGCGTGCCCACCTACGCGCTCGGCATGCCCGAGGTGGAGGTCGGGTGAGCCGACCACTGCCCCGCGACCGCGGCGCGGCCATCCAGCCCGGACTTGCGCAGGATCGCGTGGACGTGGTCCTTGACCGTGCCCACGGCGATGCCCAGGGCCAGCGCGATGTCCTTGTTGCGCAGGCCCGCGGCGACGAGCCCCGCCACCTCTCGCTCGCGCGGGGTCAGCGCGGCGAAGCAGGGGTCGGGCGCCCGGCTCGGCCGGAGAATCACCAGCGGCTGGCCCAGCACGTCGGCGGCCGAGAAGTCCACGGTCAGGCCCATGCCCGGTGGGAGCATCGCCGCGGCCTGGCTGAGGGCGGTCGCCGCGGTGGCCCGCGTGACTCGCGGGCTGTCGGGGGACGACTTGATCGCGACGATGGCGTCGCGCAGGCGCTGCAGCGTCGTGGAGTCCATGCGCGGGGGTATCCCGCGCGGAGGCGCCGGACTTGAGTGGGCGCTGACTCACCGGTCGATGTCGTGGAGGCCTACTTCCGCGCCATGCAGCAGGGCTCGTCGGCCAGCGCCGAGCTGTTCGCGCTGTTCGCCGACGATGCGCTGTACATCGAGCCGTTCAGCGGAGCGGTGCTCACCCACCGGGGTCGTGCCGCCATCGAGGCCTACCTGACGGCGTCGTGGTCGCAGGCCCCCCGCGATCTCACGTTGCGTGTCGACCGGGTAGACGTCGACGGGGAGTGGGTGGTGTCGGAGTGGACGTGTGAGTCGCCGTCGCTGCCGAGCGCGATCCGGCGCCGCGACCGTTGCAGGGTCCGCGACGGGCGCATTCACCGGCTCGAGGTCGAGCTGCTGGGCCCGCCTCCGGGGTAGCAGCGGACGTGCCCGCCGAAGCCGATCGCGGATCGGGCTCGCCTTCGCGGCCGGGGTTTCCCGGCCGCGACCGGTGGCGGCGGGGCGTGCGGGCCAGGCGAGGGTCGCCCCCGCCAGACGCCGGCCCCCCGCCCCTCCTCGGCCAGTCGCGAAGCGCAGGCCGAGCGCCAGGTGCAGCGCCACCCCTGTCATCCCCGGATGAGCTGGCACAGAACTCCGGACTTCTGCAGTTCTCCTCCGCGTTGTGTGTCGAACTCGCAAGCGGAGCCAGTGAGGTCGACCCCATCCGTGAGACCAATGGACTCGCACGCGGTCCCCGCGCATCACGTCGTCGATCGGCCTCGCTGACCCGAGAGGCCCGCCGCCCGCGTGCCTTCCGTGAGACAGCCCGATGGCCGGCTTGCCACTACCTTTCACCTCCGTCCAGCTCGCCTTCATCGCGGTCGTGGCCAGGTGCCCGCTGCAACAATGGTGAACCCCGGCCTCCCACAGCGACCGCCGAGCGTTCATCGCCGCCCATCGCCCTACTGCTGCTGCTGGCCCGGCACGAGCGGCACCTTCAAAGGCGCCGAGGACGTGCCCGACGGTGTAGACGTCCTGTATGCCGCCTGCACCGGGGGCATGGTCGGCAGCTTGGAGGGCGGTGGTGGATGGGGCGGGGCCATGCTGGTGGCTCTTCGCGACCACCACGGGGAGGTGGCGGCGCCCCAGGCAGGGGGGTGGACCGAGCCTCCACGCGCCGAGGTGGAGCCGCAGCGACGGGCAGGACTCTAGATTGGTTTGTTTCTCCTGCTTGCAGTTCGCGACTGTAGCGTCTCGCCCTGCGCGACCGCGCCCTGAACCCGCTCGCCCGGCAGCGCGACCGCCTCGAGCACGAGCACGTCGACCTCGAGCCCCTCCTCGTCGCCCTCGTCGACCGCGCCATGGCCGCCGACCGTCGGATCGATCGCGCATTCTGGCTGCGAGCCGCCGCCGATCTGCTTCGCGACCTCCCCATCGAGGACCGCCGCCCGCTCTTCCGGATCGCCGCCCGCCGCATCCACGCCACCCATGGACGCCCGCACCGTCAGCGCCTCGCCGCCACCCGTCGCCTTGCCGCGATGGCCCTGCCCCTCGAAGTCTGATCGGTCACCACGCGACGTCCAGTGCCAGCTCAGCCCCGCTGCCCTTCCACCTGACGTTTCCTGCCGTTTCCGCACCGCGCACCCAGACGTCCACCGTCAGGACACCGCCATCGTCCTTCCGCAAGTCGCGTCCAACACCGACCCTCGCGGCGTGTCCGGAATTCTCGGCCGATAGGTGGTTGACTTCTGCAGGTACTATCGTGTCGTTGGTCAATCGAGGATCGCCGAGACTCGCAATCGGCCTCAGTTGCGCTCCGTCGGCGGATCGAGGTTCAAGACCTCAAGAGTCGTCCGTGAGGGGGTGCTGCACCGACATCTTCTGGGTGCCTCCCCCAGAAGTCGGAACCTCGTGGTCGTATCGACGACCAGCCCTCACCTGGCCATGTGCGGGGCAGAGGGTCTGCCGCCGCCCGTGCAGCGCCTACCGCCCCTCCTCGGCCAGTCGCGAAGCGCAGGCCGAGCGCCAGGTGCAGGGCCCCTCCTGCCTCCTGGCCCGCCCTACCGCAGCAGCGGCTCGTCGAAGCTCCGCAGCTTGCGCGAGTGCAGCGTGCCCGCCTCCGCCTCCGTGCGAAGGTGCTCGAGCGCCCGGATCCCCACCCGGAAGTGCTGGCCCACCCGCTCCTCGTAGAACGCGTTCGCCATGCCCGGCAGCTTGATCTCCCCGTGCAGCGGCCGATCCGACACGCACAGCAGCGTGCCGTAGGGCACCCGGTAGCGGTACCCGTTCGCCGCGATCGTCGCCGATTCCATGTCGATCGCAATCGCCCGGGCCTGGTTGAACCGCTCCGCCAGCTCGTGAAACCGCAGCTCCCAGTTCCGGTCGTCGGTCGTGACCACCGTGCCCGTGCGCAGATGCTTCTTCAGCGCCCCCCCGTGCAGCCCCGCGAGCTCCCGCACCGCCGCGGTCAGCGCCACCTGCACCTCCGCGATCGTGGGCAGCGGGATCGCAGGCGACAACGCCTGATCGAGCACCCGGTCGTCGCGCAGGTAGGCGTGGGCCAGCACGTAGTCCCCCACCCGCTGCGTGCGCCGCAACCCCGCACAGTGACCCACCATCAACCACGCATGCGGTCGCAACACCGCCAGGTGATCCGTCATCGTCTTCGCGTTCGACGGACCGACCCCGATGTTCACGAGCGTGATCCCCGACCGATCGGGCCGCGTGAGGTGGTAGGCGGGCATCTGCGGCAGCGACGAGAGCGGCGGCCCGGGCTCGGACGGCCCCCCGGCGGTGATCCGATCCCCGGGCTCCACGAACTGAGCATACGACCCGCCCGCGACCTGGTCGTGCCCGTAGGCCACGAACTCCTCGACGTAGCGCTGGTAGTTCGTGAACAGCACGAAGCGCTGGAAGTGCGCGGGGCTCGTGGCCGTGTAGTGCCGCAGCCGATGCAGGGAGTAGTCGATGCGCTCAGCCGAGAACAGCGCGAGCGGAAACGGCTCGGTCCGCTGCAGGATGCTCCGCCCATCCACCACCTCGTCGTTGATCGCGACCAGGTTGGGCAACTGGAAGTGGCTCGGCAGCGACGCCCGCCGCTCCGCGGTGAGCTGCGCAGGCGCATGCCGCACGGCGAACGTGAGCGGAATCGGGACGGTGCTCTTGCCGACGTACAGGGTGGCCGCGTACCGCTCCTGAAGCCGGGTGAGCTGCTCGCGAAGGTAGTCCTCGAACAGGCGGGGATGGGTCACGGTGGTGCCGTGGTGCGCCGACGACGACACGCGGCCCGTCACGAGCTTGTTCGTGTGGATCGCGTACTCGGGCGCGATCTCGGCGTACAGGTACGGGTACACGCCGCCATGCCCCGCAGGCGGAATGCCCGACGAGGCATAGGCCTCGAAGCGCTCGCGGATGCCCGCGATCGCCTCGTCGTACAGGGTGCACAGGCGCTCGAGCGCCTGCTCGACGGTGGCCTCGGGCGTGAGCTCGGTGGCGGGAACGAACGGCGGAACGGAAGAGGAATCGGCCATGGACCGAACTAACGTGGTCGCCCCTCCGAGAGCCCACGAGGGGGCCAGGGAGGGGGCCAGGGAGGCGAGCGTGCGGTAGATACCCGCATGCTCACCGCCCTCGTCCTGTCCCTCCCCGCGCACGCCGAGCCGCGGGCCGGCTTCAGCCTCCGCCCCGAAGTCGTCCTCGATCTCGCGAACGACCGGCGCACCTTCAACGGCTCGGGCCCCGCCGAGGACCCGCTCACCGTCCACACCTGGCTGCGGGCCTTCGTCGAGAACGAGACCCCGCGCGGCGACCTGTGGTTCGGCGAGGCCCGCGTGCAGCACCACGTGCTCGCCGGCAAGGACCTCGAGGCCTGGTACGAGCTCGGGCTCGGCGAGACAGGCGCGGATCTGCGGCTCGGCGGCGCCTCGAGCCCCGCCCGGCTGCGCATCGGCGTGCTCCGGGAGCGCTGGGGCAAGACCGATCTGCTGCCCGTGCTCGACGTCCTGAACCCCCGCGACGCGCGGATCGGCCCGCTGACCCCCCCGGAGTTCCGAGGGCTGCCGCTGCCCATGGCCAGGCTGTCGCTCTCCCACGGCAAGTTCCGCAGCGAGACCACCCTGATCCCCTTCGCGGGCGCGGATCGGCTGTGGCTGCGCGACACCGACTGGTCGCTGATCCGCCAGGACATGCCGAGCGCGTTCATCCAGACCGAGGTGAACGACCGGCAGGATCCGTGGACGTCGCCGACCACGGGGATCGACGAGACGGTCGGGAACCTGCTGGGCTCGGTGCTCACGAACCTCGGCGAGCTCGACCCCACGCTGCGTCGCGCCCAGGACCGGAGCACCAACCTCGACGGCCTGCCCCAGGCGCTGTTCGCCAACGGTGCGCTGGCCCAGCGCCTGGAGGTCGAGCTCGGCCAGGTCGACGTCGCCGTGGTCGGCGGGCTGCTGCGGAGCACGTTCCCCCAGGCGGTGCTCGACGCGCCGATCCGCACCCTGCTGCAGGAAGAGCGCCTGCCCGCCGACTACGGGGAGCTCACGGAGGTGCAGGAGGCCGTGCTCGTGGGCACCCCGCTCGACGTGACGTGGCCCCGCACGGCGATGGTCGGCGCCGAGGGCGCGGGCCTGCTCGGCGAGGTCCAGGTCCGCGCGGAGGCCGGGTACTGGACCGACCGGGTCGTCCGCACGGCCTTCGGGCAGAGCCAGACGGTGCCCGCCACCGCCGCCGCGCTCGGGCTCGACTACGTGCGCGGCTCCGAGCTGCAGGTGGCCCTCGAGGCGCGCTGGCAGCACCTGTTCGACGCCCCCGAGGATCTCGTCCTGGCCCGCGCGGATCAGGTCCAGGTGGCCCTCGCCCTGCGCGCGGGGTTGCTGCGGGAGCGGCTGCGCCTGCAGGTCACCGCCGCCTACGACCTGACCTTCCAGGAGCTGCTCGCCCGGCCCACGCTGTCGTGGGGGGTCGCCGACGGCGTGCGCCTCGAGCTCGGCGGCGTGTTCCTCGAGGGCTTCGCCACCGATCCCCCCGAGGGGCTGCTCGACGCGCTGACCTACGAGGGCGGGCCCGCGTCGTACTGGTCGCAGAACGACAGCGTGACGCTCGCGGTCACGCTGGATCTGTAGGGGCCCCCTCCACGAGCACGGGCAGCAGGCGCTCCGCGAAGCCCAGCATGCCCTCGATCTCGGGAGCCGTCGCACGGCGCAGGAAGGTCTTGAACAGGACCACCTCGTCGCCGGTGCTCTCGAGGTGGTAGACGGGCTCCCGCTCGAAGAAGGCGATCCGCTCGGGGGTCATGAACGCCCGGATGGCCTCCTCGTCCTCGCCCTTGAGCACGAACTTGCGCGAGAACTTCACGTACTTCTCGAAGTCGATGTCCTGGAACCCGGCGAGCTGCAGCGCCCGGTCGAGCATCTCCTCCTTCTCGAGGATGAGCTCGGGGATCCGCGTGGGAAGCTGCAGCTTGAGCGTGGTGGTGTGGTAGACCTCGGGGATGACGACGCCCTCGTCGAAGGTCACGTCGGACATCACGAGCTCCACGGTGTGCTCGCCCACGTCGAGGGAGCCGCGCACGATGGTGTCGCGGTACTCGATGGGGTGGATGCGGAAGAAGGCGAAGTCCTCGAGGTGGTCGGGATCCCAGTCCCGCCCGGGGGTCGAAGTCCCACCCGCGGGCCTCCGCGGCCTCCGCGATCCGCTCCTGGCGGGGAGTGAGCCGGGGTTCCCGGCGGCGCCGGTCGAGCGCGTGGACCGCGTCGGGGTGATCCCCCACCGAGCGGTGCCCCTCGAGGCCGATGACCTCGAAGCGGCCGGCGCCGTGGGCCTGCTCGTAGCGCCGCCCGAACTCGTGGACGTAGTCGAGCGAGGTGTTGTCGACGAGGAGCGCGTCGCTGAAGTCGACGATGACCTTCTCGCCGTCGGCGACGCCGTCGAGCGCACGCCGGAGCCGCCCGATCACGAGGAAGCTGAGCATCCCGCTCACGCGCAGCACCCGCGGCTCATCGTCCTGCTCGATCGACTCGATGGCGGTCTCGCGCAGGCGGGTGAGCGCCTGGCGAGGGGTGATGTTGAGGATGAGCAAGTGGCCGAGAAGCTCGGCGGCAAACCCGATCGCGATGCCCCAGAGGAGGCCCCACACCAGCGTGCCGGCGAGGGTCATGCCGAACACCAGGAAGTGGTCGGGCCCCTTGTGCAGCGCGTCCCTCACGACGTGGGGGGCGGCGAGCTTGTAGCCGGTGTAGACCAGGATCCCGGCCAGGGCGGCGAGCGGGATCTGCTGGATCAGCGGCCCGAGGAGCACGACGAAGACGAGCAGCAGCAGGCTCGCGAAGAAGTTGGACCAGCCGGTCTTGGCCCCGTGGTTCACGTTGACCGAGCTGCGGGCGACCACGGTGAGCACGGGCAGGCCGCCGATCAGCCCGGAGACGATCGAGGCGATGCCCATGCCGGTGAGGTCGCGGTCGAGGTCGGACTTGCGGCGGTAGGTGTCGAGCTTGTCGACCGCCTTGACGCTCACGATGTTCTCGATGGACGTCACGAGCGTGAGGGTGACCACGACCATCCAGAACGCGGGCTCGGCGATGCGCGAGAAGTCGGGCGTGACGAGGCTCGAGGCGAGCTCCTGGGGGATCTCGACGAGCGCGGGGGGCCCCACGACGTCGCCGACGCCAAGAAGCGCGTTGAGCTCGCCGTGGAGCTGCGCGAAGCCGAAGGCGGCGGGCACCGCGAAGATGACCACCCACAGCGGGGCCGGCACGAAGTGCACGAACTTGGCGGTGATCTTGGGGTGCACGATCAGGATGAGCAGGCTGATCGCGCCGATGATCGCGGCGGCCGGGTCGAGGTCGAGGATCGAGGCGGGCAGCGACGTGTAGGCCTCGACGGGGCTGCCGCTCGCCTCGTGGCCGACGAGCACGTGGGCCTGCTTGCCCACGATGATGAGGCCGATGGCGGCGAGCATGCCCTGGATGACGGCGGGGGGCACGAGATCGCCCATCTTGCCGAGCCGCAGCAGGCCGAGGGCGACCTGGACCCCCCCGGCGACGACGACGGCGCCGAGCACGTGGGGGAAGGCTTCGGGGCCGCCGAGCGCGGCGAAGGCCCCCGCGATGATCACGATGAGGCTGTTGCCGGGCCCGTTGATGGCGACCTGGCTGCCGCGGAGGAAGGTCGCGAGGAGGCCGGCGACGATGGCCGACACCACGCCCGAGGTCGGGGGGGCGCCGGCGGCGGTGGCGATGCCGAGGGCGAGCGGCAGGGCCACGAGCGCGACGCTGAAGCCGGCGATCGCGTCGTTGCGCCAGTGCTTGCGGAGCCCGGCCAGGTTGGTGGCGGGCGGGGACTTGGAGGAGCTGGCTGCCACGGTGCGGGGGACCTCGGGCTCGGCGCGGAGACCGCAACCGACGGGTCGCGCGCCCGCGCCTTATCGTGCAGCGTACCAGATGGAGGCGCGGACGCTCACTTCAGGCACTCGAGGAGGCAGTTGATGTAGTCGCCGTTCGGCGAGACATCCAAGACGGAGTCGCAGCCGCCGACCTCGAGCGCCTCGATCAGGCACTCGGCGGCACACGCGGTGGTGGAGCCCGGCTCACACGACCCGGTGGCCGTGGCGGTCCCCGTCGTGGCGGTCGCGGTGCCATTCTCGCCGTACTGCGGGCACCGGCGGAGCCGGCTGAGGGCCTGCTCACACAGGTTCGTGAGTGGCTGGAGGCCGGAGTCGGCCCCCGCGCGGTCGCCGAGGTCCGCATTGTCGACAGCGGGACAGCCGAGCAGCCCGCCGAGCAGGAGGATCCATGAGCCCATGGCGGCGCTCCTCTGGGCTCACACGCTGGCGAGCCAGGTGGTGAGCACGAGCAGCGTCTCCATCCGCCCGAAGTGGCCCCCGATGCAGGTGCGGGGCCCCGCGCCGTAGGGGAAGTACGCGAGCCGGGGGCGCGGTCGCGCGGGCGCCCCCAGGAAGCGCTCGGGCCGGAACGCGAGCGGGCGGTCGTACCAGCGCGGGTCGCGGTGAACGACCCACGGCGAGGCGTTGAGCTGATCGCCGGGCTCGAGCCGGCGGCCCGCGACCTCGATGGGGCGGAGGACGCGGCGCCCGAGGGCCCACACGGGCGGGTACAGGCGCATGGCCTCGTCGAGCACCGCCTGGTGGCGTACGAGAGCGCGCGCGTCGTCGGCGCAGGGGGGCCGCGACCCCAGCACCGCGGCGCGCTCCTCGGCGAGCGCGTCCTGCAGGTCGGGCCGGTGGCCGAGCAGCCAGACGGCGAACGACAGCGCGCTCGCGGAGGTCTCGGTGCCCCCGAAGTACAGGGTGGCGATGGCGCCCACGATCTCGTCGTCGGTCATCGAGGCGCCCTGTGGGTCCCGGGCGTTCACGAGGCGGCGGAGCATGTCGAGCCCGTCGTCCGGGCGCCCTCGCCGGGCGGCCGCGAGGGGCCCGAGCCGCGCGGCGAGGCGCTCGCGGCTCTCGGCGGCCTGCTGGCGCGCGGAGGTGGGCAGGCCGGCGGGCAGGAACCGCTGCCGCTGGGCAGCCACCGCCACGACTGGGAGTACGTGCTGCTCTGGACCACCGACGACGCGCTGACCCACGCCGCGTTCAGCGCGCACGGGAAGGTCCCGCCGGTCGCGAAGGACGCTCTGCACCTCGGCAACAACGGGCGCGTCCGCGCGGTCTACCACAAGCACAACGTGCGCACCCACGCCCTGCGGGGCGCC
Organism: uncultured Enterobacteriaceae bacterium; assembly: GCA_964393165.1. Taxonomy (GTDB): domain Bacteria; phylum Myxococcota_A; class UBA796; order UBA796; genus DRPG01. The sequence goes on from CAYMSU010000013.1 coordinate 12,447, forward strand.
AAGGAGGGGGAGTCGGCCGAGAACGCCCGCGGCTGGCTCACGCCCCCGCTGGTCGAGTGGGACCGGCTCTCCGCGTCGCTCCAGGCGAAGCTCGAGGGGCACGACTTCGGCGCCGCCCACTGCCCGTTCACGAACGGGCGGTTCCCGGTGGAGCTCGCGAAGTCCCCCCCGCCCGGGTACCCCGGCGGCGACGCATGGGCGCAAGCCCTGCGCTGACCCTCGCGGCGAGGACCTCCGTCAATCCCCTCACCCGCCGTTCCGAGAAGGAAGGCCCCTCTCGGAGGCACGCATGGCGCAGGCGCTTCGCGAAGACCAGGTCCGTCGGATCGTCGGAAAGGCACCCGAGCCCCCTCGGGCGGCAACATCCAGCCCTGGCGGTTCGAGCTTCGCCCCGAAGGGCGGCTGCGGTGTTCCTACGACCTCGTGCGGGCCGAGAACTTCCTCGACGTCGATCACCTCGCCTCCTGGCTCGCGATGGGCGGCGCGGTCGAGAACATGGTCCTCGCGGCCGCCGCCATGGGCCTGCACGCACAGGTCGAGCTCCTGCCGCCGTCCGACGACGGCCGGGTCTGCGAGCTCGTCTTCCGCTCGGACCTACCGCCCGACGTCGACCATCGCCTGGCCGACCAGATCGACCGGCGGGCCACGAACCGGCGGCTCGGGCGCCGAGAGAAGCTTCCCGAGCCCACCCTCGACGTGTTCCGCGAGGCCGCGCGAGCCCACGGGGCGTCGCTCCAGCTGATCACCGAGGAGGACGACCTGCGCGCGATCGGAGCCGTGATCGGGGGCTGCGACCGCGTGCGCTTCTGGAACGAGCACACCCATCGCGAGCTCATGGAGGAGGTCCGCTGGACCCGCGACGAGGCCGAGCGCACGCGAGACGGCGTGGACGTGCGCACCCTCGACATCGGCAGCCTGCAGCTGGCGGTGCTGCGGCTGCTCGCGTCGTGGAACGTGGTCAGCGCGATGCGCGGCCTCAACCTGCGACAGCCCTTCGAGGCGATCTCCGGCCAGGCCGTGCGGCGGTCGTCCGCAGTGGGCGTTCTCACCGTCGACGGCACTGGTCCGCACGACTACTTCCGCGGAGGTCGAGCGTTCGAGCGGGTGTGGCTCGCCGCCACCGAGCTCGAGATCGGGCTTCAGCCGCTGGCCGTGGCCCCCTTCCTCTTCGCGCGGCTCCGTCGCGACGTAGGCCCAGCGCAGCGCGCTGTCGGCGCTGCGAGAGGACTTCGAGCGACTCGTCGACGTCTCGCCCGACCGTGCCGAGGTGATGATGTTCCGGCTCGCGGTCGCCCCACCCCCGTCCACCCGATCGTTGCGCCGTTCGGTGGAGGAGGTGCTCGAGATCGGGTAGCGTCGGGCGCGATGCATCCAGTCGTCCTGGTCACCGGTGACAGCGACGGTCTCGGCAACGCCGCAGCCCGGGCCCTGCTGCGTCGCCGGCCGGCGGTCACCGTCGTCGGGCTGTCCCGCCGCGCCGACGACGCGGTCGTCGGGTGGGCGGAGCTGGCCCCGCGGGATCGCGAGCGGTACCGCCGCTACCGTGTCGACCTCGCCGACGAGGCGGCGGTCGACCGCGCCATCGACGAGGTGCTGCAGGACGTGCGGGCGGCCAAGTCGACGATTCGCGCAGTGGTGCTCGCCAACGGGACGGGCTGGCTCGACAGCGAGCTGGAACGCAACCCGAGCCTGCCGCCTCTGATGCAGCGGCTGAACGTGGCCACGCCGGTGCAGCTGACCACCCGGCTGGGCGAGGAGCGCGGCCGCGCCGTCGACGCGGAGGCCCGCCTGCTCTACTACAGCGGCCTGGTCACCCACCCGTCGGTGATCGATCCACTGCTCACGCACCACGCCGCGCTCAAGCACGAAGCGGTGGAGGCGCTGCGCCAGATCTGGGGAGAGCGCGTCACCTCGGTCATGCCGGGGCGTACCGCACCCCGATGCTCGACACGACGATCCGCAAGCCCGACGCGCTGCTCGAGTGGTTCGCACTGCCGCCGGCCGACCCCTACGCGCGCGGGGGGCTGTCCGAAAAGGTGGCGCAGATCGCGACGGGCCGGGGCTCGCGGGTGCCATCCCAGCTGATCCGGCCGCGCATCAACGAGCTGCTGGTGTCGACGAACACGGCGGACTCGATGCGCAAGACGCTCCCCGCAGCGATCGTGCGCTCCGCGCGCGCGGTCCTCGCGCAGACGGATCAGACCGACGAGGACCATGACGCGCGCGTGCGCCACATGCAAGAGCACGAACTGTACGGCGCAGACTTTCCATACGAGGCGATCCTCTCCCGGCGGCTGTGGCCGCGGTGGGCGAGCGTGGCGTTCGCTCGCCTGCTGCTGGCGAGCCCGCTGGGCCGCTGAGCGGCCGCGGCCGAAGCCTCGGGGCGGGCCAGCGAGGTCGCCGCGCCCGAGCCTGTCACGGCTCCAGGAATGCCGGCCGAAACACCAGCACCAGGCTCGGCAGCAGCACCAGCGCCCCCACCAGGCACGCCCCGATGCTCACCACCACCAGGAAGCCGAAGAACTGCACCGGCAGGAAGTTGCTGATCAGCACCACCGAGAACCCCACGATCACCGACAGCGCGTTGAACACGATCCCCCGCCCCGCCGTCGTGAGCGTGCGCTCCACCGCGGCCTCTGGCGCCAGCCCGCCCCGCCGCTCCGCCCGGTACCGCCACAAGAAGTGCAGCGTGTAGTCCACGCCCACGCCCACCACGATCGACGACAGCATCGCCGTCACCACGTTCAGCTCGATCCCCAGGTGCCCCATCAGCCCGAACAGCAGCGGCATCGCCAGCACCAGCGGGAGCACCGCATACAGCCCCGCCCCCAGCGACCGGAACGTCAGCGCCACCAGCGCGAAGACCAGCAGCAGCGACAGCGACAGCGACGCCACCTGGCCGTCGACCACCGCGTCGACCAGATCCGCGAAGAGCACCCCGAAGCCCCCCACCACCACCGTGCCGTCGTCGCCCGCGACCTCCCGCGCCCGCGCCACCACGTCGGCCGTGCGCGACGTCGACATCGTGCTGATCCGCGCCGTCAGCAAGGCATGGGCGTACTCGAAGTCCACCATCCGCTCGAAGTCGTCGGGCGAGCCCCCCATGCTGTACAAGAACAGCAGCTCGTCGACCGCCTGCTTGCTGTCCGGCAGCCCCGTGGCGCCGTCCTTGCTCGCCGCCTCACGCAGCGTCTGCACCACGCCGGCGATGCTCGACGTGAAGCCCACGTCCGGGCTGCTCGCGAGGGCCCCCTCCAGCGCCTCGATCCGACGCAGGGTCGCCGGCTCCTTGACGTCTCCCTCGAACAGCACCGCGAGCTCCGTGGAGCCCCCGAAGTGCTCGTTCAGCAGCGCCGTCGTCTGCGCCACCGGCGCGTCCGCGTCGTAGTAGTTGACCGGGTTCGTGTCGACCTGCAGGCGGGCCATGCCCGTGGCCACCACCGCCGCGATCGCCACGACCCCCGCGATGATCGGCCGGGGATTGCCCGCCACGCCCTTCGCCACCCGGTGCAGCCCACGCTCGAGGCCCGCGGGCCCCTCCCCCGACGACAAGCTCGGCAGCGGCTTCGGCACCGGCAGCAGGGCGAGCACCGAGGGGATGAACAGCAAGCTGCACAGCAGCGCGTACCCGACCCCGACCGCGGCGAGGACCCCGAGCTGCCGCGCCGGCACCACGATGTGCGTGACCAGACACAGCAGGCCCGCCATCGTGGTGATCCCCGCGGTGATCACGGGCGGGCCCAGATCCTCGAGCACCACGCGCGCGAGCCGCAGGCGGTCGCGATCCCGACCGGGGACGTTCTCCTCCTGGTAGCGGGCCATCAGGTGGATGCCGTAGTCGTTGGCCACCGCCAGCAGGATCACCGGCAGCGTGACCGTCATGACCTGCACCTTCCACCCGAGCAGCGGGATCAGGCCCATCGACACGATCACCGACATGACGACGACGGAGAAGGGCAGCAGCACCCCGCGCAGCTGCCGGAAGCAGACGTAGAGGAACCCGAGCACGATGAGCAGGCCCACGGGCAGGAACCGGCGCAGGTCGACGCGGATGTCCTCGGACAGGTGGGTGCGCACGTCGGGCATGCCGCCGATCGCGACCTCCCCGGGGCCGGGATGCGCGGCGACCAGCGCCTCGACCGCCGCCATCGTCTCGGTGTCGGTCGCGCCGCTCGACAGCGTGGCGATCGCCGTGATCGCGGTGAAGTCGCGGGCCACCACGTTGCCGTACACGAGATCGTTCGCCTTCAGCGCCTCGGCCAGCGCAGCCCGCTCCTCGGGCGTCTGCGGGTAGTCCTGGATCGCGGGCTCCACCAGGATGCCGCCGAGGTCCTCGTCGCGCGCGATGCGCTGGAGGGTGAACGGCGACATCACGTCGTCGACCACGTCGAGCTGCGACAGCGCGTCGCCGATCCCCTCGAGCCGCTCGAGCACCCCCGGGTCGAGCACGTCAGGCGCCGACAGCACCACGAGCAGCAGCTCCGAGCCCCCGAAGTGCGACTCGATGACGTCGAGGTTCTCGCGCGCCTCCATCGTCTTCGGCAGCTGGTTCTTCACCTCGGGATCGATCTCGATCTGCGGCAGCACGGCCGCGAACCCTGCCGTGACGACGAGGAACAGGGCGACGAACAGCCACGGGACGCGCGTGACGAGGTGGGACAGGCGCTGCATGGAGCGGTGCTCTAACCGCGTGGGCGCGGCCGGTCGGCGAGCTCAGGGATTGCCCGCGAAGTCCACGACCATCGAGAACAAGCGGCGCAGCCCCTCCCGGACCTGTTCCACGGGGACCCGCTCGTCGGGACCATGGATCGTCTCCGCGACCTCCTGCGTGACCTCGAACGGCACGTAGCCGTAGGCCTTCACGCCGACGGGCCGCAGGAGCAGGGAGTCGGTGTAGCCGACGGACAGCACCGGGCCCGCCACCGCGTTCTCGCGCCCCTCCGTCGCGTAGTGGGCGATCACCGAGTACCACTTGTCGTCGACCGGCGAGCGGTTGGCCTCCCCCTCGAGCCGGACCTCGAGCTCGATCCCCTCGACCTTGCGGGTGAGCTTCTTCAGCCGCTCGAGATGCGCGTCGGGGGACGTGCCGGGGAGCAGCCGGCAGTCGTACGTCGCGGTGAGGCGCTCGGGCACCACGTTGGGCTCGTCGGCCCCGGACACCCCCGTCAGGTGCACGGTGTCGGTCATGGTGGCGGCGAGCGCGGGCTCCTTCTTGAGCTTGCCCCGGGCGAACAGGCGACGCCAGAACCCGGCTCGCAGGGCGAGGCCGCGCATCCCCCCGCCCTGCTTGCCGACGTTGTAGAGCAGCCGCTTCACGTCGGGGTCCAGCGTGTAGTCGGGCCGATACCTGGCGATCGCGTTCATCGCCTGCAGGAGACGGTCGGGCGCCTCGTCGGGGTACTCGGTGGACCCGTGGCGGCGCTGCCCCGTGGCGTGGACGTCGACCCACAGCACGCCCTTCTCCGCGGTCGAGATGGCGTGCACCGCCTGCCCCTCGAAGAAGGGCCCCTGCAAGCCGAGCCCGCCCTCGTTGATCAGGTAGCTGCAGCCGATGTCCTTCCACATCTCGGCGATCTGCTTGGCGCCGCGGTTGCTCACCTCCTCGTCGGCCAGCGCGAGGAGCACGACGTCGCGGATCAGGGGCACCTCGAGGCGCTTGAGCCACACGAGCGTCATCAGCTCGAGGGTGCCGAGGCCTTTGGCGTCGAGCACTCCCCGGCCCCACACGAAGCCCTCGGACTGCGCCCCGGACAGCGGCCCGTGCGCGTAGGTGTTGGTCCAGCTGTCCTCGTCGAACCCGACCGTGTCGATGTGATGAAGCAGGCACAGCGGGGTGTCGGCGCCGACCCCCTCGACGCGGGCGATCAGCGACGCACGGCCCTCCTCGAGCTCGACGGTCTGGTAGGCGATGCCCTCGCGGTCGAGCACCGAGGCGAGAAAGTCGACGCCGCGGGACTCGTTGCCGGGCGGGTTCACGGTGTCGACCCGGACGTACTCCGCGAGCCGCCCCACGGCCTCGTGCTGGGCGATGTTCCAGTCGATCTTGCCGCGCCAGAACTCGACGTGGGGTGGCGTCTCGTGCGCAGGCAGTGGAGGCGGCTTCGCCACCGCCGCCGTCGTCGTCGTCAGCCACCAGAGCGCGGTGAGCCGCCAGAGCACCCACCCGCAGCCAAGCTCGTTCATGGAGCCTCCCGTCGTCCAAGGGCGGGAGCCTACCGCACGGCCCGCTCCGAGGAGGTCAGGTGGTCTGCTGCACGCGCGAGAGCAGGGGCTCCCAGAGGACGGACATCGGCGTGGCCGCGGTGGGCAGGCCACTGGCGCGGACGGTGCCGAGGGCGACGTCGAGGGGGTAGGCGGGGGCCCCCTCGGCCATCCAGCGCCCGGTGACGAGGCCCCCGGGCACCCCGCGATCCTCGCTCGCGAGGCCGTGCGCGCGCCACGCGGCGGCGATGTCCTCGAGGTAGCCGACCTGCCGGAAGCCCCCGAGGATCTGGATGCGCGACCGCAGCCGGAGGGCCCCGAACACGGGCACGAGCCCGGGGCACAGCGCGCCCGAGGCGAGGCCCTCCCGCAGCGCGCTCGCCTCCGCCCCGGGGGGCCCGAGCGTGACGACCTTCTCCTTCTTGCCGGGGCGGCGGGCGTAGAACCAGGACAGCCCGGGCAGCTCGGCGGCCACCGCCTCGGCGAGGGCGGGGTCGGTGAGCAGCCGGGTGACCGGATGCTCGGGCTCGTCGAGCACGCCGAGCAGGTAACGCCGGCCGACCCGGTTCAGGTCGACGTAGTAGACGTCGTCTCGCCCGAGCACGCGGCGCTGGAGCGCCTGCGCGGCTCGCACCGCCCATAGCGCGTAGCCCTCCCCTGCGCGCGGCGCGGGGAGCACCTGCTGCAGCTCGTCCGTGGCCGTCGCAAACACCTCGTGAAGCCGGTCGCTCTCGGGGTGCTCGAAGACGAGGGCGTCGCGCGAACGGGCGGGCACGACGGTGATCCGCTGCTCGGTGACGACGCCGTCGCGCGCCCGGTCCCGGGCCGCCTTGCGCTGGCGGTGCAGCTCGGGACCGTCCTGCAGCAGCGCCTCGAGCGGGGTGTCGCGAAAGCACAGGGCGCCCGAGCACGCGCTGTTGCTCATCGGCAGGCCGGACCAGGCGAGCACGAGCACGGGACCCGTCGTGGCCTGGGTGGCGAGCCAGTCGATGGCGCCGAACGTCGGCCCCGGCGTGGGGCACACGTGGTGGGGCGTGAGCACTGCCCCGCCCGCCTCGACCGCCGCCACCACGTGCTCCGCCGGGGGCCCGGCCTCGGCCCTCTCCGCGAGCTCGGCGACCAGCGCTGCGCGGAAGGCCGGCTCGAGGCCAGGATCGGGGGGACACGCCCACTGGGTGGCCGCCCAGGCCCCCGCGGGCACGCGCCACCCCTCGCGGAAGCGGGCCGCGAGCCCGGGCTGGGACTCGGCGAGGACATCGAGGGCAGACAGGGCCGGGGGGGCCGCCAAGAGGGAACTCGAGTTCATGACGACGTTCATCGGATCCGCCCGGCTCGCGTTCAGCGCTGCGCCGGGTATCCGACCTGACACTCGAAGCAAACACGGGCGATCCGACAGGCTCGGCAACAGGAGGCGACGAATGCGCAACCCGGTCCTGGCCCTGGCCCTCTTCGGGGCAGCAGCCTGTCAACTGCCCTTTCAGGAAGAATACAGCCCGCTGCTGCCCGACGACCGGCTGCTGATCCTCACGGACAGCGGCCCGAGCCAGGCCCGGAGCGCGGGAGAGGAGAGCCACTACGCAGACATGCTCGCGGAGCTGACGGACCGGACGAACGCCGGGCTCGAGGAGGTGGTGGGGCTCATCGACACCATCACGGCCCTGCCCCCGTCCTACAACTCGGGCGGCGAGGTCGTGTGGGGGCCGGTGACCGCCGAGGGGGTGTCGGGCCAGCTGTTCATCGAGGAGCGCGACGATGGCGGCCTCGACTGGGGCATCCAGGTCCGGCTGCCGGACGCGGACGAAGACGACTGGGGAGACGCGCTCCTCGGGCGGGTGGACGCGGGCGCGACGCCGGAGACGTCGAGCGGCTCGTTCGCGATGGACTTCGGGGTCGCCGAGGCGATCCTCGAGACGCTGGGGCAGGGCCAGGCGGTGTCCGGAGCGCTGACCGTGGAGTACGCGCTGTCGGACGCCGGCGTCGTGACGGACGTGACCTTCGACGGGATCACCGCCGACGGCGTGGACCCGCAGGACGGGACGGTGCACTTCGAGCACACCCCGGGCGCGGGCGGCCTGATGGACGTGGTCGTCGAGGAGGACGTGGCGGGCACCGCGACGGACGCCCCCGAGACGATCGACGCCCGCCTGCGGTGGGACGCCGAGGGGGCCGGCCGCACCGACGCGCGCGTCTCTGGGGGCGACCTCACCGAGCAGGCCACGGAGACGGAGTGCTGGACCGCGCAGCACACGATCGTGTTCTACGAGCACACCCACCGCGACGAGCGCAGCGGCGACGAGACGGCGTGCGTGTTCGGGGAGCCCAGCTTCCGCACGCCCTGACCCCGGCTGCGCGAGGCCGCGCGTCGCGCCAGACTTCCTCCCTGCCGACGACCCGCCCGGCTTAGGCCCTCCTCCGGAGGTGCCACCATGGGCCCACACTGGTCGATCGTCCTCGGAGTCTCCCTCGTCGCCGCGGGCTACGCCGCCGGCGCCCGCTCCCGTCGCCCGCCCGACGTCGTGCAGGTTCGCCGCCTCGAGCTTGTGAACGACGCGGGAGCGGTGGTCGGCCGCCTGGCGACTACCCCCACCGGCGCCGAGCTCGTGCTCGGCGGGCGCGCGCAGGCCTCGCTCGTCACCGACGGGGAGCTCGCCGCCGCGAACCTCGTGGGGCGCGAGGGGGTCGCCCGGCTCGTCGCCGCCGACGAGGGCCACCTCGTGCTGCTCCCGCCCTCGCCCGCAGCCCCCGAAGCTCCCCGGGAACCGCCCCCCGGAGACGCACGACCGTAGACAACGGGGCCCAGTTGGGGCACACTTCGCCGCTGGAGGGATTGATCATGGTCCTGGCGCTGCTCTTCGTCGCCTGCGACGGCGGAACCGACGACACCGACAACTCGCCCATCGACTCGGCGGCGGCGCCCGCGCCGACCACGCAGGAGGTCGAGGACGTGTTCGTGCAGAGCACCCTGGATCCGGTGGACTTCCTCTGGGTGCTCGATCCCAACTGGGAGAACGGCTTCGTCTCCCTGGAAGACGCGAAGGACGCTGGCTACGAGGCGCTCCTGCTGGCCGACACCAACTGGAAGATGGGCTTCGCCACGGCCGACACCAACAACCCGAGCCAGCGCGGCGTGATCCGCGGGGAGCACCGCACGGTGTTCCCCGACGAGGACGTGTGGGTGCTGCCGCCGACCGAGGAGCGCACCAAGGTCTTCGACGGCATCGCCTCGGTCTTCACCGACCGGTTCGACGAGAACGAGGAGTTCTTCCGCGACGACGCGCACCTGCACATCATGGTGCTGACGAACAAGCGCGACGATGCTTCTGCGATCAGCCTGGATGCGATCGAGGACCTCTTCGATCGGCAGGCCGACTACACCCAGTCGATCCGGGTGAGCGCGCTGATCGGCGGCTCCGCAGGGGTCCAGGAGTACTGGCGCGAGGTCACCGACCGGTTCGGGGGCACCACGTTCGTCACCGGGTCGTGGGAGAAGGGCGTCCAGGCGGTCTACCAGCACGGCATCGGCCAGCAGCGGGAGTTCGCCCTGCAAGACGTGCCGATCTCGCCGCCCCGCGAGCTGGTCACGACCTACCGCGAGCAGAACACCGTGCACATCCTGGGCGACACCTACGAGTACGACGCGCTGCAGAACTCGGTGATCTTCACGGAGCAGGTCCCGCTGGTGGGCACGACCATCCGCGTGCCGTATGAGGTCGCGACCGGCGGCACCGAGTAGCCAGCCATCGACGAGTAGCCAGCCATCGACGAGTAGCCAGCCATCGACGAGTAGCCAGCCATCGACGAGTCGCCAGCCACCCAGCGGTCACGGGGTGGTGAGCGTGCCCTCGATCACCACCACGCACGGCCCGATCAGCGCTACCCGGCCCTCGGGGCCGTGAGGGTCGCCGCGCACCTCGCAACGCAGGTGGCCGCCGCGCGGGGAGCGCTGCTCCGCCCGCAGCGAGGTGCGGCCCGTGCGCGCGGCCCAGTAGGGCGCGAGCGTGCAGTGCGCGGAGCCGGTGACCGGATCCTCGTCGACGCCCGAGGCGGGCGCGAAGAACCGGGAGACGAAGTCGGGGCCATCGGGCTCCCCGGGGCTGGTGCACACCACGTTGCAGCCGAGCTCGCCCAGCGCCCGCACGTCGGGGCGGAGCGCGGCGACGGAGGCCGCCGAGGGGTAGACCGCCATCCAGTACTCGGCGTGGTGCACCTTGCGCACACCCAGCGTGCGCTCGGGAGGCTCCGCCCCGAGGGCGGCGACGACTGCGGGCGGGGCCGACTGGCGCTCGTCGGGCGGGATCGCCGGGAGGTCGAGCTCGAGCTCGGCCCCCGCGCGGCGCACCACGAGCGCGCCAGACGCCGTGTCGAAGCTCACCTCGTCGAGCTCGGGGTGGTCGAGGAGCAGCGCGTGGCCGGCCGCCAGCGTGGCGTGCCCGCACAGCGCGACCTCGACGGTGGGCGTGAACCAGCGCAGGCCGAACCGGCCGTCGGAGCTGGGGACCACGAAGGCGGTCTCGGACAGGTTGTTCTCGGCCGCGATGCTGGCCATGAGGGCGTCGTCGGGCCAGTCGTCGAGGTGCACGACAGCCGCCGGGTTCCCCTCGAACGGCCGGCGCGCGAACGCATCGATCTGTCGCATGCGGAGCTGCACCGCTCACCCCCGGTTCCGGTGGATCGTTACACGTCCCACATGCGACTACCGTCCCGCGTCGTCCGCGCGGCCGAGGCCCGTGCGCGCTTCGGCGACCTCCTCGACCGCCTCGTGCCCTGGCTCCACGAGACCGATCCGCCGGCCGACCGCGTGGCGGAGGCGCTCGATGGCCGGTGGGCGCCGTTCCACCGCGCGCTGCGCGACGGGGTGTCGGCCGACACGCCGTCGGCGGTCTCCGAGCTGCTGTCCGCCCACCAGACCGTTCCGCTGTGGGTCGATCCGGAGCGCGCGGCGCGCGGCGGCAAGCTGTTCTTCCGCACGGGGCTGGTCGGCGCCGTCGTGCTCGGCGCGCGGTCCCTGGTCGCGGGGTACTGCTCGCCGGCCGGGAACAAGCCGCTGGCGTGGACGGGCACGCTGCAGACGAACGGCGCGCGCCGCCTCGCGGAGACCGGCAAGTACGTCGCGGCCGTGAGCGCCCCCGGGGGCCTGCGTCCCGGCGGCGAGGGCTGGCAGCTGTCGCTGCGGGTGCGGGTCATGCACGCCCACGTGCGGCACCTGATCGCCAAGCGAGGGGGCTGGCGCACGGAAGCCTGGGGAGCCCCGATCAACCAGCACGATCTGCTCGCCACGTCGCTGCTGTTCAGCGCGGTGTTCGTCGACGGCGTCCGCACCATGGGGTTGTCGATCACGCCGGCCGAGGCCGAGGATCACCTGCACTTGTGGCGGTGGGCGTCGTGGCTGATGGGCGTGCGCCTCGAGCTGCTGCCCGACACGTTCGCGCTGGCCGAGCAGCTGAGCGCGCTGATCGACCTCACCCAGGGGCTGCCCGACGACGACGCGCGCAAGCTCGTGGCCCAGCTCCTGGAGTCTCCGGCGGGCCCGCCCTCGAAGCTCGGCGCCGAGCTCGCCCGCGGGCTGTGCTACGGCCTCCTGCCGCGGGACCGGGCGGATGCCCTCGGGCTCCCTCGCACCCCCTGGCGGCACGCGGTGCGGCTGTCTCGGCTCGCAGTGGCGCCTGCCGAGCTCGCGCGCCGGCTGTCGCCGCGGTTCGAGGAGCGGATGGTGCAGTTCGGCGTGGCGCACTGGGAGCAGGCCGTCGCGACCGGACTCCAGGGCGGCCAGGCGACCTATGCCCCGCCCACGCTGCGCAGCTCGCAGGCATAGCCAGCTTGAGTTCACCTGGCTTCGCTCGCCTACGGCTCGCTGCGCGCTCCGCCAGCAAGCTGGCTCCGCTTGCGAATTTGCCGGTCAGTCTGGTGGCGCTCCCTTGGGGCGGAGGGTCACGATGTGGTTCACGTGCGCGATCGCGGCCTGTCCCGAGCGTCCGGATGCGCTGGCGGCCGCGCTCGTCCGTACACTCGGCGAGGCAGGCCCGCGTCTCGAGGAAGGCGCGATCGTGTCGGTGCGTGCAGATGGCTTCACCGCGTTCCTCGCCGTGTGCCGGGCCGTCGCCTGACCAGGTGGTCCCGGCGGCGCCGGACACGCCTGATCCCGCGCTCGTGTCCTTCTGGGCCGACCGAGCGCGGTCATGACCGCCCAGCCTGGCGCGGCACGGGACGCTGCGGGAGCTCTATCCTTACGACGCGGGGCTGGGGCTCGTCCGCGCCCGATCGGTCGAGGGCCCGCTGCCCGGAGACGCGGGTCAGTCGGTCGTGTCGTCCCGATGTGCGAGCCGAGCCCGGAGCGCCTCGAGCTCAGCTTCGGCGGCCAGTCGGAGGTCGCGCTCGCGCTCCTTGTCCGCCCGCTCGCGCTCCTTGTCCGCCCGCTCGCGGTCCTTCTCCGCGCGCTCGAAGGCCTCGGCCTCCTCGGCGCTCGGTACCAACGTCTCCCCCTCCGGTCCGACGCCCAGGCGCACCCGCGGCAGGCCGTCCTCCCCCTCCACCCATCGGAGATGACAGCCCAGGACCCTGCACGGCACGCGGTCTGCGTCGGTCGACAGGGTGCGGACGAGGTCGCCGCGGGCATCGCGGACGTAGACCTGCCACCGGATGCGGCCCGGCCCGTCGAGAGGGTCGAAGATCACCAGCTCCTCGACGCCGGCCTCCGCATACCGCACCGGTCCGATCTCGTAGTCCTTGCCGACGTCGTCCGACACGATCTCGATGGCCAGATCGGGGACCTTGCCCTCACGCCACGTCTGCCAGCTGCGCACGTCGTAGTCGGCCGGCACGTCGCGCACGACGTAGAGGTCCGGGGCCAGCGCGCGCTGGGGGTTGCCCTCGACCCAGTACACGAACTGCTCGGAGCCGGTGAGCGCCTCGACACCCTGCTGGGCGAGGTAGCGGCGGACCAGCTCGTACAGAAGCGTCCGGATGCGCAGGTGCAGCAGCGTCTCGGGCACGTCGTCCTCGGCGGGGTACGCCCACTCCGGAAGTGCAGTGGATTGCGGCTCCATCGAACCTCCGGGTGGGATCCTAGCGTGTCCGTCGAGACCTTGCGGTGGCGCTGCTGCGCCGGGGGCACGCGGCCGGGGGCGGGGTCAGGGCCCACGCAGATCCCTGGCGGGCCCAGCAGCGGCGGCGGCAGCTGCCGGTCCTCGCGGCCTCACGGTCCCTCCGGCGCACGGGCGACGAGGACGTGCACGGGTTCGTCGAGGCCGAGGCCGGAGCTCTGGCCGCGAACGTTCGCCTGCTAGCGAGCTCGGCGGCCGCAGTCCGGCGGGGCGGGGCAAGCGCAGCAGGCGGGGGGCTCGCCTGGCCGCCGTCGGCCCGACGCCCCCGCTGGTGGACACAACTCCGGGGATGGGCGATCCGCCCCCGACTTTTGTCCGCTACACAGACACAACCCCGAGGATGCCCCGCCATCCCGCGACCTGTGTCCGCCAGGGCGACAAACGTCCGGGGATGGTTTTGCATCCCCGGACCTGTGTCCGATCCGCGGCCGTGGACCGCGAGGCACGCCCCGCCCCCGCGTACGGGACCCGGACCGCGCGTGGCGGGGAACGCTCGGTCGGCGGCCAACGCCGGAGCTCCGGCCTCGACCGTTCGCGGGGAAACGTCAGCGGCCAACGCCCGGAGCTCCGGCCTCCACCGCTCGCGGCGTGGGGGCTCGGCGCCCGCCCGTCTCGGAGCCGTCCTCGCATGGACGCGACCTACGCGAACGGGTCGTAGCTGCCGTAGCTCCAGCTCACCCCCTGCGGGTCGCGGACCGTGAACGCCCGACCGCCGTACGCCATGTCCTGCTTCGGCATCGTCACCTCCGCGCCCGCCGCCACCGCCCGGTCGTGCGCCGCGTCCACCAAGGCGTCGCTGCCCAGCTGCACGTACAGCGTCTCCGAGGGAGCCCCGCCCTCCTCCCGACTCGAGCCCAGCATCACCATCGCACCCCCCAGCACCAGCTGAGCGTGCTCCACGCGACCGTCCTCGCCGTCGTGGCGGGCGTGGACCGTGAAGCCCAGCGTCTCCTGCAGCCAGTCGATCGCGGCCGGAGCGTCGGGGTAGCGCAGCGTGGCAATGATGCGGGTCATCGGATCCTCCCAAGAGCCGGCGCGCCCCCCGCGGCGTGAGATCGATCTGGATCCCCGTCTGCGTCCCGTCGTGACGGCACCTCGCGACGTCCTCGTACAGGCCAGCCACGAAGCCCCCGGGGTGCCGCGCGCCGCGCGGAGCCCCCGCCTCGGCGACCTCGAGGGGGGGCCCGAGCTCGAGGATCACGACCACCCCCGGGTGAGGGAGCTCGGTCCGGGTGAGCGGGCCGACGGTGGACTCGTGGTAGCCGGCGACGGAGCGGACGAGGCCCCGGAGCGCGGGATGCGGCGACCAGCGGGCGGACTCCCAGGTCGTGGAAGACAGACGGCCGCGGACGAGCTCAAGCCGACGGGGCGAGCGGTGCACGGACCCTCCGACACGGGAGCGCTGCAGCATACCGCGCGCTCGGACCCTCCACCCCACGGCCGAGGCTCCCACGTGAGCGCGCCGGGCCACCCCGGCCTCCGACGAGGGCGCACCGCACCGCGCGTCGCACACCTGGGTGCCGCCGGCCGGCCCAGCGGGAGAGACCCCGGGGACCTGAGCCACGAGCCGCAACTCAGCGAGGTCCGGCACGGACACCCAGGTCACCCGCTCCCGCTCCCCGTGCCGCGGGGTCAAGGCCCAGGTCCCCCCCGAGCCGCCCTCTGCGCCACGGACGAGGTTTGGGATGCCCCGCTGCGCTCGTGCCGGAGACACGACGTGACACCTCGAGCAGGAACCCGACGCCCCCCGGTGGGACACGCGAGGCCCAGGTTCTGGTCGGGCGACTCGCCGAGCCAGGACGGGACACCTGGGTCCCCTGCGCAGCCCTCGGCGAGTCGCCGCCCCACACCCAGGTCCCGTGCGCGGACTCAGCGACCTGCGTCGGGCCCCTCGCGGGGCTCCGAAGCCTTGCCACCAAGGACAATCACCCCGGACCGCGGCGGCGGGGCGAGCCGAGGCCGGCCGCGGAGCGGCCCCGGAGGCTACGGAAGCACAGTCAGCACCGTCATCATGCCATTCGACGCGTGCGGAAGGATGTGGCAGTGCGACATCCAGTCCCCCGGGTTGTCGGCCTGGATGAGCAGCCGCACGACCTGTCGCACGCCGACGTCGAAGGTGTCCTCCACGGTGCGGTACGGCGGAGCCACGCCGTCGACCGACAGCACCTCGAACGTCATGCCGTGGAGGTGGAACGGGTGGTGCACCGGCGACACGTTGACGATCTCGCTTCCCTGCGGGACCTCGTCGGGCGCGATGTCGGGGAACGTTTGCCCGTTGATCCGGTTGTCGCTCACGACGTCGACCGCGCGATGGTGCGGAACCTGACGCCGCCCCTCGGCATCGGCGAGCACGCGGGCGAACCCGAACCCGGGCGCGCCGGCCAGCGCCTGGTCGTCGACGCGGTAGGCCACGTCGCCGGCGGTCAGCGCATGATCCAGGGTGACCCGAGCCCCGTCGACGGCCAGGATCTCGGCCTCGTCGGCCCAGACCTCGAGCGGCAGGCCCTTCTCGGCGGCGTCGAGCCGCCCGTCGCCGAACGGGCCGGGCCCGACGTAGTCGCGATGGCCGAGGCGCCGCACGACGCGGATCCGCTGCCCGACCACGGCCCCCGGCCACGAGGACCAGTCGCCGCTCGACGCCTGCTCCGCGAGCGCACCCCCGAACGAGGGCACGACGTCGCCGCCGGTGGGTCGCAAGGCCGTGCCGCCGCAGCGGGCCTGGACCGTGAGCAGCACGCTGCGGAGGGGCTCGCCGGTGGGCACGGCGTGGCCGGCTCCGCGGTTGGTGACGGTGACGTCGACGTCGAGCGCCTCCGCACTCGACGACACGCGGACCTCCAGGGCGGATGGACCCCGGTGGCCGGGGCCACCCGGTGGCGATCCCCAGGTCGATGCCCCCGGGAACCCAGTCCACCGCGGTCTGGTACCGCTCCTCGGGGGGCATGTGACAGCTCTGGCAGGGAGATCCGGGGCTGTAGGGACCCTCCAGCCACTCCGCGTAGGTGGAGTGCACGGGGAGCTGCCCGTCGGGCCACCGGGCCGCATCGAGGGCCGTGCCGGGCACGAGCGCCGGCTGGTCGAGCTGGTGGCACGCCCCGCAGAGCTCGGCCTCGCGGTAGAGCGCGCGTGCGACGGCGCCCATGCGGGTGTTGGGCACGTCGGGGTAGGGCCCGAACGACAGCGGCAGGAACTCCCCGAAGCCCGGAGGAGCGGGCTCCGTGGGGCGGAGGACCCGCAGGGCGCCGGCGACGCCGGGGGCCTCGTGCGGATGTGCCGCGGTCGCCGGGCTCCCCGGGGTCCTCGAAGACGTACTCGAGGTTGTCGGAGCGGTCGAAGCGCGTGAGCGCGACGAGGGCCTCCTCTCCGCTGGCCCGCGCGGCGTCGGCCCGGGCGTCGGGATGCGACGCGATGATCCACAGCCCACCGCCCATGGTGAGCAGGGCCTGCCCGGAGGCGTCGGTCACGGTGGACATGCCGCCCCCGCCCTTTAGCCGCTCCCGGACGCAGGTCACGCCGCGGGCGAGCGATCCAGCAGCCGGTAGAACACCGGGACCACCACCAACGTCAGCCCCGTGCTCGACAGCAGGCCCCCGATCACCGTGACCGCCAGCGGGCTCTGCACCTCCGAGCCCGCGCCGAAGCCCAGCGCCAGCGGCAGCAAGCCCAGCACCGTCGTCGCCGTCGTGATCAGGATTGGCCGCAGCCGCAGCCGCCCTGCCTTCGCGATCGCCTCCAGGCGCTCCAGGCCCTCGCCCCGCAGCCGGTTCACCGTGTCGACCAGCACGATCGCGTTGTTGACCACCACCCCCGCCAGCACGATCGCGCCGATCAACACCACCACGCTCACCGACTGACCCACCGCGAGCAGCCCCAGCACCGCACCCACCAGCGCCAGCGGCACGCTGAACAAGATCACGAACGGGTGCACCAGGCTCTCGAACGTGCTCGCCATGATCACGTAGACCAGGAACACCGCCAGCCCGAGCGCGAACTGCAGCGAGCCCAGGCTCGCCTCCATCTCCTTGCTCTGGCCCGCGATCGCCCAGCGAATCCCCCGGCCCAGCTCCAGGCCCCCCAGCGCGTCGCCGATCGCCGTAGCCGTGGTGCCCAGATCGAACCCCGCGAGGTTCGCGCTGACCACCACCGCCCGCTGCTGATCCACCCGCCGGATCTCGCTCGGCCCGACGCCCTCCTCGAAGTCGGCCACCGCCGACAGCGGGATCGTGGGCCGCAGCTGCGGGTTCACGTTGATGCGCTCGAGGTCGGCGACCGTCGCGCGATCCGGCTCGGTCAGCTGCACCCACAGCGCCACCCGCTCCTCCCCCCGGTGGATGCGCGTGGCCTCGACGCCCTGCACCTTGTCGCGCACCCGGCCCGCCACGGTCGCCGGATCGAGCCCCAAGCGATGCAGCCGCGCCCGGTCGTACACGATCCGGATCTCGGGATGGCCCCGGAACAGGCTGCTCCGCACGTCGCGCAGGGCCGGGATCCGCCGCAGCCGATCCGCGACGCGCCGGACCATGCGCGCGTCGTCGCCCTGCGCC
>CAYMSU010000014.1:0-10094 GCA_964393165.1 uncultured Enterobacteriaceae bacterium
CCGGCCCGTCCACCCACCATGGGGGTGCTGGGGGTGCTGGGGGTGCGGGGGCTGCGCCAGGAAGACCCCTACCCGGCGGCCTCCCACGCCGACCATCGGGATCCCCGACGCCTCGAGGGCCTCGTAGGTCAGCTCGGCGAGGTGGCGGGTGATCTCTCCGAGGGCCTCCACCTGCTCCGCCGTGAGCCCGAAGAGCGCCCGGTCGAAGGTCGAGACAGCATCGAACGCGGCCTGGTCGCGGACGACGGCCGAGAGCACCGCCACAGGCTCCAAGGGACCCGGTCCAGTTCTCGAGGTGGGATCCGCGAGGGCCTCTCGCAGCGTCCGCACGCGCCCTCCAACTTTAGGACCCTACCAGCGTCCGAGGGGGCGGTACACTCCCCAGCCGTGTCCTTCCGGTGCGGAAGTCCTGTCGCACCGCAGTCGCTGAACGCGACGCCGCACGGCTCGGCTGCGCCTCGTGGTCCGGTTACGCCCTGTCGCTGGCTGCGGAGGTGCCGTTGGCCCAAGGGCTCCTGATCGACGACGTCTCGCGGCGCTACGGGCGGCGGTGGGCGCTGGTCCACGTGAGCGCCGAGGTCTCGCCGGGCGCGGCGTGGATGGTCCTCGGGCCAAACGGGTGTGGCAAGAGCACGCTGCTGCGGTGCCTGTCCACCGCGCTGCGGCCTCATCGGGGGCAGATCCGCCTCGGGGGCGCGGACCTGTGGGCGCACCGAGGGCGGCTGCGGCGGCGGATCGCGGTGCTGGGGCACCAGGCCCACGTCTACGACGATCTGTCCGGTGCCGAGAACCTGCGCGTGTGGGCGCGGCTCGGCGGCTACGCCCCGGACATCCCGGCGCTGCTCGAGCGGGTGGGGCTCGATCCGGGCCGTCGCGACCCCGTGCGCACGTTCTCAGCGGGCATGCGGAGGCGCCTCGCGATTGCCCGCATGCTCCTCAAGGATCCCGAGCTGGTGTTGCTCGACGAGCCATTCACGGCCCTCGACAAGGAAGGCCGCAGCTTCCTGCTCGACCTCGTGCGGGAGCTGATCGAGCGCGGGGTCGCCCTGCTCATGGCCACGCACCTGCCGAGCGTGGCCGCGGAGGTGTGCGAGCACGCGCTCGTGCTCGAGTCCGGCTCCGTCGTCTACCAGGGACCCTCCGCGGGAGCCCTCGGAGGCGTGTCGTGAGCCTGGTCAGCCAGATCCTGGGGGTCCTCGGCAAGGAGCTGCTCACCGAGTGGCGACAGCGGAGTCGGGTGTCGGGCGTGTTCTGGTTCAGCTTCGCCATCGTGTTGATGGTCGGCTTCGCCACCCCGAGCTCGAAGGTCCTCCAGGAGGTCGCCGGGGGCACGCTGTGGATCGGCCTGCTGCTCGCGTCCACGCGCTCGCTCGACCAGTCCTACGCGGTCGAGCACGAGCACGGGGCGATGGAGGGTCTCCTGCTGTGGCCGGTCGACCCGATCGCGATCTTCTACGGCAAGGCCCTGGCCAATGCTCTGGTGCTCGTGCTCGTGGCCTTGCTGCTGCTTCCCTTCCTGCTCGCGATCTTCTCCGCAGAGGTGCGAGGAGACGTCGTGCAGCTGCTGTCGGTCGTCGTGCTCGGGTGCGCCGCGCTGGCCGCCCCGGGCACGATCTACGGGCTGATCACGTCGCAGGCTCGGGGATCGTCGGTGTTGCTCCCCCTGCTGCTGTTTCCACTGGTGGTCCCCGCCATCCTGGCGGCGTCGAATGCGACCACCAAGGTGCTCGAGGGCGATCCGATGGACCAGGCGGGGTCCTGGATCGGCATCCTGGTCGTGTTCAACATCGTCCACTGGGCGCTCTCGGGATTCCTCTACGGCTGGGTGCTCGAGGACTAACGACCGGTGCCTGTCGTGGAACGAGGCTTGCAGGGGGCGCCTGGGGAGCGGGGGCCGTGCGTCTGGGCGCTGCACAGTGCTCCGCCTGGCGGCGACGTTACAGCCGGACCTTCGGAGGTGGCCCATCAGCGGGAGCACGATCACGAACCTCGCGGGGCTCGTGGGCATCGCGTACCTCGCGAGCCTGGCGCTTCCGCGCGTGCGCTCGGCGCTGCCCACGCGGTGGGAGCACCCGGTCGGCGCCTACGGGCTGCTGCTGCTCTTGATCGGCAACTACCTCGGGCTCGTCGTGGCGCCCTCCGAGCGCTTCATGGGGGATGTCGGCCGGATCCTCTACGTGCACGTGCCCGCGGCCTGGATCGCCATGCTCTGCTTCGTCGTCGCCTTCGGGTTCGCCGTGGCGTTCCTGTTCTCGGGGCAGCGGCGCTGGGACTCCGCCATGGAGGCCTCCTGCGAGGTCGGCGTCATGCAGGGGGCGCTGCTCCTGTTGCTCGGTGCGATCTTCGCCCGCCCCACGTGGGGCGTGTGGTGGACGTGGGATCCGCGCCTCACCTCGTCGGCGGTGATGATGCTGTCGTTCGTGGGGGTGCTGCTCCTGCGGGGGGTCGTCCAGGATCCCGACCGGCGGGCCACGTGGTCGTCGGTGGCGACCATCCTGGCGGCCGTGAACGTGCCCGTCACCTACCTCTCCGTGAAGTGGTGGCGCTCCATGCACCAGATGGTCTCCGAGACCACGCAAGGCTCCACCATCGACGACTCCATGCGGTGGATCCTGTACTTCAACACGTTCGCGTTTCTGTTCCTCACGGTGTGGTTCGTGGCACAGCGGTTCCGCCTCGCGGAGGCCCGCGCGGAGTCGGAAGTCCCCGAGCCGCTGCCGGAGGTGGCACTGTGATGGTGGTGCTCGCCCAGCAGACCGGGCTCGTGACCGGCAACTGGGAGTTCGTCTGGGCCGCCTACGCGGCGACCTGGCTGTTCTTCGGGGGTTACGCCGCAACCTTGTACCTGCGGCATCGGGAGGATCGGTGACCGACGCCATGAGAAATCGCGTGTTTGGAGTGGCTGCCGTTGTCGTCGCGGCGGCTGCGCTCGTGTGGATCAGCGTGTCGGACCTCGGCGAGAACCTGGTCTACTACTGGACGCCGAGCGAGCTCGTGAGCGCCGAGAACCGCTACGACGCCACGGTCCGCCTCGGCGGGATGGTCGTCCCGGGCTCGATGGAGCACGACACCGAGCGGGCCCACCTCTCCTTCGACGTGACGGACGGGGAGGAGACGGTGCACGTCGAGAGCGAGGGGAACCCCCCGCAGATGTTTCGCGAGGGCATCGGGGTGGTGGTGGAGGGCAAGCTCGCCGCCGACGGCGTGTTTCGCTCCGACAAGGTGATGGTCAAGCACTCGAACGAGTACGAGGCGCCCGACGAGGGGCACCCCGTCGACGTCGAGGAGCTCAACACGACGCTGGCCGACGGTGAGGGGTCATGATCTCGCTTTTGGGACGAGGCCTCGTCCTCGCTGCCCTCTTCTTCGCGGCGGCCGGCTGCTTCGCCGGCTTCTGGGCCGGATCGCGCAAGAACGAGCGCGCGTGGGAGTGGACCCGCAACTCCGCGTACGGGTTCGCCGGGTCGATCATCCTCGCCAACCTCGTCATGGTCTACGCGCTGGTCACGCACGACTTCTCGGTCTCGTACGTCGCCGAGGTGGGGTCGCGGTCTACTCCGCTCTACTTCACGATCGTGAGCCTGTGGGCCAGTCTCAACGGCTCGATCCTCTTCTGGGGCGGCATTCTCGGGGTGTACACCGCGCTCACCGTGTACTCCCTCGGGGATCGGCACCGTGAGTACGCTCCGTGGGCCCTGCACGTGCTCATGGGCATCTCGATCTTCTTCTGCTTCCTGGTCGCCTCGATCGCGAATCCGTTCGCTCCCGTGGCCAACCCGCCGCTCGATGGCCCCGGCCCCAACCCGCTGCTGCAGAACCACTGGCTGATGGCCGTGCATCCGCCCATGCTCTACCTCGGGTACGTCGGCATGAGCGTGCCGTTCAGCCTGATCTGCGCCGCGTTGCTCGCGGGGCGGCTCGAGGCGGGATGGATGGTCCCCGTGCGGCGGTGGATGCTCATCCCATGGATGTTCCTGACCTTCGGCATCGTCCTCGGCGGCTGGTGGTCCTACGCCGTGCTGGGGTGGGGCGGAGCGTGGGCCTGGGATCCGGTGGAGAACGCGAGCTTTCACCCGTGGCTGACGGGCACGGCGTTCATCCACTCGGCGATGGTGCTCCAGCGGAAGGGCAAGCTGCGCGACTGGACGCTGATCCTCGGGATGAGCACGTTCCTGCTGACCCTGCTGGGCACGTTCATGACCCGCTCGGGGGTGTTCAACTCGGTCCACAGCTTCACCCAGTCGAACATCGGGCCGGTGTTCCTGGGCTTCATCGCGTTCACCTTCATCTACTCGGTCGTGCTGCTCGCCCTCCGCTCGCACATCCTCGACGAGGAGGCGTCGGCCAACGACCGCCAGCTCGGAAACAAGAGCGACCGCGTGGCCGACTTCCTGTCGCGCGACACGGCCATCCTGCTGCAGAACGCGACCTTCGCCGCGTTCACGTTCATGGTACTGCTCGGCACGCTCTACCCCCTCCTCGCCGAGGCCCTGCAGGGCAAGCGCCTGTCCGTCGGAGAGCCCTACTTCGACAAGTTCGCTCTGCCCCTGGGGCTCGTGCTCGTGTTCCTGATGGGGGTGGGGCCCGCGCTTCCGTGGGGCCGCGCGGCGCCCGAGGTGGCGCAGCGGCGGCTCGGCCCGCCGGTCCTGGTCGGCGGCCTCTTCGCGCTCGCCGCCATGGTCGGCGGCATCACCAAGCCGATGACGGTCGTGACCCTGGGTCTGATCGGCTTCGCGCTGTGGTCCAACCTCTACGAGATCATCGAGCCGGTGTGGCAGCGGATGCGCGCGCGCGATGAGTCGCTCACCGAGGCCTTCCCTCGCGTGTGGGCCAAGGCCTACCGACGGTTCGGGGGCCACATCGCTCACTACGGGGTGTTGTGCGCCGTCTTCGCGCTCGCGATGACCAAGGGCTATCGGGTCGAGCGCGAGGTCAACATGGACACGGGCGATGTCGTCGAGTTCCAGGGCTACGACATCACCTTCGCGGGCGCGCGCGACGCCTCCGAGTCCCACCGCCAGAGCACCCTGGCCCGGTTCGAGGTCGAGGGCATCGGGGCCTTCGAGCCGCGCCTCAACTACTACGGCGGCCGCATGGCGGGTAATCCCATCTTCACGCCCGCGGTGCGGAGCACGGTCACCTCGGACCTGTACTTCTCGATCCTGCAGGTCTCGCCAGACAAGTCCAACGTGATCGTGCGGCTCATCCACGAGCCGTTCCAGTCGTGGCTGTGGATCAGCGCACCGATCATCATGCTCGGCACCATCATCGCGCTGATCCCCTCGGCGAGGTCGTCGAGGCGGCCCCGCGCGGCGCCCTCGGCCGCGGAGGGCGTGTCGTCGTGAAGGTGAAGTGGCCCATTCTCGCGGCGGGCGTCGTCGGCACGTTGCTGATGGTCGCGCTGCTCGCGTCGGGGTTCGGCAAGGACCCGACGGCGCTTCCCGACGAGCTCACCGGCGACCGCGCTCCCACGTTCCGGCTCGTCGACCTGCAAGGCCGCCAGTGGGCGCTCGCCGACCTGCGGGGCAGGCCGGTGCTCATCAACTTCTGGTCCACCTGGTGCGGGCCCTGCAAGCTCGAGCATCCCATGCTCCTGCAGGCGGCGCAGGCCTACCCCGACGTGCAGTTCCTCGGGGTGATCTACAACGACGAGAAGAAGGCCGTAGACGTGCAGATGCGCCGGCCCCCCTACGATCAGCTGATGGCCGCGCTGGCGGACAGCGGGGTGGCGTATCCGAACCTCGAGGATCCCCAGGGCCGCGTAGCCATCGACTACGGCGTGGGAGGGGTGCCCGAGTCCTTCTTCATCGACCGGGACGGGATCGTGACATACAAGCAGGTCGGTCCGCTTTCGCCAGACATCGCTCGGCGCGAGCTCGACCGCATTCGGCGGCGGTGAGGGTGTCGCAGTGAGCTTGGCGTGGTTGTTGCTGATCATCGGGTTCGCCTTCGCCCAGGAAGACGGGCCGACCGCCCCGGCGGAGGCCCCAGACGCTGATGCGCAGGGCTACCTCATCGAGGACCTGCCGCCAGGACCTCCTCCTCCCGAGGAGGAGGTCCAGCCCATCGCCTATGCGATCGGGGTCACCCTGCGCTGCCCGGTGTGCCAGGGCATGTCGGTGGCAGACTCGACGAGCCCGGCGGCGGTCAACATGCAGAACCGGATCCGGGAGCTGGTCCGGGCGGGCTACAGCGAAGACCAGATCAAGACCTACTTCGTGAGGAGCTACGGGGAGTGGATCCTCCTCGAGCCCACGACCAGCGGCCTCAACCTGCTGATCTGGGTCGGGCCGGGCATCGTGGTCGGGCTCGGCGCCGCGCTCGCGTGGTCGACCGTGATGCAGTGGCGAAAAGAGGAGGACGACGTGCCGCTCCCCTCCGACGTGGGGCTGGCCCCGAAGGACAAGTACGAAGAGCGGCTGTTGGCCGAGCTGGAGGACTGATGCGGGCGTGGGCTCCGCTGTGCACCGCAGTGGCGTACGGCATCGCGGCCTCCGCGGCGTGGGCGCAGGCGCCGGGCCACGCGGCGACGGAAGGGCAAGACGTGATGGTCCCGCTCGCGGTGGTCATCGCGGGCCTCGCGGTCGCGTACGTCATGCTCCACCGCCAGACCTCTGGCGACGAGGGGGTGGAGGTCGAGAGCCGGCGCATCGACATGCGCTCCACGGTCGACGAGGCAGTCGAGGCGCTCAAGGCGCTCGAGCTCGAGAAGCCGAAGATGGACCCCCAGGAGTACGAGGCGGAGCGCGAAGCGCTGGTGGCCCGGGGGGCTCACGCGATGGCGGCGCTGGATGGCGAGGAGCCCCGGGAAGCCCCACAGGAGCGCGAGCCCGACGCACCGGCCCAGGAGGAGCCGGCCGCCTCGACCGCTCCTCCCGCGTCCGCGCCCTCTCGCGGGGGCCTTCTCGATCAGCTCGGCCCCGAGTGGCGTGGCGCGCTCGCGGCGCTCGCGGTGGTCGGGGTGGTCGGGGCCTTCTGGTACTTCGCATCGGCCGGCTCGAACGTGCGCACGACCGACATGGGGATGACCGGCGGCGAGATCGTGAACCGCGACAACGAAGGCGCGGCGGCGTCCGCGAGCGCCCAGCTCCAGAAGCAGCGGGAGGCGTTCGAGAAGCAGCTGGAGGAGAACCCCGAGGACATGGTGGCGCTGAACCAGCTCACCGGGCTGTACCTGAACCTCGGGCAGCCGCGCGAGGCCATGGATCACAACGACCGGGCGCTGAAGGTCGACCCCAAGGACCTGACAGCGCGCTCCTACCGCGCGGTGCTCTCGATGATGATGGGCATGCGGGAGCGCGCCCTGCAGCAGATCGACGAGGTGCTCGCGGAGGACCCCGAGCACGCCATGGCCCTGCCCTACCGCGGGCTCTTCCTCATGGAGCTCGGCCGCTTCGAGGAAGCGGTCACCGTGCTCGAGCGCGCCATCGAGGTGCTCCCCGGCAACCCCGCCCTGCGCAATGCGCTCGCCGATGCCCGCATCCGGACGGGCGCGCCTGCTGCGCCGGGGGCCCCCCCGGGCCAGGCCGCCGGCGGCGGAGAGCTGATCGTGTCCGGCACGGTGGAGCTCGACGAGGCCTCGAAGGCGGTGGTGACCGGGGGCGAGGTCGTGTTCGTGAGCGTGAAGGATCCGTCGCGGCCGGGGCCCCCGGTCGCTGCCGACCGGATCCCCGCCGTGTTTCCGGCCACCTTCGAGCTCACGACGGCCGACATCCGAGCGATGCCGGGCAGCTCGGGGGCGGTCCCGGCGTCCCTCACCCTCACGGTCCGCGTGGACCGTGACGGGAACGCGATGACGCGCGAGAACGCCCCCATGGCGGTGGTCTCGGGGGTGGCGCGAGGCACCTCGGATCTTCCGGTCACCTTGACCCTCACGGGCGCGGCGAGCCCCGCGCCTGCCGCCCCGGCACCTTCGGCGGCGGCCTCTGGCGGGCAGGTGCTGGTCTCGGGGGTGGCCTCGCTCGGCCCTGGGGCCACGGCGCAGCCAGGGCAGACGGTCTTCCTCAGCGTTCGCGACCCCGCAGGGGGGCCTCCGCTCGCGGCCGACAAGCGCGCGGGCGTGTCGTTCCCGCTCGAGTTCGCGCTCACCTCGGCGCACATCCTCCCTATGGCCGGCAACCGCCCGGTGCCCGAGCAGCTCGAGGTCACGGTGCGTCTCGACAACGACGGCGATGCGCTCTCCAAGGAGGGGGAGCCTGCGGCCACGTCGGCGGTGACGAAGGGCGCCACCGGCGTCGAGCTGACGCTGCAGTAGCGTGGCGCGGAAGGTCCCGGAGTCGCCCCGCTCCGCCGAGCCCCTCGTGCCAGGGCAGGCGCACGTGGTCGTCGTCGATCTCGAGGCCACGTGCTGGGAGCCCGAGGACGATCCCGCGCTGGCGGCGAACCAGGGCAACGAGTGCGAGATCATCGAGATCGGCGCGGTGCGCTGGGGCGAGGACGAAGACCGGTTCCGGATGGTCGTGAAGCCGAGGCGACATCCGCGGCTGTCGGCCTTCTGTGTGCGGCTCACGGGGCTCGTGCAGGCGGACGTGGACGCAGGGGTTCCCTTCGTGGAGGCCTACCGGGCGTTCCTCGACTGGGCAGGCGGGGACGATGGACTCGTGCTGGCGAGCTGGGGGGCGTGGGACGATCGCCAGCTCCGTAGGGAGATCGACCGACACGGGCTCGACGCTCCCAAGTGGCAGCCCTGGAACATCAAGCGACGGTTCGCCCGCCGAGCGAAGGCGCTCGGAGCCCCCAAGGGCGGCTGGATGGGGCTGTCGGTTGCGCTCGAGTGGCTCGATCTGGACTTCGAGGGCACCGCTCACCGCGCCCTGGACGACGCCCGGAACGCCGCACGCGTGCTGACCTGGGCGGAGCAGCCCATCCCGGATCACGTGACGCCCGCGAGCGGCGCACCGCCACGACTCGGGGAGTAGGGCCTGGGGAGTAGGGCCTGGGGAGTAGGGCCTGGGGAGTAGCGGCCGGGCGCGAGCGCCTACTTGGCCTCGGCCACTCCGTTCTCGCCCGGGTTGCCTTCCGAGGCGGCGTCGGCCTGGGCCAGGCTCGTCACGTTGAAGTGGTCGAGCACGTGCTTGCGGATCTCCTCATAGGAGTCCGGGTTCTCGCGAATGTACTCGCACGAGTTGTCCTTGCCCTGGCCCATCCGCTGGTCGCCCATCGAGTACCAGGACCCGCTCTTGCGGATGAGGCCGCTGGTGACGCCCAGCTCGAGGAGCTCGGCTTCCTGGGAGACCCCGCGGCCGTACATGATGTCGAACTCGACGGTTCGGAACGGCGGGGCCAGCTTGTTCTTCGTGACCTTGACCTTGGTGCGGTTCCCGAGGACCTCTTCGCCCTTCTTGATCGACCCGATCCGGGTGACCTCGAGGCGCACCGAGGCGTAGAACTTCAGCGCCGTGCCGCCGGAGGTGGTCTTCGGGCTGCCGAACATCACGCCGATCTTCATCCGGATCTGGTTGATGAAGATGACGACGCAGTCGGACTTGTGGATGGCTCCGGTGAGCTTGCGCAGGGCCTGGCTCATGAGGCGAGCCTGGGCCCCCGGCTGGACGTCTCCCATGTCGCCCTCGAGCTCCGCGCGGGGCACGAGCGCGGCGACCGAGTCGACGACGACGACGTCGATCGCGCCGGAGCGGACCAGGGTCTCCGCGATCTCGAGGGCCTGCTCGCCGTTGTCGGGCTGCGAGATCAGCAGCTCGTCGATCTTGACCCCGAGGTTCCGCGCATAGTTCGGATCCAGCGCGTGCTCGGCATCGATGAAGGCCGCTGTGCCCCCCGCGGCCTGGGCCTCGGCGATGGTCTGCAGGGCGAGGGTGGTCTTCCCGCTGGCCTCGGCGCCGTAGATCTCGACGACGCGGCCGCGCGGGACCCCGCCGATTCCAAGGGCGATGTCGAGGCCCAGCGACCCGGTGGAGATGGCCTGGACCTGGGGGATGTCGGCATCGCCGTAGCGCATGATCGCGCCCTTGCCGAACTGCCGGTGGATGGAGGCGATGGCGGCGTCGACTGCCTTGCTGCGCTCGTCGGACATGTGTGAAGCTCTCTTCGGAAGGGGAAAGGATCGCAGGCGGAGCCAGCTTGCTGGCGGAGCC
>CAYMSU010000014.1:10104-29628 GCA_964393165.1 uncultured Enterobacteriaceae bacterium
GGAGCCAGGTGAATTGGCGGCGCGGCTGCGCCTCAGGTGAGCAAGCGGCGGCGGAGCAGCTCCAGCGCGAGGGCCACGGCGACCTGCTGGATTCGCGGACGGTCGCCGCCGAGGTGGAGGTGGAGGTGGGTGGGGCCACCGGGCCCATCCACCGCGACGTGGACCGTGCCGACCGGCTTGTCTTCGCTGCCCCCGCCGGGGCCCGCGATGCCGGTCACGCCGATGCCCCACGTGGTGTCGGCCCGCTTGCGGACGCCCTCCGCCATGCGCAGCGCGACGGGCTCGGAGACCGCTCCGTGGTCGCGCAGCATCGACTCGGGAACCCCCAACAGGCGGACCTTCGAGGCATTGGCATAGGTGGTCAGGCCCTCGATGAACCAGCCGCTGGCGCCGGGCATGCTGGTGCACGCAGCGGCGATCCGGCCGCCGGTACAGGACTCCGCGACCGCCAGCGTGTGACCGCGTGCCGCGAGCAGCCGGCCGATCGCCTCGGCGTGGGACCCTCCGCCCGTGTCGAACCCGGGGATCACGCCGGGGGCGCCCTCGACGGTGAACACCCACTTGCCCACCCGGTCGAGCGCCCCCTCGATGGCCGCGACGACCGTGCCGCCGGACATGCCAGGATCGAAGCGGAGCTTGATGTGGTTCTCGGGGAGCTTGGTGCGGAAGCTGACCACGCACCCGGGCGCGCGCCAGCTGCCGAGGGCCTGCTGCAGATCGGACTCGCCGACCCCGATGCAGCGCAGGGTGACCAGCCGGGACGGCTGCAGCGAGAACTGCTCGTGGAGCATCGGCAGGACGTGGGCCTGGTACATCTGCCGCATCTCCGAGGGGACGCCGGGGAGGCACGCGATCCGCGCCTTGCCCTCCACGAAGGAGAAGCCGGGGGCGGTGCCCCACTCGTTGTCGAGGCGGAGCGCGCCGCGGGGGAGCCACGCCTGCCGCTCGTTGACCGGCGCCATCTCCCGGCCGAGCGACGCGAATCGCTCCTTGACCTGTGCGAGCGCCTCGGCATCGAGCTCCAGGGGCCGGTCGAAGGCCTCCGCGACGGCCGCCGTGGTCAGATCGTCGTCGGTCGGGCCCAGGCCCCCCGTGCTGATGCAGAGGTCACAGCGCTGTGCGATCTCGGCGAACACGGCGACGAGATCGGGCAGGCGGTCACCCACCACCACGTGGCGCACGATGGTGAAGCCGAGGTCGGTGAGGCGCTCGGCGAGCCAGGCGGCGTTCGTGTCGACGATTTGACCAGTGACGACTTCGTCGCCCTGGGACAGCACTTCTGCGATGGGCATGGTCAGCTCGGAGCGAGTGCACACAGGTGAACGGGTGTGCAGCACCTATCACGGCAAGGAGGGGGCGCCAGGGGCGTGGACGGCCCATTTCTGACCGGTGCTCGACGAGCCGCCAGTGGTCTGAATAGTGGGCCGCACTCGCGGGCTGAGGTCGGCTTCGCGTAGGTGAGGGGGCGATGGCACGCGTCATGGGGCTCGACGTCGGCACGAAGACGATCGGCGTGGCGCTGAGCGACCCCTCCCGCCTCCTGGCGTCGCCGTGCACCACCCTGCGCCGGCAGTCGGTGCGCGCCGATGTGGCGGCGCTGGCGGAGCTCATGGCGGAGCGCGGGGTCGGCGAGGTCGTGGTGGGCCTGCCGCTCGAGCTCGACGGCACCGAGGAGCGGTCCGCGCGGCTCGCGCGCCAGGTGGGGAGCGCGCTGAAGGAGCGCACCGGGGTGCCCGTGAGATACGTCGACGAGCGGTTCACCTCTGTCGACGCGGAGCGTCAGCTCATCGCGGCAGGGGTGTCCCGGGCGCGCCGAAAGCAGGTGATCGACCAGCAGGCGGCTGTGCTCATCCTGCAGTCGTTCCTCGAGCACCCGGAGCTGACGGATGACCAGTAGCTTCTCCGCGTCCCACCTCATCCTGGCGGCGGTGGCTCTCGTGGTGGGCCTCGCGCTGGGGGGCCTGATGCCGCGGAGCGAGGTCCGCGGCCTCCGCGACCGGGTGGCCGAGCTCGAGGCCCGAGACTGCGAGGGCGGAGGTGGGGGGAACGTCGGCCAGCAGATCGCCAGCGCGCTCCGCTCGGGGCGGGGGTGGTCCCGTGCCCCGTCCCCCGGATCCGCGCCCTCGCCAGGGCGGGAGCCCGGTCGCCCGCAGGGCGCGAGCGGTGCGGAGGACGTCGGGGGCGAGCCCGAGGGGGCGCTCCCGCCGGGAGGGGGGCGCTCGGAGGGGCGGGAGCCGCGGCCGGGGGGTCTCTCCGGCGATCGGGTCGACGAGGTCATGGACGCGCTCGACATGCGGCGGGCCCAGGCGCGCCAGGCGCTGCGCGAGCAAGCGCAGCTGAGCGGCGAGCAGGAGCTCGCCGTCGACGCGGCGGTCGAGGAGATGAACGTGGAGCTCCAGGAGCTCGCGCTCGACTTCGTCGCGGAGATGGAGGCGACCGGCGGCCTGCCGGACCGGCGCCAGAGCATGCTCTTCGCCCGCGACACGATCGACGTGCTCGTCACCGC
Source organism: uncultured Enterobacteriaceae bacterium (assembly GCA_964393165.1). Taxonomy (GTDB): domain Bacteria; phylum Myxococcota_A; class UBA796; order UBA796; genus DRPG01. The sequence continues at coordinate 12,611 of CAYMSU010000014.1, forward strand.
GGAAGACGCGATCTGGAACACGCTCGACCCGTCGCAGCGCGAGCAGGTCGATCCCACCGCCCTCGACCCGACGTCCTACGTCGACGGCACCGTGGTGCAGACGCTCGGCCAGCTCGAGGCGCCCTGACCGTGAGGGACGTGTTCCTCGTCGCGAGGTTCGAGGTCCTGCGGGCCATCCGCACGTGGCGGGCGGTGGCCCTGCTGGTGCTCTTCGCCGTCGCCAGCGCGGGGTCCACGTACCTGTTCGTGCGCTTCGTCGGCTTGATCGAGAACAACCTCGCCGACCAGCTCGGCGTGCCTCGCACGCGCACCCCGGGGGCGATGATGCAGCAGCTGATCGAGTCCGACACCTGGCGCGACGTCGTGCAGAGCATGGTCGGTGCCCCCGAGCTGGTCGACTTCGTGCTCTCGGTCCCCCCGCTCGCGATGTTCAACCTGTGGTTCGGCTTCCTCCTCGTGCCGTTCTTCGCGGCCTCGGCGAGCGCCGAGTGCATCGCGCTCGACGTGCAGAGCCGAGCCATTCGCTTCGAGGTGCTCCGCACGGGCCGCCTCGAGCTGGTCGTCGGGCGCATGGCCGGGCAGCTCGTCCTCGCCGCAGGCGCGCTGCTGGGCTCGACGGTCGCGGCATGGGCCGTGGGGGTCGGCTTCATGGTGGTCGACGCCCCCGTCGAGCTCGGCCGCTGGCTCGCGTGGTTCGCCTGGAGAGCCTGGGTGTTCGCGGTGCCGTTCGTGGGCATCGGGGTGAGCGCGTCCCAGCTCACCAGCTCTCCGGCGTGGGCCCGGGTGCTCGCCGTGGGGGCCACCGCCCTCACCTGGGTCGCCTACGGCCTCGCGCGCTTCTGGGAGGAGGAGGGGCGCTTCGGGCTGCTGACCGACCTGATGCTGCAGCTCCTGCCCCAGGGGTGGCTGAGGGGGCTGTGGGAGCCGGGCTTCGGCTGGCTCGGCCCGGCCACCGCAGCCTGCGCGCTCGGCCTCGCCTACGCCGCCGGGGGCTACCTCCGCTTCGCTCGGAAGGATCTGTGAGCGTCGCCGCCCTGCGCTTCACCGAGGTCACCAAGCGGTACGGCGCCTCGGTGCTGGCCGTCGATCGGCTGTCGTTCGAGGTCCCTCGGGGCGTGATCGCGGGCTTCGTGGGCCCCAACGGCGCCGGCAAGACCACCACGTTCTCGATCGTGAGCGGCCTCCTGCTGCCCGACGCAGGCATCGTCGACATCCTCGGGCGCGGCCCGTTCCAGCCCGGGCTCGCGAAGGGCGTGCTGGGCGTGCTCCCCCAGGACGCCGCCCTGCCCGAGCGCCACACCCCCTGGGAGCTGCTCGTGCACCTCGGCCGCCTCCAGGGGCTCCGGGCTCCCGAGGCCCGCACCGAGGCCGAGCGACTCCTCGACGTCGTCTCGCTGACCGACCGGGCCCGTGCGCGCATCGGCGCGCTGTCCCACGGAATGCGCCGCCGCGTCGCGGTCGCCACCGCGCTGTGCGGCAGCCCCGAGCTCGTGTTGCTCGACGAGCCGCTGGCGGGGCTCGATCCGGTCCAGGCGCACAGCCTGCGGGAGGCGCTGATCCGCCTGCGGGGCATCCAGACCCTCGTCGTCAGCTCCCACAACCTCGCCGAGGTCGAGCGGATGAGCGACTGGGTCGTGGTCCTCCGCCGGGGGCAGTGCGTGCGCCAGGGGCCGCTCGCCGCCGTCACCGGCCAGGGGGAGGTCGTCCGCTGGCACCTCGGCCCCGGAGAGCTCGACCTGGCCGCGCTGCGCAGCGAGCTCCCCGGGTGGCGGCTCTCCGTGGAGGGCTCGGTGCTCGTGCAGCAGGCCCTCGAGCCTGCCTCCGCGGAGGCGATCGACGCCGCCAGCCTGGTCTTGATGCGCCGCCTCGTCGAGCGCGGCGTCGCCGTCCGGCAGGTCAGCCGTGGGGATGCCCTGGAGCGGCGGTTCATCGAGGACGCCACGAGCTGAGATCCCCGGAAAAGAAAATCTTGCACCTGCGGCGGTTCCTTCCGATATTGGCGACCGGGAGATGGCCATGCGCGCGTTCAGTCTGTTCCTCGTCGCTTCCGCCGCACTCGTCGCCGTGGGCTGTGCCGGCGACTCCGAAGAGTGCTCCATCAAGATCGACGTGTGGGAGGATGCCGACGGCGATGGCTTCGGCGGGGGCGATCCCCGCTCCGTCTGCATCGACGACGCCGAGAACGACGACGTGGTTCGCGGCGGCGACTGCGACGATACCGATGCGAGCCGGCGGCCCAACGCCACCTGGTACCTCGATGCCGACGGCGATGGCTTCGGCGACGCCACCGCGCCGCGGATCGCGTGTGAGCCGCCGCCCATGCACGTGGCCAACAGCTCGGACTGTGACGACACGGACAGCGAGCTGTTCCCGGACGTGTGGTACCAGGACTCGGACGGCGATGGCTTCGGCGACGAGAACGCTCCGCCGCTGCAGTCCTGCGGGCCGCCGCCGGGCATCAGCGCGGTCTCGGAGGAGAAGGCCACCGACTGCAACGATGCCGACGCGGCGGTGTTCCCGGGCGCCAACGAGACCTGCGACGACGGCGTCGACAACGACTGCGACGGGGTGGTCGACGACGCGGAGGACGCGCTGTGGTACCCCGACCTCGACGGCGACGGGTTCGGCGACGAAGAGGGCAAGCCCTTCTTCGGCTGCGAGTCGGTGCCCGACAACTACACGCAGCAGGGCGGGGACTGTGACGACACCGACAAGGACCTCAACCCGCAGGACACTCCGGGCTGCGTCCAGTCTCACTGCGGCGCGATCACCCTGGACGAGGTCTGGAAGTCGACGGTCGCGCACCGCCTGACCTGCACCGTGACGGTGGGGAGCGCGGCCTCGCCCACGCTCACGATCCAGGCCGGAAGCACCATGCTGATGGACCCGGGGACCGCGCTGAACATCGGCACCCAGGCGGGCAACGCCGGTCGGCTGGTGGTCGACGGTGACGCCGCGGCCGCGTCCACGACGGTCATCTTCACCTCCTCGGTGGAGGACACGCCGTCCCTCGATCAGTACTGGCGGGGCCTCGTGATCGGCCAGGAGGACCAAGGCTCGGAGCTCTACGGGCTCGTGGTGGAGTACGCGGGGAACAACACCAACGGCGGCGTCACGCTGTCCAAGCCCGGCGTCGAGAACCCTGTGATCGTCGACGGGCTGACCAGCCGCAACAACATCAACAACGGGCTCTACATCGGCGCCGGCGAGCCCCAGGTCCTCGACTCCTCGTTCGAGGGCAACTCCGGCGCCGGCGTGAGCGTGGCGAACCTCGCGGGCCTGGCGCTGTTCCAGGACAACCTGATCCAGGGCAACGACACGCCGCAGCTGATCGTGCCGGGTTCCCACCTGCACAAGGTCGACCTCACGAACACGATCGAGGACTCCCTCGTGCAGCCCGAGGTCGAGGTGATCAGCGGCACGCTCCGCTTCGAGGGCACCTGGTACGACCACCCGGGCATCGTCTACGAGGTGCGCCGCAACGCGACCATCTCCGTCAAGGACGGTCCGCAGGCGCACCTCACCATCGAGAGCGGCGTGCGCATCGAGTTCGACGAGAACGCCGGCCTGGAGATCGGCAACGGAGAGGAGGGCCGGCTGTCCATCGGAGAGGGCAAGGATCCGGTGGTGTTCACGGGCACTCCTGTGGTCATCGCCAGGAGCACCGCGTGGCGCGGCCTGCAGATCGGGCCGCAGGACGACGGCTCGGTGCTCGAGAACCTGGTGGTCGAGTACGGTGGGCAGAACGGGTCCGGGAACATCCGGGTGACGGGCAGCTCGCCCGTGATCACGAACGTGATCAGCCGGTTCAGCAACAGCGACGGGCTGCTCGTCACGGGGGACCCGACCACGACCGCGCCGCTCATCCAGGACAGCGAGTTCGTCGACAACGACAACTACGGCGTGAACGTGGCGTCGAGCTCGGGCATCGCGCGCTCGCTGAAGGGGCCGACCTTCCAGAACAACGTGCTCACGGGTAACGGCATCAGCCCCGCTGCGATCCCTGCCAACTTCCTGGGCGAGCTCGACCCCAACAACACCTTCCAGGGGGCCATCGGAGACCTCCTCGTCGTGTGGGGCGGCACGGCCCGGGAGGATGCCGTCTGGCGCAAGCTCGACGTCGACTACAAGGTGATGGGCAACCTCAGCATCGGGGGGCCGCGCGACCCGGTGGTGACCATCGAGCCCGAGGTCACCATGTTCTTCGCGAGCAACACCGAGTTCGCGGTCGGCCGGAACGACGATGGGGCCCTGATCATCGACGCGAACCAGGGAGGCAAGAGCACCTGGGTCACGATGACCAGCGCCGACCTCGTGGACCCCGGGCAGGGAGACTGGCAGGGGCTGGTGATCGGCTCGAACGGGCCAGCCGCCGACGAGACCTCGATCGACGGGCTCACCGTGCAGTACGCAGGTGGAACCGTGGCCGGCGGAGGCGCCATCGAGGTGGTGGATCCGAACTGCGCGACAGAGGAGCCGCTTCAGACCCTCCACAACGTCGACATCCTCGACTCCTCGAAGCGCGCGCTCGTGATGCAGAAGTGGACCCGCCTGAGCCTGCGCAACATCCGGATGAACGGGGCGCTGGATGGCTGCGTGACCGTGCCGGTCAACGGGTGCGCCGGGCCCACCCTCCTCGAGTTCTCGAACATCGACTGTGAGACCGGACCCGAGTTCGGGACGTGGCCCATCGCCCAGGTGGACCTGCTCGGGGACCCCGACTCCAGCTTCGCCGGTCCCGTCATCATCGGCGACGGCGCGCTCAGCACCGACGTCACGCTGCCCGCCATCGGCGTGCCCTACGTCTTCCAGACCAACCTGCGGGTCGAGGGGGCCTCCGATCCCATGCTCACCGTCGGGGCCGATGTCGAGGTGCAGTTCAACTCGACCGCGGGGCTTCAGGTCGGGCTGGCCGCGCCCGGGTCGCTGGCCATCGAGCCCGGCGCCCTCCTCAGGCGCCGGTCGACGGCGGACTGGCAGGGGATCCGCCTCGGCGCCCAGTGTGGCACCATCGACATCGACGGGGAAGCCACCGGCGCGACCATCGAGGGGGCTGGGGCCAACGGCAACGCCGCGGTCTGGGTGGACGCCTGCCAGGGGGCCACCATCGACAACGTCGACATCTCCGATGCGACGGGCTGCGGCATCGGCCTGAGGCTCACCGACGTCGTGCCAGGCAAGGGCGTGACCTACACGAACACCTCGCCGCCCACCTGCGATCTTCCGTAGGCTCCGCGCTCAGGCTGCCGTGGCCCGCTCCCACTCCGCGAGCTGGGCCAGCGTAACCGAGGCGCCGCCACACACCACCACCAGCGTGCGGCGCCCCACCACCGCGGGCGCCGCCTCGTAGATCGCGGCCAGGGCGGCGCCACAGCTCGGCTCGACCAGCACGCGGTGGTCGTCCAGGAATGCTCGGCAGGCGGCCACTGCCTCGCCATCCTGGCACTGCCACGGCACCACCTCGTGGGCTCGGGTCCAGGCGTAGGCCTGGTCACAGACGCGCTTCGCGCCCAGCGTGAGCGCTAGCGACGTGATCGCCGGCAACGTCACCGGCCCGCCGGCCGCGATCGCGGCGGCCAGCGACCCCGCGCCCACCGTCTCCACCGCGACCACCGGCACCTGCTCCCAGCCCACCTCGTGCATGCCTTGGAGCACGCCGCACAGCAGGCCGCCCCCGCCGACCGACAGCACCACCGCCTCCGGGGCCGGCATGCGGGACGCCGCCTCCGTGATCAGCGACGCGTGGCCCGCCCACACCTCGGGATCGTCGAACGGATGGATCACCGTGCCGGCCCGCGCACGCGCCACCTCCCCGGCGTGAGCGTGGGCCTCGTCCCACACGTCGCCGTGCACGAGCACCTCGGCCCCCTCGGCCGCGATGAGCGAGCGCATGCGGGCGACCGTGCGCTGCGGAACCACCACCACCACCGGCACCCCGAGCTGCCGCCCGGCCCACGCGACCGCGTACCCCGCGTTGCCCCCGGACGAGCTGACCAGCACCTGGGCGCCCGCGGACACCGCCGCCTGGCACGCCCTGGCGATTCCGCGCAGCTTGAACGAGGCGGTGGGCTGGGCCGACTCGAGCTTGAGCCAGATGTCGGCCCCGTGGTGCGCGCTCAGCGTCGTGGAACGCAGCAGGGGGGTCGGGTGGTGCAGCGCGGTCACGGTGCCTCCAGAGGCCGGCAAGTGCCGGTAGCGCTCTAGAAGCGAAGAATCGAGGCCGCCATCGACAGGCCGGCGCCCGTGCCGAACAGCAGCGCGAGGTCGCCGCGCTGGAGCTTGCCGGTCTGCTGGGCGTGCGCCATCGCCATCGGGATCGAGGCCGCGATGCAGTTGCCGTACTCCCCCACGAGGTCGATCACCCGCTCGGTGGGAAAGCCGAACCGCGGGATCGCCGAGATCATCGGCCCCGAGGCCTGGTGCGGCAGCACCACGTCGATGTCGTCGCGGGTGACCCCGGCCTGGGCGAACACGTCCTCCAGGACTTCCTCGGCGCGCGAGAACGCCATCCGGTACACCCGCGGGCCGTTCATCCGGAACAGGTTGTCGGTCGGCTGCGTGTCGGGGTGGTTCGGGTGGTGGCGCGTGCCGCAGCCCCGCAGCTCGGTGTAGCTCGCGCCCTCGGGGTAGGTCCGCATGGCGAAGCCGAGCATCGCGCTGCCGGACTCGTCGCCCTCCGGGACCGCCTCGATCAGCGCCGCACCCGCACCGTCGCCGATCAGGGCGGCGCTCTCGGGCTCCGAGAAGTCGCGCGACACGCTGCCCTGCTCCGCGCTGACGATCAGCACGCGCCGGTACAGCCCGGTCTGCACGAAGGCGCCCGCGGTGTTCAGCGCCGCCATGAACGACAAGCAGGTGGCGTGCAGCGAGAAGGACGGGATCCCGGACAGACCGAGGGCCTCCTGGATGAACACCGACGAGTCGGGGATCAGCTGCATGGGCGTGAGCGAGGCGTTGAGGATCAGATCCGGCGGCTCGCCGCCGAGGACCTGCCGAGCCGCTCGCGCCCCCATCTCCGCCATCGACTCGTCGGCCACGCGGCGGCGATGGACCCCGGTGCGCGACGTGATCCACTGGGCCGACTTGCCGAGCCGCGGGGCCAGCTCCTCGGCCGTCTGCACGGTCCCGGGAGCGTACATCGCGGTCTTCGCGATGCGGAACCGCAACACGGCTCCCGCGGGTGGGGCGGAAGCGACGTGCTGACCGGGCTCGGTGACCATCCACTCTCCTTGTGACACTGGGTCTTATGCGTGACGAGCGCCCTTGGATACAGTCTTGCGTGAGGTCGGGGCGCTGGCCGCCACATTCTGTCGGCCGCCGCCTTACTCGGCGGACTGCTCGGCCTGCCCGCCCTCCGCATCGGCCAGGAACGTCTCGTAGAACGCGGCACAGTCTTCGCGGATGCGGTCGGCGTCGAGCCCGAACTTGGCCAGGTCGTACTTGTGCTTGCTCTTGTAGGCCCGCTGCTTCTCGGCGCGTGCGGCGACCGCCTTGCGCTGGGCCTCGGTGGGCTCGTGGCCCAGGAAGGCGTGCATGTCGCTCATCAAGCCGTCGAAGTCGCCCATCATCCGGTCGTAGTGCACGAGGAAGACCCGCTCGCGGTCGATGGCGCCCGTGTTCCAGTGCTCGGCGAACCGCAGCTGCAGGTCCACGAGCCCGTGGTAGAGGCGATCGAGCCACCGCTGCCGGACCTCCTCGGGCAGCGACCAGAACCCGAAGGCGTTGTCGAGCACGCCCGAGACCAGGCTCATCCCGCTCGGGATCGTGTTGAGCGGATCGCGGACCATGTAGAGCACGCGGGCGTCGGGGAACCGCTCCAGGAACTGCGGCAGCCGCGGGCCGAGCGAGAACAGCTTGGCGATGACCGTGTCGGATCGATGACCGACCAGGCTCCGCCGCCACACCGACTCGAGCCAGTCGAAGTCGCGCTCGCTCTCGTTGCGGTAGCGGGGGTCGAACTGATCCGCGTAGTCCTCCTCGGCGAAGGCGAGGAAGAACCCGTAGAGGAAGAACCCGTCGAAGTAGCGGAAGAGCACCGCCACGTCGTCCGTCTCCACACTCGTGAGACTCGTGTCGTGGGCCGCCGTGCGGTGGTACCGGGCGGGGCTCACCGCCTCGAGGAGCGGAAGGAAGGGGCGGAGCAGCATCTGCAGCGTGAGCGAGGCGTACAGCATGCGGTACACCTCGTTTCCTGCGCCGTAGCCCTGATCGGAGAGAAACCGCTGCAGGAACGTGGTGCCCGTGCGGGGGTTCCCCACCAGCACGATCGGCCGCTCGACCTGGGTGCGGCGCAGCCGCGGGAACAGCAGCGGGTCGAGCACCCGCCCGACGGCCACCGCCGCGCGGATGTTCAGCCAGAGGAACGCCGCGACCCATGGCAGAAAGATCAGCTTGAACGTGCGACGGAGGACGCCGTACGCGATTCCCATCCGTCCGAAGACCGAATCCATCTCCCTCTCCAGGGCGTGTTCGCGCCACGTATCCCGCGTGCGGCCGCGCCGGAGATCAGCGTGGCGGCTTGTCGGCCTCGCGGGAGTGGGGGCAGCTCGACGCCTTGCCGCCGAGGTACTCCTCGCTGAACTGCAGCGCCTCCTCGAGTCCCGCCACCACCTGCTGCGCGTACGCGTCGTCGCCGATCACGAGGCCGGACACCGACGACCACATGCTGAACCAGCGCAGGGTGTCGTCGCCGTCGCCCAGGTACACATCGAGGTGGAACAGCTGGTCCATCGACGTGCCCCCGCTGTCGCCCTCGAAGGGCTCCTCGATCCATGCCCGACCGGCGAGAACCGGGAACGCGCCCTCTTCGGTGGGCACCGAGAAGTACCGGTAGGTCTTGAGCTGGTCGTACCAGAGCCTCACGAAGATCCCGAGCTCGCGACGGACCGCGGTGAGGGTCTCCAGGCGGGTGCAGGCGCCGCTCGCGAAGCAGCTCGGGTCGGTCAGGAAGTCCCGCCCGGCCCACACCGTGAGCGCGGACTCGAGGCACGTCTGTACCGGATCGGTGGCGATGCGGAGCTGGTCCTCGACGGGGAAGCGCGACCGCCCCGCGATGGCGACCGCGATCTGGTCCTGCGGATCGGCGCCTTCGGGCAGGTCGAGCCCGCCGAGCGCCGCCCGGTCCAGGCGCGGCATGGTGACCGCACGCTCCTCGGCGGGCAGCTCGTCGTCGACGTCGCGGAGCAGGTCCGCGAGGTTCCGCAAGCCGGCATTGAGCGCGGCCACGTCTTCGTCCTCGAAGTGCTCGAAGAGGAACCGGCCGAGCTCGCCGAGCTTGTTCGGAGCCTCGGGAGGTGGAGCGACGCACCCCGCCATGCCCCCGCCGAGCGAGATCGCTGCCCACCACCGCATCCCGCCTCCGAGCGACCGTCCCCGCTCCCGTAACGTTCGGGGCCGTCCTCTCGGGGAGGACGCCGCCACAGGCGCCCGCCCGCCGGGATCCAGCCCTCGAGCACCGCCGCGACGTCGTCGGCGGTCACGTTGCCCTCGTCGCGCTCGGGGCTGACCAGCGCCCAGCGCACCCCGTACCGATCGGCCACGGCGGCCGCCCGGGCCGGCGGCAGGGCCCGGGAGAGCATGATCCCCGCGCGGTCGCAGTCGAGCTCCAGCGCGAGCGGGCGGCTCGTGAACACCGGCGCCCCCGTGGGCACCTCGGCGACCGCGGCGCAGTCGTCGGGCGGGGGCGACGGACTCGCCGAGCGCAGCCCCTGCGCGACGGTGGCGACCCCGAAGGCCGCGCCGAGCAGGGCGGGCAGGAAGGCTTGCGGATACCCTCGCGCCTGCGCTGCCCAGGCGGCTGCCCGGGCCAGCCCGCTGGCGGCGAGGACCGCGTGGACCACGAACACCGCGGTGCTGGTGCGGAACAGCGTGCCGTGGAGCACCACGGTGGGGGCGAGCGCGACCGACAGGGGAGGGACGACGACGAAGAACGCAGCCGCTGCGCGCACCCAGATCCGGTCTCGATGCATCCACGCACCGAGGATCGCGAGGGGCGTGAGCACGACCCACCCGGGCGCGAGCCAGCACTCGGCGATCTGGGGCAGGCCTTGCAGCAGCCCGTGGGCGCGCTCGGCGAGGGACCAGGGCTCGCCCGGGACTCCCGCGAACAGGTCCGGATAGCTTCGGGCGGTCGCGGTGACCCAGCGCGCATCGAGGAACGCCTCGCCGCCGATCTGGAGGTTGCGCAGGGTCCACGCGCCGGTGCCCGCCACTGCGCTGATCCCGACGAGGATCCCGTGCCGGCCGAAGGCGGGTGCGAAGATCAGCCCCAGCAGTGCGCCGTCGTTGCGGGTGAGCGCCGCGGCGAGCGCGACGAGCGCGGCGCCGCGCCACTCCCGGCGCGCGGCGGCGAGGGCGAGCAGCGCGCCGAGCACACCGAAGAGGCCGTAGACGTCGGTGGTGGAGAGCACCCGCACGTACATTCCCCCCAGGCCGGCGAGGACCGCCGCTCCCCCGCGAACGGCGCGCGGCGCGCCCAGCTCCCCGGCGAGGGCCCACGCGAGCGGGGCCCACGCCGCCGCGAGGCCGACCGCCAGCGCCTGCACGAGCAGCGGGTGAACGAGCGCGGGCACGGCGAAGATGCGCGAGGGCAGGGGCATCCAGTACAGGTCCGCCGCGTGGGGCAGGGCCTCGGGCAGGTAGGCGAGGTTCCACAGCGACTGCAGGGTCGCCCCGTCTCCTCGCGCGATCCGCTCGGCGACGAGCCAGTAGTACTGGGCGTCGAGGTCCTCCGGCCGAGGAATCGTGAGCGCCCACAGGCCGTGCCAGAGCGCGGCGAGGGCGAAGACGCGAAGCGCGTCGCGAGAGTCGGCGGGCGCGGAGTCCAGCAGGTGTGCTCACGGTCAGCGGCTTGGCATGCCGCCACGGGCACCAGCCGAGGAGGGGACGGGATCGTGACCTATCCCAGCCGCTCACTCGGCGCTGCGGTCGCCTCCGGGAAGGGCGGCGGCGCTGGGGGCAGCGTCGCCGACGACCTCCGGATCCTTCACGCCCTCCTCGCTGGTCGCGCTGTCGTCGGCCCGCCCGTCGCGAGAGCGCCGGAGCGAGGCCTGGGGAGCCTCCGCGACCGAGATCCCGAGGGCGCGGAGCGCGGCGCGCCGGGCCCTCTCGGCCACTTCTTCAGGCTCGTCTCTCGGGCCCGGACCCGGACCCGTGGGCCGCGGGGCCGCCAGCGCCGCGGCGAGCTGGGTGCGGAGCTCCCGCTCCTCGGCTTGCTGGGCCAGCATGCGGCGCTGAAGGCTCCGGAACTGCGACCCGAGCCGCTTCAGATCCCGCTCGTGGGTCGCCACGGTGGCGGACAGCGCGGTCTGCGCTTCCTCGGCAGCCGACAGGCGCGCCTGGGTGTCCGCGAGTGCGGCCTCCGCGGCGGCCGCGCGATCCGCCCACAGATCCCGCTCCACCTCGAGCGCCTTGTATCGGGCCTGGGCCACGACGGGCACGAGCGAGAAGTGCACGTTGCGTGCGACCCAGAGGCCGCTCACCGCCAGCACGAGCAGCCCGAGCACGGTGCCGAGGCCGATTCCGCGGAGGCGTTGCGAGTGATCGTCGGACATCGCCGCAGTCTATTCTCCGAGCGGCAAGAACATCAACACCCCCATCGCGAAGGTGATGGTGCCGACGGCCAGGGCCGCCACGCCGGAGAGGATCGCGCGAGAGAGTCGGGCGACGGGGATCTCTTCGTCGACGACGGGGGCGCGCGCGGAGTCGCGCACGTGGCGTACCCACCGCAGCGTGAGGAACGCGCCGATCGCCATACCGGCGACCGTGACGAGGTACCATCCCCCGAGCAACATGGGGTTGCTCCCCCTCGGGTTCGACCCCACGAGGACGAGCGGGAGGACCAAGGACACGACGTACAGGGCCGTGCCGAGGCCCGTCTGGCGAGCATCCGCCCAGGGAGACGGGTGCACCACCTGCTCGGCCCCGTGGCACGCCAGGCAGACGTCGCCATCGGCCGCGACCATCGTGTCGGTCAGAGGCACGGGGTCGCCGCACCGCGCGCACGCGACCTCGCCCTCGGCGTCGGGGAGGTCGGCGGACGCCTTCGAGCGCTCCCTCGCGTAGTTGCGGGCCGCCTGCGCCGCCCGGTCCTGGTCTCGAAAGGCCTTTCCTACCCCGATGGTCGGCATCGATGGCTCCCGTGGCGCTCAGGAGGGACTACGCGAGACCCGGTCCAAGATTGCGGGGTCGGCGCTCCGCGCGACCGCCCAGGCGGCGATCAGCCCCAGCGGGACCCACCAGTAGTCGTCCTGGGAGTCGAGCACGCCGACCGCCCAGCCGCCCACGCTCGCCACCTGGACCGCGAGGGCGGCCGCGATCGGTCGGGGGTGTGCAGTGCGCAGCCCCGCCGCCACCGCCAGCACGTGGAGCCAGACGAGCGCGGTCATGTCGTAGAACCAGCCGAACGGGGCCGCGAGGAACCCGAGGCCGAGCAGCCAGGGGCCCGCGCGGGCCCACGGCACCTCGCGCACGCGGAGGAGCCAGCCGGCGGTGAGCGCCAGGCCGAGCGCGGGGATCGCCCAGCGGAACGCCTCGATCCCCGTCTGCGCGATCAGCTGGCTCGCCAGGCTGGCGGTGTGGTAGTCCGTGCTCGCGACCGCCGCGTCGGACGCGCGGAGCGCCGAGAAGCTGGCCAGCCAGTCGCCGAGCACCCCCGGGGACAGGGCCAGCACCAGGGCCAGGGGCGGCAGCAGCCCGGCCACGGCACCCACGAGGATCCGAGGGCGTCGCTCCACAACGGCGGTCCACAGCGCGGCCAGCCCGAACGGGAGCGCCAGGTGGGGCTTCGTGGTGGCGAGGGCGAGGAACAGCCCGGCGACCAGGTCGCGCCGCGTGACCAGCGCCACCCAGGCGCCGGACAGGCCCACCGCCGCGAGCGTGGTCGACTGGCCCCACATCACGATGCTGACGAGGGGATGGAAGGCGAATGCGGCCACTACGGCGAGCGGGGGCGCCCCCAGCTCGCGGAGGCCCCAGGCGACCACCGCGCCCAGTGCGACGAGGGTGGCGAGCATCCAGCAGGCGGCGCCCCACGACAGGGGGAGTGCGAGCACGGGCGCGAGGTACCCGAGCGTCCATGGGGGGTTGTACATGATCACCGGCGGGCCCTCGCGACCCAGCGCCGCCTGGATCGGACCCACCGCGGCGGGGTCGTAGGGATCGGCGCCGGCGGCGAGCGCGCGGAGCGCCGCCCAGTACGAGGCGAAGTCGACCGTGCCGACGTCGCCGTAGCCGTAGGCGAAGACTGCGTCGACGTCGACGAGGAACCAGGCCTCGAGCCCCAGCAGGCCGGCGATGGCGAGGCCGAGCGCCCGCTGCGCAGAGGGCGACAGCCCGCCGGTCATCGGCTCTCCGGGTGCCTGCTCAGCATATCCGCCGACCGGGTGGGGACCCGGAGCCCGGGCTCCCTCGTGGTAAACAGAGGGCCATGCTGCCCATCCTCACGACCTCCCGGCTCCGCCTTCGCCCCTGGTCGGACGACGACGTCGACGACGCCTTCCACATCTACAGAGACCCGCTGGTGAATCGCTATCTCGGCGGCCACACGGTCGAGAGCGTGGCGGCCATGCGGGAGCGGCTGACCGCCTGGAGAGCGCGCACCGAGCGGTACCCGTCGGGCCAGGGGATCTGGGCCGCCGAGCACGGGGGGCGCGTCATCGGCACGGGGCTGCTCAAGCCGCTCCCCGCCTCGGGCCACCCCCATGCCGACGACCCGCTCCGCCGGGTGCTGTCCGCGGACGTGGAGGTCGGCTGGCACCTGGGCCGCGACTGGTGGGGCCAGGGCTTCGCGACCGAGCTCGGCCGGGCCCTCGTGGCCTACGGCTACCGGCAGCTCGGCCTCGACCGGATCAGCGCCGTCGTGGAGCCCCCCAACGAGGCCTCCCGGCAGGTCGCGCTGCGCTGTGGGCTCGCCTACCAAGGCCGCTCCTCGGCCTACTACGACCGGGAGCTGGACCTCTTCGTGGGCACGCCCCCTCAGGGCGTGGAGAGCCCGAAGACGTAGGGGCCGGCACCGTCGTAGCTGCGCACCTGCCACAGGTAGTAGCCGGGACCGCCCTCGTGCTCGACCCGCTCGTCGGAGCTCGCGGAGGTGCCCGCGGCCCGGCGGGACCACCCCCGCCCGGTCCACTGGTACAGGTAGAGATCGAAGTCCGTGCCTGGCGCACCGCTGAGGCATCCCTCGTGCAGGCCCGAGCGACCGGCGAAGTAGTAGTCGCCGTCCGGCTCGAGCTGCGAGCCGCGGTCCGCCAGGGCGCCGGTGGTCTGGGCCGGGTAGCCCGCGCAGGCCTCGGGCTCGGGCTCGGGCTCGGGCTCGGGCGCCGGATCGCCCACGCCGACCTCGGCCCACGCATCCATCACGGCGCGCGCCTGCTCGCTGCCCGCCCCGTAGCGCGCCTCCGCCGCGAGCAGGGTGGCCTGGCGCGCGCCCGCGAACGTGGTGGACGAGGTCATGTAGGTGGTGAGCGCGTCGTAGAAGATGTTCGCGGCGGCGGCGGTGCCGATTCCCTGCACCTCGACCACGCGCCGGTCGGGGCTCGGGTGCTCGCCACCCATCGACAGCAGGTAGAAGGCGAGGTTGGCGATGCCCGAGTTGAAGTGCACGCCACCGTTGTCGGCCGAGCCGCGGTAGCGGGTGGCGTAGTGGTCGTACGACGTGCCGTCGGCTGTGGGGTCGTTCATGTAGCGGAGCGCGTCGTCGCTCACGAGGGGGGTCCACGCGTCTTCGCCGATGAGCCAGGCGCGCGGTCGGTTGCCGGTCGTGTACAGCTCCGCCATGGCGCCGAACACGTCGGCCCACGCTTCGTTGAGCGCCCCCGACTCGCCGTAGTACCGCAGGTTCGCCTCGGCCTCGATCACCCCATGGGTGAGCTCGTGCGCGACGATGTCGAGGGCCGTGAGCGGCCCGCTCGTGCTGCCGTAGCCGTCGCCGATCGTGATGCTGCGACCGTCCCAGAACGCGTTGACGTAGTTCTGGCCGTAGTTGACGGTGATGGTCTGGCGCGCTCCGGACCCAGTGACCGACGCCACGTAGGTGGGGCCGTCGCGACCGTCGATTCCGCGCCGGCCGAAGGTCTGCAGGAAGTAGTCGTAGGTCCGCGACGCGGCCCAGTGGGCCGAGACGGCCTGACGGGTGCCGGCGCCCGCCCACGACGCGCTGCTGTTCGTCGCGTAGTACAGCGACGACGTGGTTCCGCCCCACGTGAACGTGCCCAGGTTGCGAGACGCATCTTCGAGGTAGCGGGTGCCCTCGAAGCTCAGATCGTCGAACGAGACGGTGCCGTTGTAGTCAGAGGTGCCGGTGGCCGTGTGGAGGTCGTCGAAGGTGAAGAGCGCCGTGCCCTCCCCGGCGTGCACGAACACCGCCGGCCGGGCGGTGGCGTTGGTGCCGTCGAAGCTCTCGAGGGTGACCCTGTACACCAGCTGATCGCGGCCCTCGTGGCGGAACACCAGGAGCTCGACCCGCGGATCCCCGGTGACCAGGCGCCCGTCGAGCGCGAATGCGGTCGCTTCCTCGATCGCGGCAGCCTCGGAGAGCACCGGGGCGGTGCTCGCGGCCGATACGTCGACGAGCCGGTCGTCGGTGAGTGCGACCGGCAGTCCCGTGGAGGTCAGGTGCACGATCGCTTCGCCGCCGTAGACCGGCACGCCGCCGTGGAGCTGGCGGACGTGCACGTGCGCGCCTCCCGCATCGTCGATGCGCACGCGGAGGACCTCGGGGGGCTCCTCATCGCCCACCGACAGCCGAGGCTCCTCGAGGAACTCGAGGGCGATCGCGATCGCCAGCTCGGCAGCGTCGTCGCCGCCGAACAGGGGGGCGGGGAGAGGGGGCGGCTCGGGGGCCTCGGAGGTGCCCGAGTCGGACGGGCCCGATGCCGGCGCGGTGACCTCCGCACCGTCTCGGGCGACCGGATCGTCGGACACATAGACGGACGAGCAGGCAGAGAGCAGAAACAACAGAGCGAAGCGCATGGGTCCTCGTCAGATGGCCCAAGCTCCTAACGAGCTTGCCAGGACGAAAAACGTCCGCCGCGTGCCGGGTCCGGAGATACACGCGCGCGCAGCGCCCCGGAGGGACCATGAGCTACGCGCTGTACTACTGGCCGGCGATCCCCGGGCGCGGGGAGCTCGTCCGGCTCGTGCTCGAGGAATCCGGCCAGGACTACGTCGACGTAGGACGGCGGGAGGGCCACGGGGCGGTGGTCGACGCTCGGCGCGGGAAGCTTCCTGGCGTGCCCCCCTTCGCGCCGCCCATCCTGGTCGACGGGGGTACCGTGATCGCCCAGACCGGGGCGATCTGCCGCTACCTCGGGGAGCGCCACGGGCTGGCCCCCGCCGGGGAGGGTCCGCGGGCGGAGGTCCAGGGGATCCTGCTCACGCTCCTCGACGTGCTGCGTGAGGCGCACGACGTGCACCATCCCGTGTCCGTGGCGCTGACCTACGAGGAGCAGGCCACCGAGGCGCGGCGAGCCGCCGAGGGGTTCCTGGGCCAGCGTCTGCCGGGGTTCCTGGCGTACCTCACGCGGGTGTGGGAGCGGTCGGACGGGCCGTATGTGCTCGGGGCTTCCCCGACCTACGCGGATCTGGCCCTCGACCAGCTGCTCAGAGGCCTGGACCACGCGTTCCCGCGGGCGATGTCGCGGCACGAGATTCCCGTGCTCCGCGCGGTGCAGCAGGCCGTGCAGGCGCGCCCGAACATCGCGGCCTACCGGAGCAGCGAGCGCTGCATCCCCTTCTCGGAGCACGGCATCTTCCGCTACTACGCCGAGCTCGACCTCGATCTCGCCCCGGGCGCGTAGGCTACTCTCGGGGCGCGAGCACCACCTGCAGCTCGGACGCGCCCTTCTCCGTCGGGACGGCGGCGACCAGGTCCTGCGGAGAGCGACGGATCGGATTGCCATCGACGTCGAGCGTGGCGCGCAGCTCGAACGTGGCGGGCAGCGGCGTGTCCTTGTTCATCGGCCGATCCCCCTCGGTCAGCCAGAACTGGAGCGGGAACGGACCGGGGGGCAGCTGCTTGG
>CAYMSU010000015.1:0-13197 GCA_964393165.1 uncultured Enterobacteriaceae bacterium
CTAGTCGACATCTAGAGGCAGGATGGGCTGTCGACGACGACGGAGACGGCGTGGAGGACGACGTCGACAACTGCCTCGGCGTGAGCAACCCGGGGCAGGAGGACGGCGATCAGGATGACGTGGGCGATGCCTGCGACAACTGCCGCACGGTGGCGAACGTCGACCAGCAGGACACCGACGGCGACGGCGAGGGGGATGCCTGCGACCGGTGCCCGAGGGACCCGAAGGCGGGGTCAGCCGCCCCCGACGAGGACGGGGACGGCTGGGGCGACATCTGCGACAACTGCCCCGAGGTGGCGAACCTCGAGCAGGTAGACGTGGATGGTGACGGCGTGGGGGACCTGTGCGACAACTGTCCCGACGACGACAACGCCGACCAGGACGACGCCGATGGCGACGGGTTCGGCAACCGGTGTGACCGGTGCGTGTTCGTCGCCACCTCGTCCAACGAGGACGTCGACGAGGACGGGTTGGGTGATGCCTGCGACAACTGCCCGCAGGTCCGCAACTTCCGCCAGGCAGACCGCGACGGCGATGGGACCGGCAACGTGTGCGACCCGGAGCCCGACCGCGCCGGAGATGGCCGGCGTCCACTGACGGACGGCTGTTCGTCGACGGCCGGGTCGGCCAGCCACGGGGCGCTCGCGCTCCTGCTGGCGCTCGGGGCGATCGGAGCCTGTCGCCGCCGTCTTGACGGGGGTTCCCCCGCTCGGTAATGGGACGGGGTCGGGCGATTAACTCAGTGGGAGAGTGCCACCTTCACACGGTGGAAGTCACTGGTTCGAATCCAGTATCGCCCAGTGATTGCCAGTCTCGGCGCACCCGCCGAGCGCCCACCCTCCGAACGACGGCGAGCGTGCTACTCTCCCCAGCATGAGTCGTCGTTGGCGGGGGAACGGGCCACGTAGGGCGCGAGGCCCCGGGCAGGCGCCGCTTGGCGCGGCCCGGAACACGTGGGCGGCTGCCGTGGGCGTGCTCGGCCTGCTGCTCGCGCTCGGCGGCCTGTGGGCGTCCGTCTGGACGGTCGCCGCCGACGAGGTGGGTGTTCGGCAGGTCGCCGGGCAGCCTCGGCCGAGTGTGCTCGAGCCGGGGCTGCACCTGGCGTTGCCCGGCTACGAGCAGGTGCACGAGTTCCCGCGGGACCTGCAGCGCGTGGACGTGCAGCAGGCCCTTCCGGCGGCCACGCTCGACGCTACCGTGCTCTACCGCGTGACCGACCCGCACGCCTGGCTCGAGGCCGAGGGGCCGCCGGCCACGCTCCGCGCCGGCGTGTCGGATGCGGCCAAGCCCGCGCTCCGCACCGCGTTGGAGGCCTTGGGGGTCGAAGAGCTGAGCGATGTCGACGCCCGGCAACGCGCTTCCGCGGACGCCCAGCGCCGCCTCCAGGGCGCGCTCGACCGCCGCGGGGTGGTCGTGTGGGCGGTCCTGCTGCGGGCCCATCGGTTCGATCCCCCCGTGCAGGAAGCGATCGAGGCCCGCAACCTGGAGGCTCGTCAGCAGGCCTTGGTGGAGGCGGAGGCGGTGCTGGCCGCCCTGGAGGTCGAGCACGAGCGGGCCCTCGCGGAGGGGGAAGCCCGGGTGGCCCTCGCACGGGACGCGGGCGAGGCTGCCGTGCGACAGGTCGAGGCCGAAGGGCAGGCCTACGCCGAGCGCAGGGGGGCCGCCGGAGAGCGGCTCGTCCTGCTCGCCGAGGCCGACCGCACGGCCCAGGAGGCCGCCGTCCTCGCCCTGCCCGGGGGGGACCACCTCGTGGCCCTGGAGATGGTGGAGGTGCTCGGCCGGGCTGACGTTCGATTCCTGGAGGCGTCCGCCCTCGACCTCGATCGTCTGGTCGACGGGTGGTGAGCGTCCGGGGCCTGCTCACGGCTGGCCTGCTCGCGGGCTGTGCGGCGAGCACGTCGGAGACCGAGGTGGGGGTGCGCACCGTGTACTTCGCCCCGGCCGGGAAGGTCGGGGTGGCCGACGAGATCACGCCCCCGGGCAGCACCGCGGTGTTCTTCCGCCCCACGACGGAATGGCGGGCCTACGACGTCGCGCCACGCGAGCTGCGCCTGCGGGGAGAGGAGGCGCTGACCTTCCGCACCGCCGACGGCGTCGAGGTCCGGCTCGAGGCCACCGTGGGGTGGCGGATCAAGCCAGAGTCGGCACCCCACGTGCGGAAGTTCGTCGGCGCGAGCACCGACGAGGTCCAGGCGGTGCTGGTCGACCCGGTCGCGCGTACGATGCTCGGCGACGCGCTGGGTACATTGTCGGTCGACGGTCTCGCGGATCCCACCCTCCGGGAGGCCCGCGGCGAGGAGGCGCGGCGGCGGCTCGCGGAGCGGCTGCAGCCGGAGGGCGTCGACGTGGCGGGTGTGTCCGTGGGCGAGTACCGCCTTGCGGCGCCGTACGCAGCGCCCGACCAGGCGCGCCGGCGGGCCGTGCGCGAGGCGGCGCGTCTCGCTGAGCGGACGGCGGCGTTGGAGGCGGAGGTCGCCGGGGACCTGGAGGAGGTCCACGCGCTCGCGGAGCAGGCCTTGCAGGAGGCGCAAGTGGACGCGGCGCGTCGGCGCCAGGAGGCCGACGCCTCCTATGCCGAGCGGCGACAAGCGGCCGAGGCGCTCCGCGCGGAGACTGCCCGCCGCGTCGACGCACTGCGGATCCGCGTCCAGGCGCTCGCGGGCCCGGGAGGCCGCACGCTCGTGAAGCGGCGCCTCGTGGAGGCGCTGCGGGAGAAGGACCTGGTCCTCGTGCCCGCGGGAAGCGTGAACGTGCCGACCGATCCGGACGGCCTGGTCCCTGCCCGCGAGGCGGTGTCGGAGACGGGCGACGAGGTCTCCCCAGTAGGCGGCGTCGAGCCGTGAGTCGAAGTCGCGTGGCCGCGCTCGTCGTGCTGCTGGTGCTCCTCGCGGCCCTCGTGGACAGCTGGGCGCGCGCCGTGCGCACCGGGCTGGCGGGTCCGGTCACGTCGGCCGAGGAGGGCGACATCGTGACGGTGTCGCTGTTCGAGGTGGCCTGGATCCGTCCCCCCGACCACTACGGGCTGCGGCGGAATGGTCGCGTGCTCGTCGTCGAGGGGCCGACCCCGGGCTTGGTGGTGGGGGAGGAGATCACGGTTCGGGGCGTGGTCTCCGAGGGGCACCTCGTGGAGCAGTGGCGCGCCGTCGCGCCGCGACGGCGGGCGAAGAAGTGGCTCGGAGGGCTCGGCTTGCTGCTCACCGTCGGCGTCGCGGTCGCGACGATCCGCGTGACCCCGCGAGGCCTCGCGCTCCGTGGCTGATCTGGTGACCCATGCGAGCGTGGTGCTCCTGCCCGGAGCCTTCGTGCGGTCTCGGAGCCTGCCGCTGTTGCTGATCGGCACCGTGCTTCCGGACGGGCTCGGCCGGGCGCTGCCGCTCGCCCTCGAGCAGCTGCTCCATCGCGGCTGGCCCATCCCCGAGGCCCTGCTCTGGCCGCTGAGCGCGCTGCACTCGCCGCTCGGCGTGGCGATGTGGGCCGCCGTGGGGGCGCTGCTGTTCGTGAGGGAGGAGCGCCGGCTGGCCCTCACCGCGCTGCTCGCGGGGGCCGCTCTCCACCTGGCCGTGGACGTCCTCCAGGACCACCATGGGCAGGGCTACGCACTGCTCGCGCCGCTCTCCTGGACGACCTTCGAGCTCGGCTGGATCGGCAGCGAGGCCACGGTCCCGTGGGCGCTTCCGCTGCTCGCCGCGTCGGCTGCCGCCTGGGGCGCCCGGCTTGCTGCAGCTCGGGCTCCCACCGCGCTCCGGCGGTGGCGATGGCGCCTGGCGGGGGCCGGGCACCTGGGGTTGCTGGCCTTCGCGCTGGTCGGCGCCGAGAGGGCGGCGCTCGCCGCGGGCGCCGGTCTGCTCTGGGCGGGGCTCCTCGCCGGGTGGCGGTGGAGCCTCAGACCTCCTCTAGGAGACGGTTGAGCGTGGCGCTCGGCCGCATTGCGGCCTCGGCCTTCTCGGGATCGGGCCAGTAGTACCCGCCGAGGTCCTGGCTCGGCCCCTGGGCGCCGTTCAGCTCCTCCACGATGACCGCCTCCTGGGCCGCGAGGGCCTCCGCCACGGGCGTGAACCGCTGCGCGAGCGCGGCGTCCTCGGCCTGCGTGGTGAGCGCATACGCCCAGTACAAGGCGAGGTAGAAGTGCGAGCCACGGTTGTCGAGCTCGTGGACCTTGCGGGACGGTGTCTTGCGCTCGAGGAGCAGCTTCTCGGTGGCCGCCTCGAGGGCCTGCCCGAGCAGCGCGGCGCGGCGGTTCCCCTGCTTGTCGGCGAAGTGCTTGAACGACTCGGCCAGCGCGAGGAACTCGCCGAGCGAGTCCCACCGCAGGTGGCCCTCGGCCTCGAACTGCTGGACGTGCTTGGGCGCGGAGCCGCCGGCGCCGGTCTCGAACAGGGCGCCGCCCTTCATGAGCGGCACGATCGACAGCATCTTCGCGCTGGTGCCGATCTCGAGGATCGGGAAGAGGTCGGTGAGATAGTCCCGCAGCACGTTGCCCGTGACCGAGATCGTGTCCTCGCCGCGGCGGATGCGCTCGAGGGACCGCCGGGTCGCCTCGACCGGGTCGAGGATGTCGATGTCGAGCCCGTCGGTGTCGAGCTTCGCGAGCTCTGCCCGCACCTTGGCGATCAGCTGCGCATCGTGGGGCCGCCCTGCGTCGAGCCAGAAGATGGCGGGGGCCCCGCTCTCCCGTGCGCGCCGGACCGCGAGCTGGACCCAGTCACGCACCGGGCCGTCCTTGACCTGGCAGGCGCGCCAGATGTCTCCGGCCTCGACGGCGTGCTCGAGCAACGTCTGGCCGGCCGCGTCGACCACGCGGACGGTGCCGGGGGCCGAGATCTCGAAGGTCTTGTCGTGCGAGCCGTACTCCTCGGCCTTCTTGGCCATGAGCCCGACGTTGGGCACACTGCCCATGGTCGTGGGGTCGAAGGCGCCGTGTGCCTTGCAGTCGTCGACCACCGCCTGGTATACCCCGGCGTAGCTGCTGTCGGGAACGACCGCCTTGCACTCCTGCAGCTCGTCGTGCTTGTTCCACATCTTGCCGCCGTCGCGGATCATGGGCGGCATCGACGCGTCGATGATCACGTCGCTCGGCACGTGCAGGTTCGTGATCCCCTTGTGCGAGTTCACCATGGCCAGATCGGGGCCGCGCTCGTAGCAGCCCTCGAGGGTGGCCCGGATCGCAGTACGGGTGGCCTCGTCGAGCTCGTCCAGCCGCTTGGTCAGATCGGCGATCCCCTGGTTGGGGTCGACGCCGAGCCGCTCGAGAACCTCGCCGTGGCTCTCGAACACATCGCGGAAGTACACGCGGACGGCGTGCCCGAAGAGGATCGGGTCGGACACCTTCATCATCGTGGCCTTCAGGTGCAGCGAGAACAGCACCCCCTGCTCCCGGGCCTGCTGAACCTGAGCCTCGAGGAAGGCGACGAGCTTGTTCCTGCTCATGAAGGTCGCGTCGACGATCTCCCCAGCCTCGAGGGCGAGCCCGTCCTTCAGGATGGTGACCTCCCCGCCTACGCCGACGTGCTCGATGCGCGCTGTGGTGGGCTCCGGCACGGTCACCGAGCGCTCGTTGTGGCGGAAGTCGCCGTCGCTCATGGTCGACACGTGGGTCTTCGCGCTCGGATCCCAGGCCGCCATACGATGCGGGTTGCGCCGGGCGAACGCCTTGACCGCGGGAGGCGCCCGCCGGTCGGAGTTGCCCTCGCGGAGCACGGGGTTGACGGCGCTGCCCTTCACCGCGTCATAGCGCCGCTTGAGCGCGGCCTCGTCGTCGCTCGCGGGCTCCTCGGGGTAGCTCGGGAGGTCGTGGCCCTTGGCCTGCAGCTCGGCGATCGCGGCCTTGAGCTGGGGAATGGACGCGCTGATGTTCGGGAGCTTGATCACGTTGGCGATCGGCGTCGTCACGAGCTCGCCGAGCTCCGCCAGGTCATCGGACACGCGCTGCGCCTCGGTCAGCCGCTCGGGGAACCGCGCCAGGATCCGGGCCGCCAGCGAGATGTCCCTGGTCTCCACGGGCACGTCGGCGGCGCCGGCGAACGCCCGGATGATCGGCAGGAACGAGTGCGTGGCGAGCGCGGGGGCCTCGTCGGTCCACGTGTAGATGATCGACGGCGTCGAGCTCATGCTTGCCTCCCGGGTGCAGCGTGCAGCGGTCCCGCCGACCTAATCGATTGCCGGCGGGGTGACCTGCCATGGCTTCGACCGCTTCGTTCCCCGGCCATAGCTGCCCGAGAGCTCGCTCCCGCTCCACACCCCCTCGAAGGTGAAGGTCCCGTCGGAGAGCTGCAGCGCGCCGGTTCTCGGGTCGAGCGTGCCATCGAGAGGGAACACGCGGTCGGCGACTCCGGAGGGGATCCGGCCCTCGGCGCGAACCGTGGTGCCCTCGACGGACACGATGTCGAGGGTGAGCCGGGAGCCTCCTGCCGTGCCGACCCATCGACCGGTGGGCAGCGGAGGGCGCGCGAGGACTGGGGCTGGCTTGGGCGCGACCGGGGCCGGAGGGGGCTCGGCAACCGGCGGTGCCACGGTTGCGACTGACGCGCCGTCGTTCGGTGGCAGGTCGTCAGCGGCGCCCGTATCGGCCGGGGCTTCGTCGTTCGGACCCTCCGGGGCGACGTCCTGCGTGGCCGCCGCGCCTTGCTCCGGCAGGGGGCGGCCGCTGTCCGCGGGGACTGCGGCCAGCGGCGCTGGCGCGGGCTCGGGTGCGCCCTCGGGGGCCGGTTCGCCCACCTCGACGGGGGCTGCCTCGGCGCCGTCGCCCTCATCAGGCGCGTCGATGACGGGCGCGGCGTCGGGGACGGGAGGCGCCTCCGGAAGATCGCTCGGCGCTTGTGACGGCGCTGCGGGGCCGTCGATCGTGGTGCGCTGACGAAGATCCCGCCGGAGGTCCTGGCTGTCGAGCACGGGCTGGGTGAGCCATGCGGTGATCCCCACAGACAGGGCCACCGCGGCGAGCAAGAGCGCGACCACGATCCGCCCGGACACCGCGGAGCCGGGCGGCGGGGCCGACGGGATGGGCTCCACCACGGCGGCCTGCACGGGGGTGGGGTAGGTGCGGGCTCCGGAGGGGCGCCCGCGGGGGGCCTCGGGCGGCACGCTGACATTCGACAGCGCCAGGGGGACCGCGGTGACCCCGGGCACGGACTGCAAGGAGGGGTGCCCGCCGATGCCGAGGGCCTGCGCGAAGCTTCGGCAGTCGGGGAACCGGGCGTCGCGGTCGCGATCCATCGCCCGGGCGACCGCTTGGACGACGTGCTCGGGGCAGTCGGGCAGGCGCTCGGCGAGGCTCGACGGGAGACGCTCGATCGTCGCAGTGATCTCGACGTGCCCCCCCGAGTCCTCCAGGGGCTCATAGGCCAGCTGACCCGTCAGCATCTCGTAGAGGATGCAGCCGAGCGCGAAGACGTCGGTGCGGCGATCCGCCGAGGCCGAGTCGCGGACCTGCTCAGGGGCCATGTAGCCGGGCGTGCCCATGCTGATGCCCGAGCGTGTGCCGCTCCCCCGCGCCTCGTCGAGCACCTTGGCGAGGCCGAAGTCGGCGACCTTGGGCACCCACCCGCCCGGGATCCTGGACAGGAGCACATTGGCCGGCTTCAGGTCGCGGTGCAGCACGCCGGCCTGGTGGGCGTGATCGACTGCGGCGAGGATGGGGGCGAAGAGGGCGAGCGCGTCGTCGAGGGGGAGGGCGCCGATCTCGTGGCGCAGATCCTCGAGCGACGTCCCGGTCACGAACTCCATGATGAGTGCGACGTGCCCTTCGTGGCGCAACACGTCGGAGACGCGGACGATGTTCGGGTGGGTCAGCTGAGCCTGGATTCGGCCTTCGAGGAAGAACCGCTCGGTGAGGTTCTTGTGGTTCCAGGTGAGTAGCTTGAGGGCCTGGACGCTGCCGAGAACGACGTGACGGACGCGGTAGACCTCCGCGAGGCCTCCCGCGCCGACCAGATCCTCGACGACGTAGCGCTCGGCGACCACGGTACCGGGCTCGAGGCGTCGCTCATCCATCGCGGCCGGCCCGACGCGAGGGGCCGAGCTGCGCCTGCACGCCGGCGCCGATCGACAGGACGTTGCTGGGGTTGTTGATCGCCCACACGGTGTGGAGGATCGTGGCCGTCGCGACCAGGTTCTTCGGGCCGCGGACGGCGAACGTGCCCCCGGCGCGGGCGTTGAACACCCGCAGCGCGCCGAGGCGGTCGACATCGGTGAGGTCGAGGTCGCCCCAGTCGACGCCGAACGGGCGCCAGAGCGCGCTCACCGAAGGTCCGAAGGCGACGCGGCCGCCGGGAGAGAAGACGCACTCGCCGATCGCTGCGAACTCCGAGCCGGGCACCGAGCGGTCGCCGAGCCGCGGAGGGAAGTCGCGGGTGAGGGGGAACCGATACCGACCGAGCAGCTCGAGGAAGGCGCTCCAGTAGCCGCTGCCGCCGAGGGGGCCGGTCCGCCCGAGGGCCACGAACCCGCCGGTGTCGAGCCCGCCCTCGCCGAGGTTGGTGAGTCGGTCCCGCGTGCCCGTGGTGAAGTCGCCGAAGCGCAGCTCGGCCCCGACCGCGAGGCTGAACGGTCCGGCGACGAACTCGTCGACGAGCAAGCCCTTGGCGCGCAGCTCGAGGATCCCGAGGCCGGTGGTCGTCTCGCAGGCTTCTCGGCCCGCTTCGGCCCCCAGCGCGGTACACAAGGGAACGTTCGGCCGGTTGGCCTGGACCCGCCAGTACGGCACCGTCCCCTGGAGCTCGAAGCGCGGACCCACGCCGACGGTGCCGATGGCCTTGGCGACGAAGGACGACAGCCCCTCGCCCACGTCGATCACGCTCCGCTCGCCCTCGGCGGTGATCGCGAGCTTGTTGAGGCGCTGCGACTCCACACCGACGAAGAGCGTGCTCTGCCGCTCGCCCACGACCCATGGCCCCGACCCGGCGAGGGCGGGCGATGGGAGTGTGAGCAGCAGGCTTGTGAGGAGCGCCATCTTGCCTCCGTGTCTGTGCGCCAGCCTAACCAAGCAGGAGCCCACTGGCCGGATGCGAGCGACATCGATCGTCACTCGCTCTCCGGCTGACGGAAACGGGGACGGCGGCGGGCATCGGCTCTCCAGGTCGGTAGGGTGCGCGATGCGCCCTCCCGCGCTGGAGGACGTCCCAGCTCGGCGGTGGCGCTCAGCAGCGAGCGTACGCCGGCGGCATCCCGCTGGATCACCGTCGAGGGTTCACGTGGATTGAAGCGCCAGAAGACCGAAGGGGCGATCACGTGTTGGCTCACGCTCTCCGCGACCGAGAAGCACTCCACGCAGGTCGCCCAGGTGCTCGTCACGTGATGCTGCCAGTCCTCGAGCTCGCCCGTGAAGACGTCGAGGATCGGGCTTCCGAGCCGTATGTAGCCCGGGTTCTGCTGCCCCTGGCGGAAAGCGCGGCAGAGGCTCGCATACGCGAACCACTCCCGAGGTCGCCAGACGCGGGCACAGATGAGCGTTCCCATGAAGCTGTGGAGGTTCGCGGAGCCGATGGGTCGCACCTCCTGCAGTAGCGCAGCCAGGGCCGCGGTCTCGGGCTCGGAGAGGGGGGAGGGGCCACGGTAGGTGGCGTCGGCCGGATCGTCGCTGCCCGCGATCTTCAGGCGGCTCGGCCTCGCCCCGTACGGTAGCGGGAAGTTCCGGTTGAGGTCGACTCCACGCGCGTTGCGGCGCAGGTCCCGGAGCGTGCCCCGTCCTCCCTGGGCCCAGGTGCGGGCATACCCGTCGGGGTTCAGCACGGGGCACACCCACAGCTGCAGGCCGGGCAGCGGGCCACGCGCCAGCACCTCGAGGGCGACCTGCACACCGATGTACTCGACGCCATGGATCCCCGCGGTCACCGCCACGGCGGGACCTTCGGAGCCCACCCTCACGGCTTGCAGGGGGCGCCCCTCGACCGATGAACCGTACTGGATGACCTGCCCGTGCCTGGCTGCGCGCTCCAGCATGGAGGGGAGCGCCTCGTAGGGACTCAGCTCGATCTTGCGTTCCTCACGCAGCGTCACGAAAGCGTAACCGGGCCCTCGGTTACCGCTGACGTATCGGGAGGATCCCCCATGCGTCGCGTCTTGTTCGTGTGCACGGGCAACTACTACCGCAGCCGCTACGCGGAGGTGCGCTTGCAGCACTGGGCGCAGGCTCGGTCGCTCGCGCTGCGGCCGTTCTCGCGCGGGCTCTGCATCGACGTGGAGCAAGAGACCAACGCGGGGCCCATGTCGCCCTTCGCGATCGAGCGGCTGAAGGAACGCGGGATCGATCCTGGGCCCTACCTGTGGATGCCGCGGCCTCTCGAAGAGCCCGATCTGGTCGAGGCCGACCTCACCGTCGTGCTCGACCGCCAAGAGCACACGCCCATGATGCAGCGGCAGTTCCCCCAATGGATCGAGCGCGTCCGATTCTGGGACGTCGCCGACGGCACCCCCACGCCCGACCGACACCCGCTCGCCGAGGTCGACGTGCACCTCGACAAGCTCCTCGCGGAGCTCGAGCGCGACTGACAGTCGGCCGACGGTCGAGCTACGGCGTTGCTCCTCGCGTTGCCTTCGGGGTCGCGTTCGACGGCCGTCACCGAGTACGGGCGAACCTCGGAGATCCTCTGGTTCCGGACCTGCACTCGGCCCGAGTGCAACCAAGGAGGTCCGCATGCGCGGAGTCAACACTGTGTTCATCGTGGGGCGAGCAGGTCAGGATCCGGAGATTCGGACGTCGAAGGCCGGTCGGCCGTGGCTGAGCCTGCCCGTCGCGACCCACCGCAACGTCCGCGGGGAGGACGGCGAGTGGGTCGAGGAGACCGACTGGCACGACATCCGGGTCTTCGGCGAGCAGGCCGAGCACACCCAGCAGATGGTCGCGAAGGGCTGCAAGGTCGCGGTGGAAGGCGTGCTGTCGTACGACCTGTGGACGGACGACGAGGGGGTCAAGCGCAGGAGCACACGCATCCTGGCCAATCAGCTCCGCGTGGTCGGCGCTCCGCGGGCCGAGGCGGTGATCGCGCTGGCGGAGGCCTCGCCAGCGGCCCCCGCGCCCGAGGCCCCGGAAGCGGCTTCCCCGGCGGCCGAAGCGGCTGCCCCGCCGGCCGCCGCATGATCTGCTCGGCGCCCCGCCGCCGGCCAGGGACCGGCCGGGGCGCCAAGTCTTCCACGACCCGGGCCGGCGAAGCCCTCAGGGCCCGAAGTTGGACGTGATCCCCACGGTCCCGACCGCCGAGCGGGTGCGCGCAGCGTAGCCGAGGGCGGCATCGAGGATGAGGGTCGGCGTGACCAGGACCGAGGCGCCCGCGGTTCCCTGGAGGTCGCCGTACGCGCAGGAGAGGCTGTCGCACCCCTGGCCGCCGGCGCGGCCCGCGATCTCGGCGAACAGGTCGAGGCCAGTGGCTGGCTCGATGATCAGCGCCCAGGTCAGCGGGGTGCCTCCGAACGTGATGCTCCCGGCGCCGTCGCCGATGAAGTCGAGGCCGCCGTTGATTCGAAGCCACAGGGGCTTCGCGAGCCGCGTGGTGAAGAGCGCGTGCCACTGCCCGCGCCAGTCTTCCCCGGCGGCCACCGGGATTCGCGAGGACACCCACATCGCCAGCGCGTTCGCCTGGTCGTCGTCTCCGTCCTCTTCAGATGCGAACAGGCGGACCTTGGTGCCGATCTCGAGGCCCGGGCGCCCCTCGCCATAGGAGCCGAGGTCGGTCATGATCCGAGGCTCGACGACGCCGGCGATGGAGTACTTGAGCGCAGCGGGAACGGCCCGGGTGGGTCCGTCCGAGAAGGCAGCCCCGAGCTCCATCTCGAGGGTGAAGGGCTCTGTGAGCGCGCCCGTCCGGGTGACCAGCGGACGATCCGGGAGCGGGGTCGCACCCATGGCGACGGAAGCGAGGACGATCAGCACGGGGCTCTCCAGGAAGGGGTTGAGCGACGTGGGTGAGATTCAACACGGGTCGGGTGCACCGGCCCAGTCCGTGCCCTCCTGCTCCAAACGAGCGAGCCGAGGCTCGAAGCCCAGGTAGTACAGCGCGTTGGCGACCGGGCAGAAGCCGGTGCGGGCGAAAATGAGCGAGGCGATCCCCACGAAGCCCGTGAACCATAGCCACAGCGGGCTGTGGACCAGCGTGAGGCCCGACGCGAGGGTGAGGTTCACGCCCACGACGAGGTAGATGCCGCGCTCGAGGTACCAACGGTCGGTCCTCATCCGGTACACAGGCAGGCCGAGAACCGTGGGCTGCCGACCTTCTGCCGAGATCCGCGGACGGAGCCCGAGCTGCAGCAGGGCCGTCGAGATCGCGCAGAAGCCGGTCAAGGCGTTCAGCGCGGAGAACATGCCCACGCCGGCGACGAGGAGGACCCCGAGAGGGTGGATCCAGGCGCTCGCGGCCGTGCCGGCCAGCGCCACGACCCCGGCAATCCCCCACACGGCGCGCTCGGTGTACCAGGTCTCGGTGTCGACGATGTAGAGACTTCGCTTGGCCATGCGTTCTCCAGGTGGTCACCCCGCGTGCTGCAAGGCGCGCGCCATCGATTGTCGAGGTGGCGGGATACGAAGGCCGCGGACATCGAGTCCAGCCCCTGGATCCGCGATGCGGACCGGGAGGACGAAGGAGTGACCATGAAGAGGACCACAGTGTTGGACCTTCGCAAGAGGAAGGCCGACAACGACAAGATTGTGATGATCACGGCCTACGACGCCACGATGGGTCGTCTGGTCGACCTCGCGGGCGCCGACATGGTGCTCGTGGGGGACTCGCTCGGCATGGTGGTGCAAGGCCACGCCGACACCTTGCCCGTCACCCTCGACCACATGGTCTACCACTGCGCCTGCGTGGCGCGTGGGACCGACCGCGCCCACCTCGTGGGCGACCTGCCATTCCTGACCTACCAGGTGTCGCCTGAGCAGGCGCTGCAGTCGGCTGGCCGCCTGGTCCAGGAGGGTCGCGTACAGTCCGTGAAGATCGAGGGCGGGCGCACCGTCAGCGCCGCGATCGAGCGCATCGTGAGCGCAGGCATCCCGGTGGTCGGCCACATCGGCCTCACGCCCCAGTCGGTCCACGCCATGGGCGGATTTCGGGTTCAGGGCCGCTCCGAGCAGGCTGGTGAGCAGCTCCTGGCCGATGCCCGCGCGGTCGAGGAGGCCGGCGCCTTCAGCCTGGTGCTCGAGGGGATCCCGGCCGAGCTCGCCGCGGAGATCACCGCCACCTGCCGGCCGTCCGGGCTCACGCGCACCGCTCC
>CAYMSU010000015.1:13207-29329 GCA_964393165.1 uncultured Enterobacteriaceae bacterium
GCCACCCTGTCGATACCGACCATCGGGATCGGGGCCGGCCCGGGGTGCGACGGCCAGGTGCTCGTCAGCAACGACCTGCTCGGGATGAACCTGACCTTCGAGCCCAAGTTCGTGAAGCGCTATGCTCGGCTCGAGGACGTCGCCCTCGAAGCGTTTCGCACCTACGCCGACGAGGTGCGCCGCGGCGCGTTCCCTAAGGAGGAGCACAGCTTCCATCGGCAGCGCCCCGCTTCGAAGATCGCGCGGCTGTACTGACCGTGGAGCAACTCGTCGACGCCGCCGAGATGGTGGCCTGGGCCGAGCGGGAGCGGGCACTGGGGCACTCCATCGGCCTCGTGCCCACCATGGGCTACCTCCACGCGGGCCACGCGTCGCTGATGGCCCTGCTGCGCCCGAACGTGGACCGACTGGTGGTCTCGGTCTACGTCAATCCCCTTCAGTTCGGTCCGGGAGAGGATCTCGACCACTACCCCAGGGATCCGGCGGGCGATGCCGCGACCTGCCGAGGGCAGGGCGCCGATGCGCTGTTCATGCCCGCCGACCTGTACCCGGACGGCTTCTCCACCTCGGTGTCGGTCCACGGACTGTCGGAGGGACTGTGTGGCGCACGCCGCCCAGGCCACTTCGAGGGGGTGGCGACGGTGTGCGCGCGCCTGTTCGGCCTCACCCGGTGTACGAGGGCGGTCTTCGGAGAGAAGGACTACCAGCAGCTGGCCGTCCTTCGCCGCATGGTGCGAGATCTCGCGCTGCCACTCACCATCGTGGGGGCGCCCCTCGTGCGTGACAACGACGGCGTGGCGCTGTCGAGTCGCAACAAGTACCTGTCGGCCGAGGAGCGCGCTCGCGCTCGGAGCCTCTACCGGGCGCTCCGCGCGGTGCAGGCGGGCGCGGAAGCGGGCGAACACTCCGTCGAAGCTCTGCGTGCGGCCGGCCGGGCCGCGCTGGACGTGGACCAGCTCGACTACCTGGAGATTGTCGATCCGGACAGCTTGCAGCCCCTGGAGAAGCTGCCGCCGCGGGCTCCGCTGGAGGTCGACGGGGACGCTGCCGCACAAAGCCGAGCCCGCGCCCTCGTGGCCGCGTACGTGGGCTCCACGCGCCTGATCGACAACCTCCCCCTGGCTTGAGAGTTACGGGAGCCGGTATGGATACGTCGACCGGTGTACTGTTCGGCTTGGTGGCCTTGATTGGCGCCAACCAGCTCATCATGCGCACCAGCTGGGCGCGCGACCAGGACTGGGTGTTCTGGAGCGTGACCATCGGGAACATCGTGGTCGGCGGTGGTGTGCTGGTGTTCGGGCTGCCCGGCTTCATGCACGCGCCCGCGGTCAGCTGGGTGGTGGGCTTGCTGCTGGTGGCGCACTCGGCCCAGAACCTCTTCCTCCGCGCCCAGTGGCGTCAGGCCGAGTTCGCGGAGGCCAGGGCCGAGCGCGAGGCGGAGCGTCGCCGCATGCGCGACGAGCGCGACGCACGGGAAGAGGCCGAGGACGCAAGGCCCGCGGAGCCCTGAGCGATCCTTGCTGCAGGGGGCGCGACGGCCGGAGCGGACTTCGCCAGCGTGCTGGGCGCAGAGCGGCGCAGCTCTCGCGTGGCCTGCCAGTAGCGAGCAGCGACCTGAAACGGGCGGGGATGGTAGTCGAAGCGTTCCTGGCCGAGCTCCTGGATGTGCGCGAGCGCATCGGCCAGGCGCAGGGGGAAGGAGTCGGAAGGGGCCGACAGCAGTGACGCCAGCGCCTCGTAGTCGAAGTTGGCGGGCTCTCGCACGAGCGCGACGCGCGCGCCGACCCAGGTGCCCCCTTCCTGCTCGAGGACGTCGAGCAGCAGGGGCAGGTCGATGGACTTCAGGGCGGGAACGGTGGCGAGCGCAGACAGGTCGAGCAGCGACATCGAGGTCTCCGGGGCTGGACACCTGTCAGGTATATGAACAACCGTTCACCGTCAACTGGCGGACGCCCCTCGAACGATATCGAGGACCTCGTCATTGGTCAGGAGCCGGTTCTCGGCCTTTGCCGCCGTGAAGATGGCATCTACCAGACGATCCTCGGGCTCGTACCCGCGAGCTTGCAGCCAGTACTTCACGTTCGAGACCCCGGACTGGTGCCCGATCTCGATCTCCTGCTGGCGGCCGAACCACGAGGCGGGGACCCCGCTGTAGATCCGGTCGGCGAGCCAGTCGTCTCCCTTGGCTTGGGCCTTGATCACGGCTGCGGCGTGAACCCCGGTGCCCGTCCGGAACGCGTCGCGGCCGAACACGGGGTAGCTGACGGGAATCGGCACCTCGACGTGCTCGCTCACCAGGTCGACGAGCTCCGCCAGCTGCGTGAGGTCGGCCGCCTCTACGCCCTCCAGCTCCACGCCTTCGAGCTTTAGGTTGACGAGCATGAGGTCGAGGGGGGTGTTGCCCACGCGCTCTCCGACCCCGAGGAGCGTGCCGTGGACCCGGTCGCAGCCGGCCTCGACCGCACGCATCGCGTTGACGAGGGACAGCCCCCGGTCACTGTGACCGTGCCAGTCCAGCTTGACCCGGTCTCGCACGCCGAGGCCGCGGAGGTGATCGTCGACCCACTCGACGAGGTTGGACACCCCCGGGGGCGTGCTGTGGCCGACCGTGTCGCAGAGCACGAGCCGCGTGGCGCCTTCCTCCACCGCAGCGTCGAACAGCTTGCGGAGGGTGGTCGGATGAGAACGGACCGTGTCCTCGGTCACGAAGCTGACCGGAATGCCCGACTGTACGCCGAGCTTCACGGCATCCCGGGTGAGCTGCTCCAGGCGGCTCTCGTCCCACGACTCCGCGAGCATGCGGATCGGCGACGAGCCGAGGAATGTCATGATCTCGACGGGGACCCCGGTGTCCTGGCTGATCCCGATGATCGGCTCGATGTCGCGCGGGTGGGTGCGCGCGGCGCAGCCCACGCGGATGGGTAGCTGCTCGTCCCGCACGAGCTCGACCAGGAGCTTCGAGTCCTCGACGGCGCGTGGCCCCGCACCTGGCAATCCCACGTTGACGCTGTGGACGCCGACCGCGGCAAGCAGCCGGACGACCTGCATCTTCACCTCGATCGGCGGATCGGTCACGGACGGGCACTGGATGCCGTCGCGCAGGGTCTCGTCGTGCAGCTCCACTGGCTTCATGGCCAGGTGGGCTCGCCCGTGGACGTTCCAGTCGTAGACGATGTCGCTGTCCATGCTTGCTCCCTGCCTAGAGCGCCTCGACGATGACCGCGATGCCCTGGCCTCCACCGATGCAAGCGGAGCCCAGGCCATACTTGTCGCCGCGCCGGCGCAGCTCGTGGATGAGGGTGGCGGTGATCCGTGCGCCGGACGCGGCCAGCGGATGGCTGATCGCGATGGCGCCGCCGTTGACGTTGGTGATGGATCGGTCGAGGCCGAGCTCCCGCTCGACGGCGATGTACTGGGGCGCGAACGCCTCGTTGACCTCGACGAGCGCCATCTTGTCGAGACCGAGCCCGCTCGTCTCGAGCGCCCGGCGGGTGGCCGGGACCGGCCCGATGCCCATGATGGTGGGATCGCAGCCGGACACGCCCCAGCCGACGAGGCGAGCGATGGGCTGCAGGCCCTTTGCCTCGGCCCACTTGCCGCTGGCGACGACGAGGCTCGCCGCCCCGTCACCAATGCCGCTGGCGGTGCCTGCGGTGACGGTGCCGTCCTTCTTGAACACAGGCGGGAGCTTGGCGAGCGCCTCGGGCGTGGACGGGCGGGGGTGCTCGTCGACCTCGAAGGTGACCGCACCCTTGCGGGTCTTCAGCTCGATGGGCACGATCTCGTCGGCGAACTTGCCCGCCTCGTGGGCCGCCGACCACCGCTGCTGCGAGAGAAGGCCGTATTCGTCTGCCTCCTCCCGGGTCACGCCGTACTTCTCCGCCAGGTTCTCGGCGGTGATCGCCATGGGCATGTCGGTGTTGGTGTCGGTCAGGCACTCCCAGAGCAGATCCTCCATCTTGGGGGGCTTGCCGAAGCGAGCCCCGTCGCGCAGGCCGTGCACCACGTGGGGGGCCATGCTCATGTTCTCGGTCCCTCCCGCGAGCACGACCTCCGCCTGACCCGTGAGGATCTGCTCGGCGGCGGTGACGACGGCCTGAAACCCCGAGCCGCACAGCCGGTTGAGGGTGAGCGCGGGCACCTGCTGCGGCACGCCGGCGTACAGCCCGACGTGGCGGGCCAGGTAGATCGCGTCGTTGGCCGTCTGCAGCACGTTGCCGTAGACGACGTGGTCGACATCCGCTGCGTCGACCCCGGCCTTCTGCAGGGCAGCCTTGGCGGTGTGGACGGCGATGTCCGTGGCGGTCAGCTTCTTGAGCGACCCGCCCATGGTGCCGAAGGCGGTCCGGACGCCGGAGAGGATGACGATGTCGCGTTGGCCGATGTCGAGGTGCACGCCCGCTCCAGGAGGATGGTGGACCGCCCCCGTAACCTGCGCGGGAGGCCTCCCGCTGCGGCGCTAGGCGCTGACCGCCAGATGCTCCAGCAGCGCGTCGGTGACCTCTCGGGTGGACTTGTCGCCGCCCAACTCCTGGGTGACCTGCCCGCCCTTCAGGCACTTCTGGACCGCCTGCAGGATCTGCGCTTCGAGCTCGGGGTGGCCGAGGTGGGTGAGGAGCATGCCTGCCGTGAGGTGGGTGGCCAGGGGATTGGCGACGCCCTGGCCGGCGATCGCGGGCGCGGATCCGTGGACCGGCTCGAACAACGAGACGCGGCCCGGGTGCAGGTTGCCGGAGGCCGCGAGGCCGATGCCGCCCTGGAGTTGCGCCCCGAGGTCGGTGACGATGTCGCCGAACAGGTTGTTCGTGACGATGACCTCGAAGCGCTCGGGAGCGCGCACCATCTCCATCGCGAGGACGTCGACGTAGAGGTGGAACGCCTCGATGTCGGGGTACTCGGAGGCGACCGCCCGGAAGGTGCGCTGCCACAGGTCGTGGCCGTGGCGCATCGCGTTGGACTTGTCGGACATGCACACCGACAGGTTTCCGTGGTCCGCGGCGTAGGCGAACGCCGCGCGGATGATCCGCTCGACCCCCTTGCGCGTGTTGATCTCCGCCTCGATGGCGACCTCGTCCGGGGTGTCGCGCTTGAACTGGCCGCCGACGCCGGTGTAGAGCCCCTCGGTGTTCTCCCGGAACACCATCATGTCCACGTGCTTGGGCCGCTTTCCCTTCAGGGGGCACCGGGTCGCATCGAGCAGCTTGATCGGGCGCAGGTTGACGAAGAGGTCGAGCTCGAACCGTGCTCCCAGCAGGATGTCCTTGGCGTGGACGTTCGACGGGACCCTCGGATCTCCGAGCGCGCCGAGGAAGATGGCGTCGAACTCGTCGCGGAAGCGGGCCATCGTCTCGGCAGGCATCGTGGTGCCATCGCGCAGGTAGCGCTCGGCTCCGAGATCGAACGCCTCGAAGGTCAGGCCCAGCTCGTGCTTCTCATCGAGGGCACGCAGAAGGCGCAGACCCTCCGGAATCACCTCCTGCCCGATGCCGTCACCCTCGATCACCGCGATCTTCGCCATGTGCGAACCTCCGTCCGCGCATCAGATCATATGGTGCTTGACCGGGCAATCCTCGGGCACCCAGGCCGCGAGCTCCGGGCCGATCACGAGGGGCTTGCCCCGGAGCTGGTCGGGTGTGCTCGCCCCGGCGAGCAGGTGGGCGACGCGCACCTCGTCTACCACCTCCTCCGCGGCGCGGAGCGCGCCCTGACGGCCACCGTCGTTGAACGCCATCAGGAATCGGCGTGCGAGGCCTCCCGCGGTCGCCCCCAGGGCGACGGCGCGCGCCACGTCGAGCCCGTTCTTCAGGCCGCCGGTCGCCACGACCTCGAGGCCCAGCCCGCCAACCTGCACGACACTCGCCGCCGTCGGGATGCCCCAGTCCCAGAAGAGGTCCCCGAGGGCGCGGGTGCGCGCACGGGCGCGGAGCGTCTCCACACCGACCCAGGAGGTGCCGCCCGCTCCCGAGACGTCGACAGCCCGTACGCCGGCATCCTTGATCCGGTGAGCGACCGCGCGGGACAGCCCGCAGCCCGTCTCCTTTGCGATGACCGGTACGCCGAGCTCCTCGACCAGCCGTGCCAGGGTGTCGACGCCGCCACGGAAGTCGTCGTCGCCCTCGGGCTGGATGACCTCCATCGCCGGGTTCAGGTGCACGCACAGAGCGTTGCAGCCAGTGCTTGCCACGAGGTCCTGAAGCTGCGCGGTGCTCGCCTCGCGGGCCTGGACGATCCCGATGTTCCCGAGCAGGAGGGCCGTCGGAGCCTCGTCGCGCACGTGGTAGCCGACGGCGGCGGAGCTCTCGAGCAGCGGCCGCATCGAGCCGAATCCGAAGCCGATGCCGAGCTCCTCGGCCACCGACGCGAGCCCCTTGTTCACGGCCTCCGCGCGCTCCGTGCCCCCGGTCATCGCGGCGATCACGACGGGCGCGCGCAGCGCGTGCCCTACGAACTCGGTGGTGAGGTCGACGTCGGCCACGGCGAGCTCGGGCAGCGCGTCGTGGATCAGGCGCACCTCCTCGAGCAGTGTGGTCTTGCCGCGGAACGCCACCTCGTCGGTCGCGCAGAGGTCGAGGTGCTCCGCTTTTCGCTGTGAGATGTCGGACAATCCGTCGTCCTCCAGGGCGGCGACGTATCACCGCGACCCGCAGCTTGGGGTGCAGCGCCATAAGGGGCGGCCTCGAAGGAGACGTGCTTGATGACCCGCGCCCTGATGATGGTGGCAGCCCTGACCCTGGGAGCTGCGGCTTGCTCCCGTGACGTCCCGGACTCGAGCGGACCGGACTACTCCAGCTACCCGCTCGCCGCTGGCGCGGCGATCGACCTGATCACGCTGGCGCAGGGCACCGAGATCGTGCTGCACAACCCTGTGGACGAGCGGGGGGGCCGGTTCGCGCCGCCGATTGTGCCCGGCCGGGACGCCGTGGTGCGGGTCTTCGTCTCCCCGGTGGTGCGGGAGGAGTTCAGCGGCCGCACGCTTGCCGTCGTGCTCCGGGTCACCGGGCCGTCGGGAGAGCGCCGGATGTCCGAGCAGGTGGTCGTGTGGGGGAGCTGGCTGCGCAACTCGTTGCGTACGACCGCCAACTTCCGGATCCCCGGAGACTGGATCGATCCCGAGCGGTTCGACCTCGAGGTGTCGGTGCACGAGACGATCCGCTTCGACTACAGCGCTGGGGAAGGTGCTGACGAGGAGGCGCTCACCTGGTCGAGTGCCGACGATCCGCTTCGGGTGGAGCCGAGCGGCCCGGTCACGCTCCACGTCGTGCCCATCCAGTACAACGGCGACGGCTCGGGGCGCGTGCCCAACATGTCGGGCCCCGCCATGGCCGCGATTCGTGCCACGTTCTTCGCGACCTACCCCATCACCGACCTGCGGGTGGTCGAGGAGGACGTGCTCCCCTACGACGGGGTGGTGACCGCCGGTGGTGGCTGGGAAGCCCTGCTCTCGCGAATCGTCGCGCTCCGCGCGGAGGCCGCCCCAGCGGAGAACGCCTACTTCTACGGGTTGTTCCTGCCCGCACCTTCGTTCGAGGAGTTCTGCGGGGGCGGCTGCACCGTCGGGCTCTCGTCGGTGCCCACGTCGCCGTTCGACAGCTGGGCCCGGACCTCGATCGGGCTCGGCTACCTGGGAACGGCGGACGACACGCTGGTGCACGAGGTCGGTCACGCCCACGGGCGAATGCATGCGCCCTGCGGCAACCCCCCGGGGCCGGATGGGCGGTACCCCTACGGCGGCGGGGGCATCGGATCGTGGGGCTACGACATCGTATTGAACGAGGTCCGCGACCCTTCCGTGTACACCGACATGATGGGCTACTGCTCGCCGACCTGGATCTCGGACTACACGTTCAGCGCTCTCCACGACTGGATCGTCGAGGTGGAGGCGCTCCGCTCCGCGAGCACGGTCACCGAGTGGACGCTGCTCACGGTCGCGCCCGACGGGCTGGCGGAGATCGGCCCGGTCATCGACGCACCGGTGGATGCGGGCGGCGAGCCCGCACAGTTCGAGCTCTTGGACGTCAACGGAGCCGTGGTGGCGGTGCAGCCGGGATGGACGGTGCCGCTCGACCACAGCGACGGCGCACTGGCGCTCCTTCCGCCGGTGGGCCCCGAGGTGGCCAGCGCCCGGCTGCGGCGCTGACGCGTCCGTCCCCTCAGTTGCTGACCACGGAACGCAGCGCTCGGCCGCGCGCGTGCGCCAGAGCGCGAAGGTCCGAGGCCGTGGAGGCTTCGTGGAGGAACTGCTCGACCGCCGGCGGGCTCCCGCCCGACGGAAACAGGCGACGGGCGTGCGCAGCCTGCCGGCCAGGCACCGCGAGCACACTGCGCAGGCAGGGAAGCGTCGGCTGCAGCGCCACCGAGAGGTCGCCCGGGTCGACCGTGGCGCTCGCCGCGAGCGTGCGCACCGCCCCGAGGAACCCCACGTGCACGCCGATCCACGCCGCTCGCTCGTCGATCCAGGGCGCGTCTGCGCCGCCGTCCGCCCGGCCTTCGGCAAGCAAATCGAACAGTCGACCGATCATCGCCGCGGGCCCCGCGCACACCTGCTCTGCTCCCACGAGCCAGCGATCCCGTTCGAGGAGCTCGAGAAACGCGGACGCGTCGCCGAGCTCGGCCAGCGGCGCGTCGGCGACGCCGTCATCGGCCAGCAGGAGCGCCGTGAGCACCTGCGAGAAGCCCAAGCTCGCCTTGTACCAGGCGGACAGCGGGCGCGGGATCGGGGTC
This sequence comes from uncultured Enterobacteriaceae bacterium, assembly GCA_964393165.1. GTDB lineage: Bacteria > Myxococcota_A > UBA796 > UBA796 > DRPG01. Next base: position 21,929 of record CAYMSU010000015.1, read on the forward strand.
CCCTCCCGATCGTGGTGCACTGCGGGCGCGCGGGTGCCCGCCACGCAGGCGCGCCACGCGGCGTGGACCGTCGGGATCGGGCCCACGTGGCGGGCGGCGAGCTCCGCCACCTCGTCGAAGCACGAGGACAGCTGGCGCAGCGCGGTCTGGTTCATCAGGCCACCGCGCCGGGCGTCGGGGTAGGGACACCGCACGAGCCGCGTGGCCGCGGGGTCGTACGCGCGGGAGCCGATCTCCCCGACCGGTCGCCCGTCGACGTCGATCAGGTCGGAGGTCGGGTCGTGCCGCGGGGTCCCGTGCGGGATCACGCCTTCGGACCGTCCTGCGCGTCCAGCGAGACGGTCATCGCGAGCTCCGCGAGCCCCTCCTCGAGCTCCATGCCGCCGACCAGCTGCACACGCGAGCCCTCGGCGCCCCGGGGGACCGAGAAGCGGTACGGACCGAAGGACATGGGCTTGCCGACCGCCATCGGCGCCCACCGGGGCACGGGGCCCACGCGAGACATGAACATCTCGCGCTTGTTCCCCTCGTAGATCAGCGACAGCTCCACGGGCTCACCCGCGTCGGCCAGCAGGGACGCCTGGAGCCACGGGCCGGGCATCGAGCCTCGCTCGACGACCGCCTCCATCGCCGCCTCGGCGTGGAGCTCGGCCACGAGGCTGACCTCGACCACGCGCTGCTTACGAACCGCCTTCGCGGTGAACGCGACGTCGAACTTCGGCGCCGCGGTGGGGATGCCCGCCTGGGCGGCACGGCTGCCGGTCAGCGCGAGCACCAGGGATCCGAACGTGAACTGTCGCCTCGTCGCCATGGGACCTCCTACATGAGCATAGGACTCGGACCACGCGGGGGCGAACTGGTTCTGTAAACCTCTTGTATCTGCGCGCTGCAGGGAGGCCTTGGCGGTACTGTCAGCTCGCCGAAGACGCGATCGCGGCGGTGACGTCGACCTCGTCGTGCACGACCCAGGTTCCCCCGCGCCAGCGGAGGATCTGCCCGTTCAGCAAGTGGTCCAAGCCGTCCTCGAAGGGCTTGCGGATGGTCTCCTTGAAGCGGCTGTAGCGGATCGGGTCTCCGGTGCCGGTGACCAGCAGGACGTCTCGCGTCGGTGCAGCAGCCACCAGATCGCCGTCCACCTGCTCTGCGAGCTGATCCCACACCGGGCCGGCGAGCAACAGGGACGCCTCGAACTGCCCTCCCGCAGCCAGCAGGTAGGGGTCGTCGCCGTGGAGCGTGAGCTCGTCGACCTTGGACAGGACGTTGTTGAGCGCCTCCATCAGCGCTTCCTGGGGGAGGTCTCCGCCCATGTCGTGGTCGATTCCCTCGGGCCCGTGCCACGCCATGACCGCGAACAGGTCGCCGACGAGCGGCATGCTCGCCAGGTTCGGGGTCGTCTCGCCGGCCTGCTCGACCCACGCGCGGTCCTTGATGACCACGATCATCGTGCGCTCGTCGTCGGACGCCCGCACGAGCCGCAGGATTCCGTCGACGTAGGCGCCGACGGGCTCCTCGAGGTCCGTGGGCCCCGCCTCGAGCCTGTCCTGCACGCTCTCCCAGAGAAGGTGCAAGTCAAGGACGTCGGTCCGACCATTCCCGTGGAGCAGCGTCAGCTCCAGAGGGCCGGTCTCCGACACCTCGATCTTCGCCTCAGACTCCCGAAAACGCGTGGCCACGAGCTGCCGCAGACCCTCGGGTTCGATCCCCATCCGTGCTCCGTGATCGATGCCCCGTGATCGGCCGCGGGCTCACGGACTTGAGGTGAGATGTGCGCTTCTCGCCAACGCGATCGGAATGTGGAGGAACCCCGCAGACTTCACGTCGTCGACAAACCTCTCCTCCGCCTCCGGATCGTCGAACAGCGCGACGCAGACGTCGCCTCCGCCGGCCCCGGAGGGCTTGGCGGCGCCCCCGTGGGCTTCCGCCAGCTGGACGATCCGGTCGATGGCTTCCGTCCAGTACGCGATGCCGGCCTGCTCGGCCATCGCGCGCAGCAACCGCCCCGCTTCCCGCAAGGCAGGGATCGGGCTGTCGGGAAACGCCTCGACGAGCGCCGTGCTGTCGGCCACGAACGCCTGTCGGGGAGACCACGCGAGGTACTGCTGCACCCGTGGACCGGTGCGGGCCGACGCCCCGCTGAACACCACGACGGGCACGATCGGGGGTCCCGGCAGCACGTCGCGACCCGGTTGGAACCGCAGCACGCCCCCGAGGGCGGACGCGGCGACGTCGATGCCCGAGCCCGAGCCCTGGACCCCGTGGTGGACACGGTGGGCGATCTCGTGCACCTCGGCGGGGCGTGCCGCCGCGCCCCGCGCTGACAGCCCCGCGAGCACTGCGGCGACGGTGGCTGCCGCGCTTCCACCGAGGCCCACCTTGGTGGTTGCCTCCACCGGTCGCCAGTCCGCGAACGTGTAGCGCGCAGCGGGGGCGCGGACCTCCGTGAGGGCAGCGCGCACGAAACGGTCGTCGCCAGGGGTGACGATCTCGAGGGCGGGCGCCGACGTGACCCGACAGGCCACGCCCCGATCGACGGCGGCGACCCAGGCGGGGCCGCCGTCGACCACGGCGTACTCCCCGAGGAGCACGATCTTCCCGCCGGCCACGACGGTGCCTGTCACGCCACGATCCGCGCTGGCCCGCCAGGTCCGTGGACGTAGGTGTGCATCGAGTGGCGCGCGAGGGCGTTGCTCACCCGGGCCGCGTCGGCTGCGGCGCACAGCACCTTGACCTGCGGGCCGGCGTCCATGGTGGCCCACGCCCCGACGCCGGCCGCCCGCAGGGCGAACACCTCGTGCAGCAGCGCGACCGTGGCGGGCTGCCAGTAGAGCAGGGGAGGCCGCGCCGTGTGCATCGTCGCGTGCATCCGGAAGGTCGAGCGCTCCATGACCTCGCCGAGGCGTGGCAGGTCCCGGTCCAGGACGGCGGCCCGGGCCTCGTCCACGTCGCCCTGCCCGTGCGAGACCCAGGTGGGCCACAGCTCGCTCGTCTGCCGGCTGCGCTCCATTCCCTCGGTGCTGCTCACGGCCTTGGCCTGCTCCGAGACGATGGCGGCGACCATGCGCACGTCCCAGTGATCCGCGCCGGCGACCGGCACGGCGTGGCTGTCGGTGCCGTCGTCGCGCTCGCCGAGCGCCCACTCCACGAATCCGCCGAAGATCGAGCGGCAGGCCGACCCCGAGCCCTGGCGGGCGAGCGCCGACAGCGCCGAGGCCGTGAGGTTCCCGCCCGACGCCCGGCTAGCGGCGAGCGCGAGCGCCGCGAACCCCGAGGCCGAGGACGCCAGGCCCGCGCCCGTTGGGAAGTCGTTGTCGGACGTGATCGCACACGGAGGGCGGCCCGGGAACCCTCGATCCAGAAACCGCCAGACCTTCGGATCGTCGCGGACGGCGCCGTTCAGCACGAAGCGGTCCTCGCTCGCCCCCCAGGTGACCGTCGTGCGGCTCTGAAACCCGTCGAGCGTGAGCGAGAGGCTGGGCACTGCGGGCAGGTTCAGCGCGACGTCTCGCTTGCCCCAGTACTTGACCAGCGCGATGTTGGGGTGGGCGATCGCGGTCACCGAGACCATGGCTGACATCCGAAGGCGGGCACGTCCGCCGCGACAGCTGCCTCGACGACAGGAGCGGGATCCGCGCACAGCGCGACGACGATGCCGCCTCCGCCGGCCCCCGACAGCTTGGCGCCGAACGCGCCGGCGCCTACCGCGAGTGAGACGAGATCGTCGAGCACCGGCGTGCTCACGCCGATCTCGCGAAGCAGCCGATGGTTCTCGGCCATCAGCTCGCCGAGCGCGGGCCCGTCGTCGAGCACGTCACGGGCTTGCCGGGCAATCTGACCGATGCGGGCGAGAGCGGGGTCGATTCCCGGCCTCCGGCCCGCAACGCCCGCGACGAGCGCGCGGGTGTCGCCGGTGGCTTGGCTGTCGAGCACGACCACTGACCAGTCTCCGGGCTGGAGGGGCTGGCGCACGGGCGGGTCGCCGGGCTGGAACCACAGGCACCCGCCCCAGGCGGCCACCGCCACGTCGACTCCCGAGGGGTTGCCGTGGAACGCACGCTCGACCGGCATCGCAGCGTGGTAGAGCGCTTCGGGCCCGAGGTGCTCGCCGCGAAGGTCTGCGTGAGCCTCGGCGAGTGCGACCGCCAGCGCCGCCGACGAGCCCATCCCCCGCCCGACCGGCAGGTCGGTGCGGACCTCGACGTCGAGCCCCTCCTCGGGGACCACCTCGCAGACCGCGGCGCGTACGCGGGGGTCGGCGTGGGGGGACGTGACGGTCGTAGGGCCTGGCCGCCGGGTGAGGCGCACGTGCGTGCACCGGTCCACCGCCAGCGCGATGGCTGGATGGCCATAGACGACGGCGTGCTCACCGAAGAGCAGGACCTTGCCCCGGCCCGTGCCGAATCCAGGCCGAGCGCTCGGTTCGTGGGAAGGTGACGGGGAGGGGCTCACGCCGGGTGGGTATCTCTGGCCCCCGCTCCGGACCATTCGGGAGGGCCCGGGCGGGTCGTGCCCGTGCTGTAGAGGCTGTCGAGCACGCCTTGGAAGTGGGCCTCCACCGTTCGTCGGCGCACCTTGCCGGACGCCGTGAGCAGGTGATTGTCGACCGTCAGGTGCCCGGGCAGGAGCGCGAACCGCCGGATCCGCTCGAAGGCCGCGACCTCCCGGTTCACGCTGCGCACCGCGCGCTGGATCTCCTGGTACACGCGCATGTCGGTCACGAGGTCGGCGTGCCCGGCGTGGGGGAGCTCGCGGTCCCGAGCCCACCGCGCCAGCGCCGCCTCGTCGAGCGTGATCAGCGAGGTGCAGTAGGGCCGATCGTCGCCGTGCATCACGACGTGCTCGATCAGCGGCGAGCGGGTGCGCAACAACCGCTCGACCCGGGCGGGGGCCACGTTCTTGCCGTTGGCCGTCACGAGGACGTCCTTGAGCCGGCCCGTGATCTTGACGTGGCCCGAGGGGAGCACGAAGCCCAGGTCGCCCGTGCGCAGATACCCGTCTGGGGTGAACGCCTCGCGCGTTGCCTGCTCGTCGTTCCAGTAGCCGGTCATGAGCCCGCGAGAGCGCAGCAGGATCTCGCCGCTGTCCGCGATGCGCACCGAGCAGCCGGGGAGCGGCGGGCCCACGGTGCCGAAGCGGATGTCGTGCGGCCGGTTCACGCAGCTCGCCGCGGCCGACTCGGTGAGCCCGTAGCCCTCGAGGATGCGCACCCCGAGTGCCGCGAAGTACTCCCCGACCGAAGCCGCGAGCGGAGCCCCACCGCTGATGAAGTAGCGCAGCCGGCCGCCGAACTGCTGGCGCACCCGAGCCGCGACCAGCGCGTCGGCAGCCGCCCACTCTGCGCGGAGCGCCCAGGGAACCATGCCGCGGTGACGTGCCTTGCTGTAGCGGCCTCCCACCCGCAGCGCCCAGCGGTGGAGCTGCCACGCCATCCACCCCCTCCGCCGCACCTCGAGGTCGATGCGCTGCCGCATCTTCTCGAACGCACGGGGCACCGCCGCCACGAAGGTCGGCTGCACCTCCTGGAGGTTGGCGCCCAGCCGATCCGCCCGTCCGTCGACGACCGTGGGGATCCCGAGGCGGATCTGCATGAGCTGGAGCACCTTGGCGAACACGTGGGCCAGGGGGAGCCACAGCAGCTGCTGGTCGGCGGGCGTCAGCAGCCCGAGGGCATCGACTGCCTCGGCCTCGTAGACCCAAGCATCGTGGGACAGCATGACCCCGCGGGGGGGACCGGTGGTCCCCGACGTGTACATGAGGGTGGCGAGCTGCTCGGGCTGGACGCTGCGATGCGCCTGGGGGTACGCGCCGGGGTGGGCCGCCCCGTGGTCCCGCCCGCGCCGCTCGAACCGCTCGAGCGACACGAGCCAGTCGTCGTCGGGATCCGGGCAGCCGTCGAAAACGACGACCTGCGCGAGGTCGGGAAGGTCGCCGCGAAGGTGCGCGATCCGCCGGCCCTGGGCCTCGGTGTCCGTGAACACGACCCGCGCCCCGCTGTCGGCGAGGATGTGGGCGAGGTCCTGGTCGGGGGACTGGGGGTAGGCGGTCGTGGTGGCCGCGCCCGCGCACAGCACGGCGAGGTCTGCCAGCACCCACTCCACGCAGGTCTCGGCGACGATCGCGACCCGGTCCTCGGGCTGGAGCCCGAGCGCGAGGAGCCCGTTGGCGATCGCGCGCACCCGCTGGTGCGCCTGCGCCCAGGTGAGCGTGAACCAGCGGCCCCCACGGGGAAACTCGAAGGCGGGCGCATCGGGCGTGGAGTCGACCCGGTGGTGCCACATGTCGGGCACCGAGCGAAACGATGTGGCCGAGCGACCGAGCTCGGGCGTGTCGACCATGGCGCTCACGCGGTGCCCCGCAGTCGCGGGTCGGTGGCGTCGCGCAGGCCATCGCCGAGCAGGTTGAACGACAGGACCGCGAACATGATCGCGAGGCCGGGGAAGATGGAGATCCAGGGCGCGCTCCGCAAGGGCTCGCGACCGTCGTTGACCATCACCCCCCACGTGGAGATCGGAGGCGGAACTCCGAGGCCCAGGAAGGACAGGCTCGCCTCGGCGAGCATCGTGGAGCCAATCGCGAGGCTGCAGTACACGATGACCGGTGCGAGCGCGTTGGGCACCAGGTGGCGGGTGAGGATCCGGAGCGGAGAGGCCCCGAGCGCCCGGGCTGCCTGCACGAAGTCCTGCTCCCGCAGTGACAGCACCTCGCTCCGCACGATGCGCGCGATGCCCATCCAGACGGTGAGCCCGAGGATCGCGACGATCAGGAAGATGCCGGCCACTCCGGTCACCCGGAAGAGCCCCACGATCGTGATCAGCAGCACGAGACGGGGAAGGGCCAGCAGGCCGTCGGTCACGAACATGATCGCGCTGTCGACGAGGCCGCCGGCGAAGGCAGCGATCGCGCCGAGGCTCGTGCCCACGGTGGCGGCGATGATCACGGCCACGAAGCCGATGGGCAGGCTGATGCGCGCGCCGTAGAGGAATCGACTGAACACGTCCCGCCCAAACTGATCGGTACCCATCCAGTAGCCCCACGAGGGGGGCGTGCTGGGAGGACCGACGTCGAGCGCGAGCGGATCGAACGGTGCGAGCAGCGGTGTCAGCAGCGTCATCGCGATGAGGAAGAGCACGCCGAACATGCCGATCATCCCCGCCCGGTGACGCTCGAACGTGCGCAGGAAGACCTGGTTGTTCGCGTTGTACTCCTCCTCGGTGAGCACGCGGGGGTAGGCTCGCCGATAGGCGGAGAACCACACGCCGCCGGCCAACGCGAGCCAGCTGACGACGGCGAGGACCGCGTGCGGCGCGAGGCTGCCCACGGGGCCGGCGAACAGCACGTCGCCGAGTCGTGGGAGCCCTCCGACGGCCGCCGCGATCAGCAGCGCGTCGAAGGCGAGCAGGCCGC
>CAYMSU010000016.1:0-28251 GCA_964393165.1 uncultured Enterobacteriaceae bacterium
GGAGACATCCGCCGCCCGCTCCAGCTCGTCGAACAAGGCCCGCAGGTCGTAGGTGGACAGCTGGTCGCGGGTGGCGGGCGCCAGTTCGCCGGCCCACTCGGAGAGGGCCGCGGCCAGTTCGTCCCGCGTCATGTCCGCTATGTACCCCCGTCTCCGCCACGCGGCTTGCGGTGGACGGGCTGCGGGCTACGGCCTCATGGGGGTCCGGCACGGTGAGACGGTTCACCACGTTCAGTGGCGTCTACCGGCCGGTAGTGCTCACCGTGCTCGGCGCGCTGCTGTACCTGCGCGAGGGGTGGCTCGTCGGCAACGCCGGGCTCGGCGGTGCACTGCTGGTCATCCTGTTCGCCTACACGATCACGGGCACGACCGCGCTGTCGATCGCATCGATCGCGACCAACCTGCGCTTGCGGGCAGGAGGCGCCTTCGCCGTGATCTCGGCCGCGCTGGGCCTCGAGGCCGGCGGCGCCATCGGTGTGCCGCTGTACATCGCGCAGACGCTCAGCTCGGCACTGTACCTCTACGCGTTCACCGAGGGCTGGGCGTACCTCTACCCCGACCACCCGACCGGGCTCGTCGTCTTCGGCGCCTTCGTCGCCGTCGGCACGGTCACGCTGATCTCGGCCCAGCTCGCGTCGCGCGCCCAGGCGCTCATGCTCGTGGTGGTCGGAGTCGCGGTGAGCAGCGCGTTCCTCGGCTGGGTGCAGGCCACCCCGCAGGCCCCCCGGCTGGTGGGGACCTTCGAGGAGGGCTCCCTGCTCGACTCGTTCGCGCTGTTCTTCCCCGCGTCGACGGGGATCATGGTGGGCGCGGGGATGAGCGGGAACCTCGAGAACCCGCGGCGAGCCATTCCGCGCGGCACGATGGCGGCCTGGGCGACCACGCTCGCGGTCTACGCGCTCGGCGCGGTCTGGTACGCGACCGTGGTGCCGCAGGAGGAGCTCGTCTCGAACAAGCTCGCGATGATCGACCACGCGCTGGTCGGCGAGCTCGTGCTCCTGGGGCTGTTGTCGAGCACCCTGATGGCCGCGCTGTCCACGATGGTGGCGGCGCCGCGGCTGCTCCAGGCGATGGCCGAGCATGCGATCCTGCCCCGCTCGGAGTGGCTGCGGGCGCTGTCGCCCGAGGGGGAGCCCCGCAACGCCACCCTGGTCACGCTCGGGCTGGCCGGGCTCGCGCTCCTCGCGGGCTCGCTCGACGCGATCGCACCGATCCTCACCAGCTTCTTCGTGATGACCTACCTCGCGATCAACGTGGTGGTGTTCCTCGAGCAGAGCCTGGGGATGGTCAGCTGGCGGCCCACCTTCGGCATTCCCACCTGGGTGCCGGCAGCGGGGGCGCTGGCCTGCGTGGCCGGGCTGATGCTGTCGAGCCCGGCGGGGGGGCTGCCCGAGGTGGCGTTCGTGCTGGGGCTGTACATCTACCTGTCGCGCAACGCGAAGGTCGACACGCCCTGGGCCACCGTGCAGTCGGGGATCGCCCAGGCGCTGGCGGCCTACGCCGCGGTCCAGGCCCGCCGGATGCGGCGCTCCGAGCGCACGTGGAAGCCCGATCTGCTGGTGCCGGCGCGCGATGTCGACGAGGCGAAGGCGGTGGCCGCGGTCGCCCGGGCGGTCATCGAGGTGCGCGGCTCGGCGCGGTTCGTGGCGGTGGCCGACGACGCAGAGCTGGGCGCGGTGCTCGGCGGCATGGTGCGCTCGATGCAGGCGCGGGACCAGCTCGCCTCGTGGCACCTGATGCCCGAGGAGGAGCGCGGCCAGGCCGCCCGGCTGTCGATCAACGCGATGAAGGGGAGCTTCTTCGCTCCGAACCTTCTGCTCGTGTCCGGCCTGCACACCCCCCAGGAGGTGCTCGCGCCGGTGGTCGACCACGCGCGAGCGGCGCGGCTCGGGGTGGCCGTGGCGTTCGACGACCCGGAGCGGCCCCTCGAGCCGTGCCACGCGGTGACTGTGTGGCTGTCGGATCGCTCGCCGGACTGGGAGCTGTCGCTGCACGTCGCGAACCTCGACCTGCCGGTGCTGCTCGCCTACTTGCTCACCCGGCCGCGGCGCGGTCGGATCCGGCTGGCCACGGTGCTGCGGCGGCCCGAGGATCGGCGGGACGCGGAGCGGTTCCTCGCCGATCTGATCGAGCTCGGGCGGCTGCCCGACACCACCGCGCACGTGCTCGAGGGCAGCCTCACGGAGCGGCTGGCGGACGCGCCGCAGGCGGACCTGCACATCTTCGGGCTCCCCGAGCAGGTGGACGTGGCGCGCCTCACGGAGATCCACAACGCTGTGGGGGCGCCCTGCTTGTTCGTGCTCGACTCCGGGCAGGAGTCGGCGCTGGCCTGAACACTCTGCTCAGCTGGAGGTGGGCTCGACGGGCCCCCGAGGACCGGCGGAAGCCCCGACCGACGCCCGTGCCGGGGCCCCCTTGGCGAGCGCAGCCTCGATCCGCAGGCGCGCCACGACGTGCGGGGGAGGTGGCGCCGGCGCGGCGGGGCGGGCAATGCGGTACTCGAACCGCCGCGCCTCGATCTCCCGCCGCTCCACCTGGCCCGACTCAACCAACGCGCGCAGGTCGTGCGCCCGCTTGGAGCGGCTCGAGCCGAGGTTCGCCTGCTGCCACCGATGCAGATCGGTGCTGCTGATCCAGCGCTGCTGGCGCTCGAGCCAACGAAGGATGCGCTCCACGCGGTCGCTAGGCGGCATTCGGCCCTCCCGTTTCCACTACCTATACGCGACGGAGCGGACAGGAATCGCCCGCCTTCGGCGAGCTGGAGCGGTCGATCCGGCCTCGCGACGCCCCCCGGCCGCTCCGGGGCCTCCCCACCGGCGTCCTCAGCCGCTCGGGAGCGTAGCGCCCGCCCGGTAACGCCGGACTCCCGGGTGGCGTAGGACCAGACACACGTGGAGGTGCGGTGAGAACGACGGCAGTAGCAGCGTGGGCAGTGGCGCTGGGCGCCTGCTCGGGCCCGGTGGGCGAGGGCGACGGCGTGGTGGACGCGGACGAGGTGCCGGGCATCGGCTGGACCGCGACGTTCGAGACGCTGCCCCACGACGTGGCGGGCACCGCAGAGATCGTGGACGAGGAGACGATCGAGCTGCGGGACTTCACGTTCGACGGCGGCGGGGTGAACGCGCGGCTGTTTCTCGTGGCGGCGGGCGCGCGGTTCTCGGACGACTTCGAGCTGACCGACAACCTCGTGGGCACGGTGTACGACGGCGACACGTTCACGGTCGACATCCCCGACGACGCACCCTTTGAGGAATCCGCCGGCGGAGCGCGACCGAGGCCGATTCAAAGCCCAGCTTCGCTGGGCTAGACTCTCGGCCGACCGAGCGCGCAGGCGCCGGAGTTTCCAGGTGGGTGGAACCACATCACGCTGTGGTGCGTGCCGTTCCGCGTCGACTTCGGCTCCGGGACCTTCGAGCCGCCCGAGGCGTAGTGTCGAAGCAGGGCCTCGAGGGGGCGCGGGCCGTGTCCGGAACGTGTCCGGGCTTCGCGCAGCTCCTGCCCGAGCGAGTGACGAGGACTCGCTCCGGAGGACGTCATGTGCACATCCCGCCCTGACTGGTTGACCCGCCCCTGGCTCCTGGGCGGGCTGATTCTCGCCCTCGGGGGGTGCCCCCGCGCCGACGACGACGGCCCCGCAGAACAGCCCCACCCACCGGTCACGTCGACGGCCGGGGACACGGCGCTGACGGGTCCCCCCTGGTTCGACGCCATCCCCGAGGTGCGAGTGGCGAATGCCTTCGAGGACGTCGCCTACGTCGCGCTCGACGAGGAGTCCCCGGAGTATCGGGTGTCCGATCAGGTCGTCAGCCTGGAGCTCGACCCCGCGGGATCGGCCGAGGCGTGGTCCGCGCTCGTCGCCGACCTCGGGCTGACCGTGCTCCGCGCCACGCCGGGGCGCCGAGTGAGCTTCGTGAAGCTGCCGGAGCGGGTGACCTCGCGGGAGCAGCTCGACGCCGCGCTCGCCGCCCTCGAGGAGAGCCCGAGCGTGCGGTGGGCCTGGGAGGAGCCGGCGTCGCTGCCGGCCACGCTGCCGCCGGGGGTCCTCGACCTCAACCGCGAGATCATCGCCCCCCACCTCGCCGTGGGCGTGCACCGGCTGTGGGATCTGCGAGAGCTCACCGGCCTGCTCCTGCAGAACGGGGTCATGGCCTCGGGCCCGGATCTGCACATGATCGACATCTTCGGGAACGGCGCGCCGACCTCCGACCTCTTCGAGGGCGTGTTCGATCCGCAGGACTTCTTTCAGACGAGGGCGGGCAAGATCGTCCCCACCCACGGGTACCAGGTGCTGTCGGTGCTCGCTCCGCGCTACGAGGCGCTGCCCGGAAGCCCCTACTCGCCCGACACGGAGCTGCTCGCCGGCCCCGTGACGCACCCGCACTTCGTGTCGGTGTCGGACATGATGATCGCGGGGACCCCGTTCGCGGTGCTGAACGACACGCTCGATCTGCCGCAGGAGCTCGGGCGGCCCGTGGTCGTGCAGCAGGCGCACACCACCTACTGCGCCGACATCTTCTGCTTCACGGATCTCGAGCGAAAGGCGCAGGCCTTCGCCGCGGATCTCGCCGCGTCGGGCGACGCCCACCGGCTGCTGTACGTGGTGTCGGCGGGCAACCAGCGCATCGGGCAGTCCGTGGCCTCGGGGTTCGATACCGCGCCGTGGGCGTCGATCGTGGCGCAATCGGGAGTTCCGGGCTCGCTGGTCGTCGAGAACGTGCTGCACGAAGAGGTCGTGCCCATCCCGGAGGTCACCCAGCCCGGAGACCCCGTGTTCGCGTTCTGCCTGTCTTCCTGGAGCTACGAGGGCGGCACGATCTCGGCGCCGGCGGATCCGATCGCGGTCTACGACAGCGAAGGCACCCCCAACCCCGGCGCGTTCGGCACGTCGTTCGCGGCCCCGCAGGTGGCGGGGGCGGCGATGGTGCTGTGGCAGCACGCCCCCTCGCTGTCGTCGGCGGAGGTCGCGGAGCGGCTCAAGGTCACGGCGCGGCCGACGGATCGGCTGCGCTTGTCGACGAGCCCGATGTGCGCGGCGGCCGCCCCGGCACCCCTGCTGGACAGCCACCAGGCGGTGCTGTCCGCGGATCTGGGGGTGCCCGCTGCGCCGGCGCGGCGGTTCCTGCTGGATGTCGACGGCAGCGGCCGGTTCGACAAGGACGACGTGGAGGCGTTCCTCGACCACTTCGCGGATCCTGCCGTCTCGAACCAGCCCACGTTCGACGCCTACGATCTCAACGGGGACGGCAAGATCGGCGCGCTGTCGAAGGCGCCCTACGACCTCGACGGCCCGTTCGCGCCCGCAGGCACGGCGCTCAGCTATGCGTTCGCGCACCAGGAGATGGTCGACGAGGACGGCACGACGATCCAGGTCCAGTACGACGAGAAGGCGGTGAGCGACCTGGACGTGCTCTGTTACTACGCCTACTCGCCGCTGTTCCACGCCCCCGACGCGAGCGCGCGCAACGACCTGCTGTACCAGGACTACGTGGCTCGCGGGCTGTCCTGCCCGCGGGTGAAGCCCGAGGTCTCCACGCCGCCGGACGTGTGCCCGATGTCGACGGACTTCGGGGAGTGGTTCGGGGTTGGCGTGCACATGGATCCGCGCACGGCGTTTCCGGTCACTGTCGAGATCACGGCGTCGGGCGACGGGGCGATCCAGACGGCGCCGCCGGCGCAGGCGCCCGCGGTGCGCGCGCAGTCGGGCGTGCGCACCAACCCGAAGACGCTGACGGGGTCGGATCCGGGCATCGTGGTCTACGGCACGGTGAGCACGCCGGGCGGCACGATGACGATCGACATCACGCTCTCCCAGACGGATGCGGGCGGCGTGAGCCGGGTGGTGGCGACGGAGCAGGTCGAGGTGGGCACGCTGTCGGAGTCCGACTGCACGATCCCGGGTCCGGCGGGTCTACCGGTGCCGAGGGGCACGGGCGGCTGGCGGCTGCACGCAAGCTCGACGGGCGCGGACAGCTACCCGGGCGCATCCTCGCAGGGCACGTCCACGAGCGAGGCGTGGCTGAGCGTGGGGGCTGGCTGGTCCTACGGCACGCGGTCGTTCCTGGCGGGGAACGCATGGAACGAGGTCGGCGGCCAGCGGAACACGTCGTACAGCGTGGCCACGGGCGGGAGCCACACGGTGTACAGCCCGGCATCGCACACGAAGACGACGACGTCCTGGAGCGTGTCGGACTCGAACGGGGTGGTGTACACCGTGGGGCCGACGACCACGGTGGTGGACTGCGAGGGGCGTCCGGGCTGCGGTTTGCCGCCTTCGGCGCCATCCGACGACCCGAAGTGCACCGCCACGCGGGATCTGGTCGGCTACGACGGTGGCTCGTACGGGTGGATCTCGTTCGTAGTGGACGGCGAGTACACGGCGTACACGTCCGACGCGTTGTCGTGCACGGGCTGCCAGGGCCGCTCGACGGCGGGGTGCACGTGCCCACCGGGGGGTGGGGTGCGGCCGCAGTGCCCGTGAGGCGGCAACCTGCCGCGAGGTTCCGCGAGGGGGGTCGCCGGCGGGGATAGGCTGGGCGTAGGCCCGGAGTGGTGGATGCCTCACGACTACACGCCTCACGACAGTGGGGAGCCCCGACAGATCACGCCGGAGGGGCCGGCGGACGTGTTCGAGACGATGGCCCGCGCGATGTTCAACGCGGGGTTGTCCTGGAAGGTGGTGCAGAACAAGTGGCCCGGGCTGTGCGACGCGTTCGAGGGCTTCGCTCCGTCGGCGGTGGCGGGGTTCGACGGGGAGCGGATTGCGGCGATCCTGGCGCGGAGCGACGTGATCTCGTCGTCGGCGAAGGTCACGGGGGTGGTGGAGAACGCGAAGACGTTCCTGGCGCTCACGGAGGCGCACGGCAGCGTGCTGGCGTGGCTTCGCGAGATGGAGGACTACTGGGCGCGGGAGAAGGCGCTGAAGAAGCGGTTCAAGTGGATTGGCGACTTCGGCGCGTACTGGATGCTGTACACGCTGGGGGAGCCGGTGCCGCACTACGCGGAGTGGTGCCGGATCAAGGGGAAGCCGGTGCCGGCGGGGCTGTCGTCCCCATCGGAGTAGCGCCTACTTGTCCAACAACCCGTACTTGTTGAGCTTGTAGCGCAGCGTATTCCTCTCCACGCCCAGCAACCGCCCCGCCTGCGCGCGGTCTCCCCCCGCTCGCTGCAGCGCATCGACCAGGATCCGGCGCTCCATCGTCTCCAGGTACTGCGAGAGCGAGAACCCCGGCTCCAGCTTCGGCAGCCCCGGCCCCGAGTCCTCGATCACCTCCAGGTTGAACCCCTCCGGCCCCAGCACCACCGTGCGCTCCGCCAGGTTCAGCAGCTCTCGCACGTTCCCCGGCCAGTAGTGCTGCCTCAGCAGCTCCAGCAGATCCGGCTCCAGCTTGGGGACCTCGCGCCCGTAGCGCTCTGCGTAGTCCACCAGCCCCTTCCGGAACAAGGGCAGGATGTCCTCCGTGCGCCGACGCAGCGGCGGTACCTGAATCACCACCACCGCCAGCTGGTAGTAGAGCTCCGGCCGCAGCTCCCCCTCCGCCACCCGCTGGCGGCCCCCCGGGCGTGCCGTCGCCAGCACGCGAACCCCTGGCGGCACCTCCTGCAGCTGACGAAACAGCTCCCGCTGCAACCCCTCTCGCAGATCGTCGACGTTCGGCAGCAGGACCGAGCCGGTCTCCGGCCACGGCTCGTCGCGCGCCAGGTTCCGGATCACGAACGGCGCAGCCCGCGGCTCGGCCTCCTGCCCGTAGGCATGGAGGGTGCGCGCACTGAACGCGCGCCCCGCCCCCAGCTCCCCCTCGATCCAGACGGGCGACGGGACCCCCGCTGCGCGGCGCAGCATCTCCTCTAGCCGCTGCGCCTCCACACTGTGGGTGAGCAGCCCCCCGCCCGAGGTCGGCTCGCCCTCGTGGTTCGCGGTGGGCCCCTGCTGCGCATCCCGCCGGACCTGCGCCAGCCGCTCGGCCACCTGCTCGAGCGTGACCGGCTTCGTCAGGAAGTCGCGCGCTCCCAGGTGCATGGCCCGCACGGCGATGTCGACCGCCCCGTAGGCCGTGAACACGATAGTCTCGACCGGCGGCACCTGACCGCGGGCGGCCTGCAACACCGCCATGCCGTCGACCGGCTCCATCTTCAGATCGGTCAACACGACGTCCGGCGGATCGCTCTGGATGCGGAAGATGGCCGTCTCCCCGTCGTACACCGCATCGACGGCATCGCCCTGCTTGCTCAGCAGCCGCGCCAGCGCGTCCGCACTGGACCGGTTGTCGTCGACCACCAGCACTCTCAACGCTGGATCGGCACTCATCCTGCTCCCTCGGTCATCGGCGGGGGCGGCGGCTCCACCGACACGGGCTCCATGGACCGGGGGATCCGAGCCTCGAACCTCGCACCGCCAAGTGGAGACGGATGATACTCGATGTGGCCCGAGTGCGCCTCGACCACGCCCTTCACGAGCGCCAAGCCGAGGCCCGTCCCGCCCTCCTTGCTCGTCACATTGGCCTCGAACACGTGATCGCGGAGCTCCTCGGGCACGCCGGGGCCGTTGTCGTCCACGATGATCACGAGCCACTCGTCCTCCTCGAGCACCGACACGCGGACCTCCCCGGTCGTCGGGGGCACGGCCTGGAGCGCGTTGAGCACGAGGTTCTCGATGGAGCGCTTGAGCAGTGCCTGATCGAAGGGCACCGTGGCCCAGGACATCGGCCCCATGGCAAGCCGCACGGACTGACTGTTGGCCTGCGGCCTCCGCAGGGCGATGACCTGCTCGACGAGCGGCGCGACGGCCTGAGTGGTGAGCCGCAGCCGGAGCGCCCCGCGGGTGGCCGACTCTCGCAGCAACCGGTGGACGACCTGCTCCAGCGTGCGCACCTCGGCGTGGATGGAGCCGGCGATGTGCATTCGCTCCTGGTCGTCGTCCTCCGACGCGACGAGGCTGGTCAGCAGCTCGAGCGACTGAAGAGGGTTGCGGATCTCGTGGGCCACGATGCGAGCCATCTCCTGGACGACCTCGATCCGGCCGAGGATGCCGTCCTCGCGGTCCTCGACGCTTCGCGCGGCGGCGTTGAGCCGGTCGACCAGCTCGTCGAGCTCCGCC
Source organism: uncultured Enterobacteriaceae bacterium (assembly GCA_964393165.1). Classification (GTDB taxonomy): domain Bacteria; phylum Myxococcota_A; class UBA796; order UBA796; genus DRPG01. The sequence continues at coordinate 9,095 of CAYMSU010000016.1, forward strand.
AAGCCGGTCTGCGCCATTCGCACGCCGCGCTCGCCGGCCCCGACCCGGGCGAGCGCCCCGCTGATCTCCGACAGCGGACGAAGCAACCGGAGGATGCCGAGCGCGGTGATGATCCCGACGGAGATGCCGAGGAGCACGACGAGCGCAAGCACCCGCTGGGCCTGGGCCGCCGGCTCGAGGCGCACGGCTGCGACGACGCGGTCGCCGTTGGCCTGCGCCGAGCAGTGCACGGCCCACAGCGACCGCGAGGAGCCAGCGACGACCTCCGAGCCGTCGTCACTGGCGCAGACCGGGCCGAGGAGATCGGGTTCGATGGGAAGGCCGAGCCGCACCGGCCCCTCTCCTGCCCGCTCCACCACGAGCGAGGAGACCCTGAACTTGTCGAGCTCCTGCACCGTGGGCGGCGGCTCTCCGTCGCGAAGCGCAGCCTCCACCGAGACCACGGCATAGGCCGCGAAGACCGTGCCACGCGTCTCCTCGGCCTCGATGGTCTGCCACAGCAGCGGGATGGCCGTAGGAAGGAACGCCACCGCGGCGAGCGCGCCCGCCATGGCCCCAAGCACGAGCGCGGCGGACGGCCTCGGCAGCTTCACTCGCATCGCGACCCGGCGCCCATGCCCCCTACTTGAGGGTGGACTCCGACGCCTCCTCGTCGGTGGTCTTCTCCTGCACCCGGATCCGGATGTTCTCCGCCTCGACGCCGTACAGGTTGTAGTGGCTGTCGGCCACCGAGGTCCGCGTGAGGTCCGCCTGGCTCGTCACGGCCTCGGTGAAGGCGCGGCCGTGGTCGTAGGTCAGGTGAAGCGGGGAGACGCAGCCCCCGAAGAAGCCGAGGGCGGCCACCAGCAGGCCGATGCGCGTCGTGGTCATGGTTCCTCCACCGGCGCCTGCTCAGCGCCCTCGGATGGGTTCTCGGGAGACTCTTCAGGGGCCAGCTTCTCGCGGGCCTTGAGGTGCTTCGGGTTGGCCTGGAGCGCGCGCAGGTACCACGCACGGGCCCCCTCGAAGTCGTCCTCGAAGCGCTCTACGGCCACGCCCACGTTGAAGGCTGCGTCGGGCTTGGGCATGGTGCTGTGAAACGTGCGGTAGGCGAGCTCGGCCCGGCCGAGCGCGACCTGGGTAAGCGCCAGGTTGTTGCGGAACAGCGGCTCCGCTCCGTCGAGCCGGACGGCCTGCTCCGCGGCTGCGCCCGCCTCCTCGTACCGGTCGGTGGTGAGCAGCAGGAAGGAGAGGTTGTTCCAAGCTCTCGCGTCCCCGTCGTCGAGCTCGGTGGCCCGCTGGCAAAGCTCGATGGCCTGCTCGACCTCCCCCTCGTCCGCCTTCAGGACGCACAGCTCGACGTAGGGGCGCGCATCGCGGGGCATCTTCTCGCGCGCCGACTCGAGGAGCCGCCCCGCCTCGGTGACGACACCGTCGATCCGCATCGCCCGCCCCTGCAGCAGGTCGAGCTCACCCGAGTCGAAGCCCTCCTGCCGCATCTGGCGAATGATCTGGAGCGCGGAGAAGGTGTTGTCGGTCTCCAGGAAGGTCTCCGCGATGCGCAGCCGGACCTCCTCGCCCTTGGTCTGCCACGGCGGCAGGCCCTCGACGATGTCCTCCTCTGGAATCCGGCGAGCCGCACAGGCCGCGAGCGACACCGCAAGCAGGGAGACGACGAGCGCTCTCATCCTCGACTCCTCACCGGTTGGAGAGCACCTGGAAGACGTTGATCGCGGCGGGACCCACGAGCACCATCCCGAGCACGGGGAGCAGGAAGAGGATCATCACGACGGTGAGCTTCGGCGAGACCCTGGCCGCCTCCTCCTCGGCGCGCGACATGCGCTTCTGTCGGGTCATGCGGGAGTGCACCCGCAGCCCCTTCGCGATCGAGGTCCCGAACCGCTCGGCCTGGGCGAGCATGTTGACCAGCGAGCGGATCTCGTCGAGCCCGGTTCGGCGCTCGAGGTGACGAAGCGCCTCGACGCGCGGGACCCCTGCCGAGACCTCGTGGGTGACGATCTGGAACTCGCGCGACAGCTCGGGCGCCGCCGTCTCCATCTCGAGCGCGACCCGGCGGAACGCGGCGTCGAGGCCGAGCCCGGCCTCCACACAGCTCACCAGCAGGTCCAGCGCATCGGGGAAGGCGGCGAGCAGCTTGCGCTTGCGCTTCTGGGTGACGTTCGTGATCCAGAGCGCGGGCACGTAGTAGCCGAGGGTGGCCATCAGCACGACGCCGAGAGCCACGGGCAGCCCGAAGCCCATCGTGGCGGCGAACGGCAGCGCGAGCAGCGGAAGCGTGAGCGCCAGGGTGACCCGGATGCTGTTGAAGATCTCGAGCGCGTGGCGGTGCTTGAAGCCCGCCTGGATCAGCATCTGGCGCTGGCGGCTCTTCTCTTCCTCGCTCGTCGGCGCGGCGAGCTGGCTGATCCGCTGGGCGACGCCCTGACTGTCGGCCTCCGAGCCGGTGTCTCGGATGAGGTCGTACGAGGTCTCGATCTCCTCGGGCCCCCCGCCGCCGAGGTCGTGCAGCCGGTCGCGCGCGGTCCGAGTGGGGTTGAGGAGCACGTACACGCCGTAGAAGAAGCCGCCCGTGACCAGGAAGACCAGAAAGCCGATGAAGGCGAAGATGATCAGGTCGAACAAGCTAGACCTCCACGTTGGACAGGTCGCGCATCAGGAGAATGCCAAACACGTACAGCATGATGCAGCTACCGATCACGATGTTCCCCGGCGTGGTCTCGATCAGCGGCCGGAGGTAGTCGGGGTTCGTGAAGATGAGGATCATCACGACGAACAGCGGCAAGCTCCCGAGAATGAGCGCGGAGAACTTGGCCTCAGCCGTCATCGCCGAGAGCTTGGCGTCGAACAAGAAGCGTGACCGGATCGTGTCGGCGATGTTCTCGAGGATCTCGATGAGATTGCCGCCCGTGTCGCGCTGGAGCATGACCGAGGACACGAAGATCCGCAGGTCGAAGACCCCCGGGTTGCGATCGAGCATCTTCTCGAAGGCTTCCCGGTAGTCTCGGCCAAACCGCACCTCCTCCTGCACCCGCCCGAACTCGGCCGCGATCGGCATGGGCATCTCTTCGGCGACGAGCCGGAAGGCATCGGACAGCCCCAGGCCCGCGGACAGGGCCCGGGACATCAGCTCGAGGGAGTCGGGGAGCTGCTCGACGAGCTTCTGGATTCGCGAGTTGCCCTGCTGCTGGAGGATGAACACCGGGAGGTAGCCGAGCGGAAAGGCCAGGACCATACCTGGGAAGCCGAGGACCATCCCGCCGACCACCGCACCGAACCCGCCGAGCACAACGACCCGCGTGACGAGGGCACTCACTCCATAGTTGACGTCTGCCTTGCGCAGCATCTGCTGCAAGGACTCCCCGATATTGCCGAGCGACAGCGCGACGTTGTCGGCTTCCTGCTCCCGGAAGAGCGCGATCTCCTCCGGGTCGTCCATGCCTCCGGTGCCGCTCCCAAGCCGCCGCAGCAGCTCCTCCTGCTCGCGCTCGCGCTTGGCCACCCACGCCCAGTACAGGCCCTGGCCGGTCGCGAGAACGGCGGTGAACACGACAGCGAGGATGACGACGAGGATCCAGCCGGGGAGCATTGCCTAGACCTCCATCTCGAAGCGGAAGAGCTCGGGCGCGAGGCGAATCCCGTTCGAGGCGAGGCGCGACGCGAAGCGGGGGCGGATGCCGGTGGCGCGGAAGGCCCCGCGGACCTTGCCCTGCTCGTCGATCGTGCGCTGCTCGAAGATGAAGATGTCCTGCGTGGTGATGACGGTGCCTTCCATGCCCGTCACCTCGGTCATCGCCATGATGCGGCGCGAGCCGTCGGTGAGCCGCTCCTGCTGCACGACGAGGTCGAGCGCACGGGCGATGGTCTCGCGGATAGCCTTGTCGCCCATGTTCGGCATGCCGATGCCGACCATCGTCTCGAACCGCGCCAGCGCGTCGCGCGTGTTGTTGGCGTGGACGGTCGCGAGCGAGCCGTCGTGACCGGTGTTCATGGCGGTGAGCATGTCGATGGCCTCACCGCCGCGGATCTCGCCCAGGATGATGCGGTCGGGGCGCATCCGCAGACAGTTCCGCACGAGGTCGCGCTGGTTGATCTCGCCCTTGCCCTCGAGGTTGGACGGCCGGGTCTCGAGCCTGACCACGTGGTTCTGCTGGAGCTGGAGCTCCGCGGAGTCCTCGATGGTGATGATCCGCTCACCATCTGGGATGAAGCTCGACAGCACGTTCAGGAGGGTGGTCTTCCCCGAGCCGGTGCCGCCCGAGATGATGATGTTGAGCCGGCTGCGCACCGCTCCGCGCAGCACCTCGAGGATCGGTCGAGGGCAGGAGCCGAGGGCCACGAGGTCCTCGGCGGTAATCGGGATGGTTCCGAACCGCCGGATCGACACACACGGACCGTCGAGCGCCAGCGGAGGGATGATCGCGTTGAATCGCGACCCGTCGACCATTCGGGCGTCGACCATCGGGTTCTGCTCGTCGACCCGCCGGCCCACGGCGGCCACGATTCGCTCGATGATCTGCATGAGGTGCTTGTCATCGTTGAACGTGACGTTGGTCTTGACCAGGCGGCCCTTCCGCTCGACGAATACCGTCTTGGGGCCGTTGATCATGATGTCGGACACCTCGGGATCGCGCAGCAGCGGCTCGAGGGGCCCAAGACCGAGGATGTTGTCGAGGATCTCCTCGACCAGGCGCTCCCGCTCCATGCGGTTGAGCGGCAGCTGCCGGACCTCGACGCGCTCCGTGAGCGTCTGGCGAAGGCGCTGCGCGAGCTCCTCACGCGGCGTGTTCCCGACCTGCTCGAAGTCCAGCGACTCGATCAGCTCGTTGTGCAGCTCGCGCTTGACCTGATTGTACTCGACGTTGGCGCCGCCGGCCCCGCCAGGGCCCGCCGGAACACCGGTGCGAAAGCGCCCCTGCGCTCCACGAACCCGATCGATCAGCCTTCCGCCACCCATTCACTCACCTCCGCCCGAACAGGCCCGACAGCCAGCCGGCGCTCTCCTCGCTCTGAGGGGGCTCCCCCTCGTCTGGATCCTCGGTGAGGACCGCGACGAGATGCGCGATGTCCCGGGCGGCATCGCACCGACGGTTCACTTCCCGGATGATCTTGCCCTCGTTGACTGCTTGCTCTACGTGCCTGGCATCATCGGCCACCGTGGCGGCGATGTTCATGCCGAGGTTCGTCGCGATGTCCTTCTTCGAGACGTAGGCCGCGTTGTGGTAGCGGTTCACGACGAGCCGCACGCGGTCCCGCTCGATCCCGAGGACGTTGAAGGTCCGCACGCGGCGGAACGCATCACGCACGCTGGTGACATCGGGCGTGGTCACCAGAACGACCGAGTCTGCCACGTTCAGCGCCATGGCGACGGCCTCGTCGTAGTAGGTGCCGCAGTCGATGATCACCCACTGGTACGCCTTCGCCGCGATGTTGACGAGGTTGAAGATGTCGTCGGCCCGCACCGGTCCAATCGACTCCATGTCGTCGGGCGTGGTGAGGACGTTGACCTTGGTGCGGTGAACCATCACTGCGGACGTGAGCATGCGCTCGTCGAGCCGGTCCGCGCGCGGGAGCAGGTCGGCCACCGAGTCGCGGCTGCTGATGTCCATCATGGGGGCGACGTCGCCCATGCCGAAGTCGAAGTCGAGCAGGATGACCCGATGGATGCCCGCGAGCTCGGCCGCGAGGTGCACAGCCAGCGTGGTGGTGCCGACCCCGCCCTTGGATCCCGTGAGGGCGATGACGCGGCCCTTCTCATCGTCGTCGATGGGCCGAAACGCCGCCTCGTGCACGACCTGGCGAAGCCGAGCAGCGTCGTCGGGTAGGACGACGAACTCCTTGTAGCCCGCCCGCATGGCGCCCAGGATGGCCGAGGAGTCGGGTGCGTCGGCCAGCGCCACGAGCACCAGGTTGGGCTGCGACCGCCGCAGCTCCTCCGCGAGCGCGAGTGAGGCCTCGACCGCCCGAGTGTAGCCGACGATCACGACATCTGGCGTGGTTCGCTCGAGCACGACGAGCGCGTCTCCGAACGGAACCGACTGATTCGGCAACACGGCTTCGGCGGCGAGGGTCTCTCGGACGAGCCCCATCGCCTCCGCGTCGAGGCCCACAAGCACCACCGAAGCAGCGCCTGCGCTCTTTCCGATGTTGCGCATGAGGGCCTCCTCGAGTCCGCGAGTCGCGCCAGGCCGTGGCGCTACTCACCATATCCGCGATCAGCGCTGGAGCCCGACGGCTCCGGTGGGGGAGGCGGTGCGGGAGTTCGGACGCCGCGACATTCCGAGCAGGAAAAGCTCGAAATCGCTCGGGTTGTTGTTCTCGGTGGAGCCAGGGGGCGCGGGGACCTCTCCGGGCGCCAGCGGACGCACGAGCCGCGGCGTGACGTAGATGACCACCTCGGTCTCCTCGCGCACGTGGCGGACCGTCCGGAACAGGGAGCCGACCAACGGCAGGCGCCCCAGACCAGGCAGCCCGATCCGGGTGTAGCTGATGTTGTCGGAGAGCAGGCCCGCCACCGCGAAGGTCATGCCGTTCTCGAGCCGGAGGTGGGTGGTGCTCTTCCGGCTGATGAAGCCGGGCACGTCGATCCCCGCCACCCGCGTGGCGACCGCGAAGTCCGGCTCGGAGATCTCCAGGTACATCTGGACGTCGATCACGTCGCCCGCGAGGACCGTGGGCAGGAACCACAGGATGATGCCGTACTCCTTGAACTCGATGGTGATCACCGCACCGCCCGCACCGCCGCCCTGCGGCGTGGGAATCGGAATCTCGCCACCAGACAGGAACTCCGACTTCTGACCCGACAGCGAGATCATCGTGGGCTGAGCAAGGATCTTGCCGACTCGATAGTCGTCGAGTGCGCCGATGATCGCCGCGATGTTCACGTTGCCCCCGAAGTACCCACCGAGGGAGAAGCCACCGACGTTCGGCGACGGGATCGCGCCCTCCCCTGCGGCGGTCTGGATCACGTTGTTCGTGAGGGGGTTGAACACCAGGTTGTTGCCGGTCGTCGGGCCGGTCAGGAACCCGTTCTGGATGCCGTTGCCGTACAGGATGTTGAGCCCCAGCTCCCGCGTCGCCGTGCGAGATACCTCGGCGAAGACGATCTCGAGCTGGACCTGATGGTCTCCGCGCACCGACATCAGGTTGACGAACTCCTCGTCGAAGATGCGAGCGACCAACGCAACCTGCTCGAGAGTGTCGAGGTCGTCGACCGGGCCCTCGATGACCACCCGCTCCCCTAGCGGGTAGACCCGCGGCGGCTCACCCTCCACGATGGAGTCGATGCGACGCACCAGGTCGGAGAGGTCGCGGTGCACCGTGATCTCGTAGATCATCGGCGGCACGCCACGACCGAACTGGACGATGAGGTCCGTGGTGCCGATGGAGGTGCCCTGCACCTGAATCTTGCTCGCCTCGCCCAGCGTCTGCGTCACGGCGACCTCGGGGTCGGTGATCGCGATGGCAATGGGGATCCGCGGCGTGGTCAAGACGATGCTCTTTCCGAGCTCGATGTCGAGCCAGTCGGAGCGCTCCTCCTGCGCGTGCGCAGCGGGGGAGACGGCGACCAGGACAGCGAGCAGAGCCGCCCACCGAAGAAGCATGGTGTACATCAGAGTGTTTTCCTCTACGGCTGGATTCGTGGGCCTGGCGCAGCCTAGCTCAGGTCACCGATTGCGCCCGGTCCTTTCGGTCCGGACGTCTCGGCCCTTGATGATGGTGAGCGTTCCATCCCGACTCTGGCGAGTCCGCTCGGTCCACTCCTTGACGGTGATCCGCTTCTCTTCCTCCTCGCCGCCGAGCAGCGAGTCGGCAAACGCGCCGTGGGTTTCCACGTGCGTCACGTCGATGTCGTTGCGGAGGGTGAGCGTGACCTGCCCCTGGGCGACGGCGTGCGTGAGCTTCTCGGCGAGCTCCGGAGTGACGGCGAGGGTTACCGAGGGCCGGTAGTTCGCATCGAGCTCGATTCGCTTGGTGCCGAGGCGGTCATTCACGGCGAGGACCGTGACCGCCTGCAGCAGCGTGACGGTCTCGGCATCCCGCGCGCCGTCTCCCTCGATGGTGACCAGCACATCGACGTAGTTGCCGGGATTGAGGAAGCCGGACACCGCGGAGCCATCCGAGATGTTGATCGACAACGCCCGCATCCCGCGCGGGATGATGGCGTTGAGCCCGAGGCCTGCCTCGGGGTCGGCGAGGCGCTCGAGGCGGATGAACTCGTGGGTGAGGATGCGCTCGCGCGGCACGCGACCGACCGCCTGCTCGGGCTTGCGCAGCACACTGTCGGGCACGTAGTCAGGCGGGAGCTCGATCAGGGCGAGATCCTCGTTCTCGATGGTCTTCCCAGGCCCCAGATCGTGCTTGGCGACCATGACCTTGATGGTCTCGTCGGGCGCGGACGCCGTGCGCAGCTCCTGTTGGTACGAGGTGATGACGAAGTAGATGACGACACTCGCCACCGCCGCCGCCCCGAACGAGATGAACAGGAAGAGCAGCGCGCGCAGGCGACCACCAGTGTTTCGACGAGCCATGGTGCTTTCCCCTGTGGGTCGGAGCTGGATCGACCCTGGCGGGAGACTACTACCGCGATTCTAGGCCCCGGGGGGGACGACGCCGCCGTTCCCATCGGAAAACGCGGGAGCTAGCTTTACATGCCCCGTAGCGATCCCTCCGTACCCGGCGTAGCTGGCCCACACCCCAGCCCCTCGGAACGCGAGACCTCCGAACCAGATCCGATGAGAGCCGGAGCAAGGAACGAGAAGAGCCGGGCCACGGGGCCCGGCTCGGTGACCGCGAGCGGCCGGAACGTCGATCTCAGATGTGAGTGGCGACGCTGTTGAAGGTGCTGGAGAGGTTGGTGCCGATGAGCGCCACCGCAGCGATGATCACGACGGCGATGAGCGACGCGATGAGACCGTACTCGATGGCGGTCGCACCCTCTTCCTCACGAATGAAACGAGCCAGCATGATGTTCTCCGAGCCAGATGTTGAATGCCCACGGGGTTGCCCCGCCTCCAGACAGTATGCCTGCCCTCTCAGGGGCGCAACGACGTGGGTACGAAAAAATTCCAACTCCCCAGGACAATGAGGGTCGAATGCGAGCAACTCCGGCCCAAAATCTTTCCGCGCTGCCCCTGGGAGCCCCGCTGTGCCTAGATCTGAGCCGGCGGGAGACTACTGCCACCTCGGTAAGACTGCAAGGCCGATCGAGCGACTCTCACAGCGGGCTCGCGTTCGACCTCGATCCCCGACGACGGCCTACTCCGAGGGAGTCAGGCGCACGCCCGCGGGATCGATCGCCATCGACACGCTTCCCTGCAGGACCAACTCCAGCGCTGCGCCCGCCAGCTCCTCGCGCCACGGACCCAGCTGCTCGCGCGCGGCCGCCGGCGACTCCGCGAGCACACTGTCCTCCAGTGCCCGCCGGGGCAGCACCATCGAGCCCGCGAAGCGGTGTCGACAGCCGTGGGCCATCGCCCAGACCTCGAGGAAGGACAGCTGCTGCCACTGGGCAGTGCGCCGGCGGACCGCCCGCGGCCAGGCCCACTCGGGCCGCTGGGATGCCCTCGCGATCCGTTCGAGGAGCTCCTCCGCGTTCTTGTGCAGAGCTCGGGGGAGTCTCCGGTTCGCGACGAGGGAGCTCCGCGTGAGCGGCTGCCTGCGAGCGAGCTCGAGCACTGCCCCGTCGCTCAGGACGCTGCGCTCCGGCTGGTTCTGCGCGACGGCGCGCTCCCGGCGCCACGCCGCGATCTCCTGGAGCACGCACAGCTGCTGGGGATCGAGTGAGACGCGGGCGTGAATCGCGCGCCATGCCTCGTCTGCTCCCGCCGGCTCGACGACCTCCTGCCGGGCCTCGTCGCAGGCTGCCTGCGCGAGCTGCACACGATCGAGCGCACGCAGCTCGTCCTCGAGGCGGTCCCACAGGTCGAACAGGGACGCCACGTCGGCCGCCGCGTAGGCGACCTGCTCCTCGGTGAGCGGCCGTCGGCTCCAGTCGGACAGCGTGACCGACTTGTCGACCGTCAGCCCGAGGAACTCCTCGACCAGGGACGCATACCCCATCGGCCACCACGGCCTGACCAACGCGGCGGCGATCTGCGTGTCCCACACGTGGTCGGGCAAGCCGCCGAGGGCCACCTGGAGCACTTCCATGTCCCAGCGTCCTCCATGGAGGACCCACGGCACCGACCGCAGGGCCTCCGCCAGGTCGGAAACCAAGCCTGGGACGAGGGGGTCGACGACCCAGGTGTCTCCGCTGCCGAGCCTCAGTTGAATCAGGTACAGCGCAGGCACGAAGCGGCGCTCGGCGTGGAACTCGGTGTCGATGGCGACTCGGTCCGAGGCGCGGATCGCCGCCCGAAGCTCCGGTAGGTCCGCCGTCGTCGCCAGCCGAATCATCCCCCCCCCATGCCCGGGCCGTCCTTCACTCGGCCGCTCGACCCTCCCGCGCCCACTCCGGGAAGTCGAACCGGCAGTTCGGGCACCGACGCCGCCGCCGATGGTGGTCTGGCTTGGGCATCAAGCACCGCACGCAGTTGTAGCGGTCGAAGTCCCGCTGCGCATCCCGAACCACGTCGCCGAGACACGCGATGAAGGCCGGCTCCTCGCCTAGCGCGGGCGCCCGCCCGAAGTGAGGAATACCCACGTCGGCCGCGTGCTGACGATACTCGATGTCGATCTCGTGCAGCGTCTCGATGTGCTCCGCCGCGAAGCTGATCGGCACCAGGCACACGCGCTGGCCGCCCTGCTCTGCAATGAAGTCGAGCACCTCCGGAGTGCCCGGCGTGAGCCACTGCACCGGACCCACCCGGGACTGCCAGCCTACGTGGTAGGGCCCGGTCCAGTCGAGCGCTCGGATGACTGCCCGGATGGAGGCCCGGATGTGGTCGGGGTAGGGGTCGCCCCGCTCGACGAAGGACACCGGGAGGCCGTGGGGGGTGAACACCAGGTGGACCGGCTGATCGTCGGGCCCCTCCATGGCGCCGACCCCGCATCGGATGGTCGTCGCGAGGGCCTCGATGTACCTCGGGTGCTCCGGGTAGCCCGCCACCCACCGTACCGGCATGTCGGCGACCCCCGCGCGCTTCAGCGCGTCGAAGAAGAAGTTGAACGCGGCGCCCGTGGTCGCTCGAGAGTAGTGAGGGAACATCGGCAGGGCGACGATCCGGGTCACACCCTCGTCGAGGAGCTCGGCGAGGCACGCGTCCATGGTCGGCGGCGTGAACATCATCCCCGAGGCCAGCGTCGGCGCGTCAGCGCCGAGAGCCTCGCGAAGCGCGCTCACCTGGCGCTCGTGGGTCGGTACGAGTGGGGACCATCCGATCTCCTCGTAGTTCGGGCCGACCACCTTGGAGCGGGAACGAGCGAGCGCGGGCGCCACCATCGACTTCACGAACGCGGGACCGGGGAGCACGTCTTCCAGTAGGTTCGTCAAGAACGGGACGAGCTCCTCGGGCCCCTGCGGTCCCCCGAAGTCGAGCACGGCCACGCCCACCTGATCACGGTCTTCCACGGGCATCTCCCTCCTCGCCGGGGTCGACGAGCTGTTGGCGCAGGTCCATGCGCGACACCTTCCCCATGGCGTTGCGCGGCAACGAAGCGACCTGGTGGAACCGACGGGGCACTTTGTATGCGGCGACCCTCGACCGCAGCCACGCCTCGAGCGCGGACGGATCCCCGTCGCCAACCCAGAACGCGACCGGTACCTCCCCCAAGTCTGCGTGGGGGCGTCCCACCACGGCGCACTCGCGCACGCCCGGGTGCTCCGCGAGGATGGCCTCGACCTCTGCCGGGTACACGTTGAATCCGCCGCAGAGGATCAGGTCGGCCCGGCGCCCCCGTAGGTAGACGAAGCCATCGGCGTCGATGTCGCCGAGGTCCCCCGACGGGAAGAAGGCCTCGCGCGGGGGAGCCGCGCGGCCGCCGCGGTAGCCCACGAAGCGCGACGGGGCCCGGATCTGCAGCTCTCCGTGCTCCACTCGGACCTCCACGTCGGGGAGCGGCCGCCCCGCCGACCCCGCCCGTCGGTCGTCGTACGGATTGGCGAGGACGATGCCCACCTCCGTCATGCCGTAGCGCTCGAGGATGGCGTGGCCGAAGCGGTCCCGAAAGGCCTCGAAGGTGCGCGGGGGCAGCGGCGCGGACCCGCTCGTGAACAGGCGCATGCGGAAGAGGTCGGGCGTGTCGGGCTCCGCCAGCAGGCGCGCGTAGTGCGTGGGGACCCCCATCAGCACGGTGGCAGGCCCGTCCGCCAGCGCGCGGAGCACGGCAGGCGCCTCGAACCGAGGCACCCAGTGGGCCAGCGCCCCCGCCCGCAGCGCCCCGTACTGCGCCACTACGAGCCCGTGGACGTGGAACTGGGGCAGGGTGTGGAGGAGCACGTCCGACGACGACCACCGGAACGCCCCGTGCAGAGCGTCCACGGTCGCCTTCAGCGTCTCGTGGGAATGGATCACACCCTTCGGCCGACCGGTGGTCCCCGAGGTGTACAGCAGCAGCGCAGACGCGCCGCGGCTCGGGGCGGGCCCCCACGGAGGCGCGGCCCCACCCGCGATCTCGGCCTCGGCCAGGACGGGCTCCACCGAGGGAGGAGCCTCGGGCCAGCCGGTGACCACCTCGCGCGGGACGATGGCGAGTGCGGGGCGACCCGCCTCGAGGAGCGCGCGCGCCTCGGGCACCGGGTACCGCTCGTTCAGTGGCCAGCCGACGGCCCCCAACCCCAGGCACGCAAGGCACAGCTCGACGAACCCGAGCCCCCTCGGGAGCATGAGCGCGACGACGTCACCTGCGCGGACCCCCCGCTCCCGCAGCCACCCGGCCGCACAACGAGCGCGCCGGTCGAGGTCGCCGTAGGTGAGGGTGATCCCCTCCCAGGAGAGGGCTGGCGCGACGGGATCCCAGCGCTCGGACCACTCGTGCAGAAGAGCCATGGCAGAGCGCATAACCGTGGGCACGCCCACGCCCCGCGTGGTAAGGGTCGCGTTCATGGAGGGCTCGATGCGAACGGTCGGCTTCGGACTGCTGTTCTTCACCGTGGCCGCGTGCGACGGCGGCGGTGGCATCCTCGACGTAGGAACCGACGTCTACAACGCGTTCCCGTTCGATGGCGACCAGCGCACCTGGGACTTCATCAACGTCGACAAGACGTCGCCCTACTTCTTGACCGCAACCACCATCGGCGAGCCCGAGGTGCGCGACGGCACCAACGTCTACGCAGTGTCCTACCGCACGAGGTGCCGCCAGCTCGACAGCAGCGAGTGCATCGACGGCGAGGAGCTGCGCAACATCCGGTGGTCGAGCGACGCGAGCGACGGGGTGTTCATCCACGCCTACACCTTCGAAGAGAGCCTCGTGCGCCTCGACCCCCCGCTCCAGGTCGCCTTCGACGTCATGCGCCCGGGCACGTCGATCACCACCCAGACTGCTGGTATCGAGTGGATCTCGACCTATGAGGGCCAGGAGTCCTGCCCCTCCACGAACCAACTCGCCAACGCGAGCTGCGCCAAGTTCACGATCGAGGCACCCAACGCCGCCAACGAGGGTGAGGGCGTGGCCGGCACCTACTGGGCAGTTCCCGGCCGGAACGTGGTCGCCATCGATTGGCTCGGTGACATCGGGCTCTGGGAGCACCGAGACGACGACTGCTTCGGAGAGTGCGACGGCCGCTGGTAGCATGGCGCGAGCGCTCCTCGCGCTCTGCTTGCTGGCGTGCGTTCCACGGGCCCGTCTGCTCGTGGTCGATGCGCCGGATGTCGCGCTTCCGGTCTCGGTTCACGTGGTGGGCGTCTTCCACGGCGTTCCCGCCCGGAGTCCGCGCCACGCCGTCGCCGAAGCCGCGGTGCGCGGCTTTCTCGAGGTCGGAAGGCTCGCCCGCGGCTACCGGGTGCGTCGCGTAGACCCTCCCCTGGGGGATGCCCAGCGCCCCTTCGCCGCGTGTGCCGAAGGCGCCTGCGATGCCGTCGTGGTGCTCTCGAGCGTGAGCGCCGACCGCTCCGGGGAGGTGGAAACGACCTGGACGACGTGGTCGGCCTCCGGCGAGCAACTCGACGCGCTGCCGTCCGCGATCATCCTCGCGGGGCGCCCCCCCTCCGACGTCGGTGAAACAGACGTGGGGGAGACGCCCACGCCTACCAGGGAGCAGGGGGAGACGACGGTACCGGCGCTGCCGTCCTCACCCGCAGAGCTCGGCTACTCCGCGGGAGCGGCGTACGCCCGGCGGATGCTCCCGATCGTGAGCGGGGTCACGCGCCCGTACTTCGTGCGCGGAGATCGACGTCTGCAGCAAGTCTGGCTGCCCGTCCGCGTGGGCGACTGGTCTACCGCCGAGCGGTCCTGGCGCGAGGTCCTCGCGGACCCCTCCGTGCCCGCCGGCGTGCGGGCGCGCGCGCGGCACAACCTCGCTCTTCGCTACGAGGTCCTCGGCCGCTATCACCTGGCCTGGCGCGAGATCGCCCATGCGATCGAGCTGCACGCGCATCCGCGAACCGCGCGGTATCAGGCCGCGTTGGCGGAAGCGCTGAGCCGCCACCGCGTGCTCCGCACGCGCCGCCAGGAGGAACCATGAGCGACCTTTTGCGTGTCGCCCGCGAGGGCATCGAGCAGGTGGACGTTCCCGACGACGTCCGGCGCGCCGCCGTCGAGCACCTCGAGCAGTGGCTCGAGGCGGCGCGCTACGCGGACTACGAGCCGCAGATCGCTGCGCTCGTGGAGGCTGCGCGCTTCGAGGAGCTGGTCGACGCGTTTCGTCAGGTCTTGCCCTTTGGCACCGGCGGGCGCCGAGGCCACGTGGGGGTGGGGCCCAACCGCATGAATCCGCACACCGTGGGCACGAGCGTGCAAGGTCACGCCGAGTGGCTGCACGAGCGCTTCCCGACCGACGACACCGCCGATGCGCCCCAGATCAGCGTGGTCATCGCCTACGACGTCCGGCGGTTCTGCGATGCCCGCGGCGTCTACGACAGCGGCCGTCCGAGCCCTCTCGATGGGCTCTCGAGCCGCGACCTCGCCGAGCTCGCGGCGAGGGTCTACGCCGCCAACGGCATCCGGGCGTACATGCTGCCGCGGGGTCACCAGCCGCTGCTGTCCACGCCCGAGCTGTCGTTCGCGATTCGCGAGCTCCAGGCCCAGGGGGGGCTCAACGTCAGCGCCTCCCACAACCCTCCGGACGACAATGGCGTAAAGGTCTACGACGAGCGGGGAGGCCAGCTGGTAGCCCCGCAGGACGAGGCTCTCCTCGAGCGGGTGTCGGCCGTCGCCACCACGCGCACCGAGCTGTGGGAAGACGCGGTTTCCGACGGGCTGATCCGGCACCTACCCGCCAACGTCCACGCCGCCTACGTGGCGGAGACGTCCTCGGTCGCCAGCGCCCCAGCGCCCACGTCTCTGCGCGCGCTCTACACCCCGCTGCACGGCACCGGAGTGGTCCACGAGGTCCTGCGGGCGGCCGGCTACGCCTGCGACCTCCATGCGCCCCAGGCCACGCTCGACGGTGCCTTCCCGACCGTGCCCGACGGGGTCGCGAACCCGGAGATCCCGGCGGCGATGGCCCATGCGCTGGCGGCCGCTCGCGACCACGACCTTGTGTTCGGCACCGACCCGGATGCCGACCGGCTCGGCTGCGAGGTGCGCCACCACGGCGAGTGGGTGCACCTCACGGGGAACGACATCGCTGTGCTCGTCGCGTACCAAGCCTGTCGGCAGCCCCCCCCGGGAAAGCAGCCGCTGGTGATGGTCACCGAGGTCACCACCTCGCTCGTGGGCCGTGTCGCGGAGGCTGCGGGCGCAGCCCTCGTCGACGACCTGCTGGTGGGCTTCAAGTACATCGCCGACGGGCTCGCGCAGCTCGAGCAGCACGGCACCTGGCGAGGGCTCGAGGCCGAGCGCGTGGCGCTGGTCGCTGCCGCCGAGGAGAGCCACGGTGTGCTGGTCACCAGCCGGATCCGCGACAAAGACGCCGCCGGCGGCGCAGTGGTGCTCGCGAGCCTCGCGGCCGAGGCGAAGGCCGACGGGCGCACCCTGGTTGACGTGCTGGAGGAGCTCCGCCACGCCTACGGGCGAGTGCTCAACGGCCAGATCTCGGTCCGCTACGCAGGGGCGACCGGCGCCAGCCGCATGGCGAAGGTCCTCGCCGAGCTCCGCACGACCCCGGTCGACGCACTGGGAGGGCGCACGGTCCGCGCGTTCTTCGACCACCAAGACACGTCCGGTCGGTTCGGGCCGCACAAGTCGAAGTCGGACCTCGCCTCGAGGAACGTGCTCGTCTACCACCTGGGCCCCGATCCGCAGTTCCCCCACGACGACGGCGCCCGGGTGATCCTCCGACCCTCGGGGACCGAGCCCAAGCTCAAGATCTACGCCGAGGTGCAGGGCCACGCCGCACTCGACGACGCGGGGGCAGCCTCGGTCCAGCGAGCACTCGACCACCTCCTCGGCGCGCTCCGCGCGCGCTTCGGCGCCTAGATCCGCCGACGGAGCGCGACCGAGGCCGACCAGGTGAACTGGGTCAGCGGCGCGACCGGCGACGGTACCAGAGCACGCCGAGCGGCAGTAGCAGCAGCCCCACGGCGCTGGCCGCGTTGCCGGCAGAGATCCGACGCTCGAGCTCCTGCTCGGCTCCGGCGCAGGACAGGCACCCGCCGTTGCCGCCGCCCCCCGACGAGGCGATGACGCGGACCTGGTCTCCCTGCGAGTTCGCGACCCCGTCGGACACCCGCAGCTCGAGCACGTAGGTGCCTGCGACGTCGGCCGTGAACTCGGGGTCCTCGCGGTTGCGGTCGTTCAGGAACGCGTTGCTGCCGACCGGGGAGCTCTGCAGGGTCCACTGGTAGACGAGGGTGGCCCCGTCGGGGTCGTAGCTGTTGGACCCATCGAGAGTGACCCTGGCGCCGACGTTGACCGTCTGGTCGGGCCCCGCATTGGCCACCGGGCCCTCGTTGGGCGCCCCGACCATGATCTCGACCTCGTCGGAGCTGTCGAGGAACCCGTCGTCGACGACGAGCTCGACGACGTAGAGGCCTTCGCGATCCGCATAGAACGAGGACTGGACCCGGAACTCGTTGATCAGGAACGCGGCCGAGCCCTTCGGCTTCTCGACCATGACCCACTCGAAGTTCAGCGGGTCTCCATCCGGATCGCCAGAGCCAGAGCCGTCGAGCTTGACCTCCTCGGGCACCGTGGCCTCGAGATCCGGCCCCGCATCCGCGACCGGGGCGCCATTGCCGCCGGGGCCCGGGGACTCGACCCCCGTGTCGTCGTCGGGGTTGACGTCTCCAGCGTCGACCGGGGCCTCGATCCCCGTATCGCCGAGGGACTGGTCCTCGAAGTTGATGTTGTTCGAACAGCCGAACAGAGCGAGACACAGAACTGGACGCATACGAGCTCCACTAAAGATGCCGAAGCATACCTCACGGGATAGCCGCGCGCCTCGGTCCGTGCTCGATCGGTTCCATCACCGCGATCCCCTGGACCTTCCAGTTCTTGTAGGTCTCCAGGTGCCGCAGGTACCAGGCGAGATCGTGGTCGCGAGTGCCGCCTGACCCCATCTTGGTCGCATGGCGCATGACCGTGCGGCCCTCGGAGCTCTCGACGAGCAGGCTCACATGGGTGATCCACAGAGGCACGCCGGCCCGATCCTGCCGGACCGTCAGGATCACGCTTCCCGGTCGGATCGCTTCGGCAACCGACTTGGCGGTGTCGAGGTCCAGCACCTCGAGGCGCATGGCCCCGCTCGGCAGCTGCTCATCGGTGTGCGCGAACTTCTTTCGGGGCCGCCAGTGCTTCCACGTGTCGGCGTCGACCTCCTTCTCGAGAACCGTGACGGGCCCGTAGTCCGCGGAGGTGACCCGCATCCAGCCGTCCTGGACGACGCCAGGAATCCACTGGAGCTCCATGAAGTGGCGACGGTGGACGTAATCGACCGGCTTGTCGGTGCCGTAGCGCAGGCTCGCGCGGATCTCGGCGGCGTGTAGCGGGTCGCCGGCCAGCGACAGCGCGAGCACCTCCTCGGCGAAGGTCAGGCAGTCGAACGCGTCGTAGCGAGCGATCGGATCTGGATCGACCCCCTGTCCCTCCCCGAGCGGATCGCTGAGGTAGGGGCGACCGAGCATCGCCTCGGAGATGGCGGCCATCCGCTTGGCCAGCGGACGATCCGCGACGGAGCGCGCGAGGTCCACGACCTCTGGCGGGATCGCGCCGAGTCCGTTGGTGAGCTGCTCCGCGCGCGGCGGCGGGGGCAGCCCCGGGTCCTTGACGTCGATCGCACCTGGTTCTCCGAAGGCCACCGCGAGATGCAGAAGAATCGGCATGAGGATTGGGCATCCAGAAGGAGGCGAGTGGGGGGCGAGCAGGCTACCGGCCCAGCCGCTGGCGATACCCCGCCACGGCCTCGAGCACGGTGTCCACATGATCGTCGGGAAGCTCGTCGGCGGCGGACGAGAGCGCCCGCTCGATGATGTCGACGAGACTGTTGTGAAGCAGCGGCCGCTGCTCGGGCTCCGGCCGCTTGCGGAGGTTCAGCAGCACCATCGCGGGAGGTAGCTCGCCGCTCTCTCCCACGCGGATGTCGCGCATGAGGACGGAGTACTTGGTCGGGCCCCCGTCGACGAGTAGCTGGAGCACCGCCCGTCCTCGGCCCGGGCCCTCGGCTGCGTCGAACGCGACGACGACCTCGCGCAGCACGGTGTTCGCGACGCGCACCTTCTCCACGACCTCATCGTCTCGGATCGTGGGGCCTGCGAACCGCAGCGTGGGCTGGCCGCCCGGCACGGGGAGCGCATCCACGCCGGAGATCCCTCCCACATCGACGACGTCGCGGTGGTGATCCTCCGTCGAGAACGCCCCCTCTCCCCGAGAGCGCCGATCGTGGTCGGAGAAGGCGAAGAGCTCCTCTTCGTCGGACGGCGGGGGCGCGCCCACGGTCTGCCGGCTCACGTTGACCGTGGGCTCTTCCTCGAGGTCGTCGGTCTCTTCCTCGTCGTCGATGACGGTCACGCGGGCTTCGAAAGGAAGCGCAGGGGGATCTGCCTCGGGCGGCGGCGGCCTCGCGGCCACGGGCGGCGGAGCCGGGCTCTGCTCCGGATCGGGCCGCACAGGCGCCGAAGACGCCTCGGCGGTGGGGGCCGCGGTGGGGGCCGCGGTGGGGGCCGCGGTGGGGGCCGCGGTGG